>CADCTB010000044.1 GCA_902805665.1 uncultured Acidimicrobiales bacterium
CCTTCGCCACCACCCCGGAGGCTCTCGCCAACCACCTTGCCCTGTTCGAGATCGACCTTCGGGAACCGGACTTCCACCGGCTGGCGCTCGACCATGCCGAAGGCATGCGGGCCCAGATCCATTCGATCCTCGACGCCGCGGTAGCCGCCGGGGAGCTGGAGCGCTGCGACACCGCCCGCCTGGCGCGCGCCGTCCAGGTGACGTTCAACGGGACGTTGCTCACCTGGGCCGTCCACCGGGAGGGGGCGGTGCAGGCCTGGGTGGCCGACGACCTGGACTACCTGCTCAGTCGGGCTCGGTGACGAAGTCGATCAGCCGCTCGACCGCTCCCACCAGGGCCGGTTCAAGATCGGCGTAGGACCGGATCGAGGCGAGAATCCTCGGCCACATGGTCGTCGGATCGACGCCCAGGTCCGCGCAGACACCTGTCTTCCAGTCGACGCCTCTGGGGATCTCCGGCCAGCCGGGGATGCCGACGACGACCGGCTTCACCGCCTGCCAGATGTCGACGAACGGGGTCCCCGTCACGAGCACGTGTGGATGGCGCACCTCGGTGGCGAGGCGGGCCTCCTTGCTGCCGGGTACGAGGTGGTCGACCAGCACTCCGAGGCGGCACGTCGGGCCGGGCCCGAACGCGCGGACGACCGCCGCCAGGTCGTCGATGCCGTCGAGCCGCTCGACCACCACCCCCTCCACCCGCAGGTCGTCGCCCCACACCCGCTCCACCAGCTCGGCGTCGTGGACCCCCTCGACCAGGATGCGACTGGCCCGGGCCACGCGTGCCCGCTGCCCGGCCACGGCCAGCGAGCCGGATGCCGTGACCGGAGCCGGGCCGTCCCCCACCCGGGCGACGGGCGGCTGCACCAGCGTGACCGCCCTTCCCTCGACATCGAAGCCGCCGGGCGTGGCGACGAAGATCCGCTCCAGGCCACTGGCGCCCCGCAGCACGACGCCGTCGCGCTCCCAACGGGCCAGCGTGCCCGTGAACCCGCTTCCCCGGTGGCGGGCCTGCAGCCCGGGTGCGGCGTGCACCTCGGGATAGGTGGCCCGCAGCCGGGCCGGGCCGTCGACGGGCCCGGAGAGGATGCCGGCCCAGGGGTCACGCCTGGTCACAGCGGTCGAACGTAGACCGCCGGCCGCCTCACATCTACAATCCCCGGCCCGGCCGAGTCGGACGGGTCAGGCGTCGAGGGCGGTCACCGCCAGCACCTTGGTGCTGACGGCGTTGGCGACGTCGGCCAGGCGCAGGTTGTGGTTCCGGGCGTGCCGGCGCAGCCGGGCGAAGGCCTGCTCCATGTCGACCTCGGCCCGTTCGGCCACCACGCCCTTCGCCTGTTCGATGACTATCCGGGTGTTGAGGGCCTGGGTCAGCTGCTCGTTCAGGTCCTGGGCATCGGACACCGCCCGGTGCTGGAGGATGGCGATGGTGGCCACATCGGCGAGGGCCTGGGCGGCGACGACGTCGGTCTCGAGCATCGGCCCCTCGTCGACCCTCAACATGTTCAGGGCTCCTATGGTCTGGCCCCGGAGGCGCATGGGGAGGGCGTGGGCCGACCGGAAGCCGGCTTCCACGGCCTTGGGGGCGAACAGGGGCCAGCGGCTGTCCACCTCGTCGAGCCTCAGGTTCACGATCGGCTGACCGGTCCGGTAGCAGTCGACGCAGGGTCCCTCGTCGGCCTGGCTCTCGAAGAGCTCGAGGACACGCATGGCCTCACTGGACGACGCGATGACCCGCAGCTCCCCGCCCGCCGACGCCAGCATGAGCCCCGCGGCGGCCACGTCCATGATGTCCACGCACCGGTCGGCCAGACGGGTGAGCAGGTCGACGACGTCGAAGTTGTCGACCAGGCTGTCGGCCAGCTCCACGAACGCTTGGGCGAGCAGCCCTTCTCGAGGCATGTCAGCTCCCTCGGCCCGCTTCTCGAGCCCCGAACATGGTAGAGCTACCCGCTAGGGGTCCCGATCGTCGAAACGGAGGCGGCGGGCGACGACATCGGCGGCGACCTCGGCCAGCAGGCGTTGGTGGGCGAAGGCGTAGGCGCGGAGGCGGACCAGCGCCTGGGCGATGCCGACGTCGAGCTGGGAACAGACCATTCCGGCGGCCTGGTGCACGACGTACTGGAAGTTCGAGCCCCGCTCCAGCTCCGGGGCGAGCACGCCCACCGACTCCTTCGCCTGCATGACGAGCACCGCTTCGGCGGAGATGTCGGCCGCGACCAGCGCGTCGGCATGCTGGTCGTCGGAGAGCCTTCCGGGGCGGTCGGCGAACAGATCCAGGGCCCCGAGGCGGACCCCTCCGATCTCGAGGGGGAAGCCGAAGACGGCCCGCACCCCGGCGTCGAGGGCCGGCCCCGTGAACGCCATCCACCGCGGCACAGCAGGGTCGGCGAGGTCCGGCTCCAGGACCGGGCGACCGAGCTGGTAGGCGTCCACGCAAGGGCCCTCGCCGAGGGTGTACTGCAGATCCTCGATCAATGCGCTCACCGCGCCGGTGGTGCCGAGCGACCCGAGGGGCAGATCGCCCGACATCAGCATGATGCCGGCCCCGCTCATGCCGGTGACCCTCCGGCAGACGCCGCACAACTCCACGGCGGTGACCTCGGTCCCCGAACCGTCATCGATCTCGGCCAGGATGCGTCGGCGGCGCCCGCCGGTCATGTGCCAAGAGCCTACTCCGGAGAACGTTCCGCGAAGTTTGCCGAAGAGTCCCGTCTATAGCGTAAACTCCTGGGGTCGATTGTTCCTCGTTCGGAGCGCTCGACACAGCATTCCCGTTGCCCCGGACCCTGGCAGCGTCGCCGTGGAATGGAGATGCGCAGGGGAGGGTCGGGGTGGCAGTTCTCGTGGCGGCTCCGCATCCACTTCTCTCGCCTTCCAGGCCGCCTCTGGCGCGCCCCGTCGTGTGTTCCCAAGCGCCCGAAATCCGAGAAGCGGAAACGAGTGACCAATGGCTGTGACATGGAGCCCCGTATTCGATTGGAATGCCGAGGACTGGCGCAACGACGCCGCCTGCCGGCACACCAACGTGGAGTTGTACTTCCCCGCCGGGAACACCGGAACCGCTGTCGAACAGATCGAGGCGGCCAAGGCGGTCTGCCGGGCGTGTCCAGTGCAGAGCGCCTGCCTGCAGTTCGCGCTGGAGAGCAACCAGGAAGCCGGCATCTGGGGGGGCAAGGACGAAGAGGAGCGCCGCAGACTGCGCAGAGGATGGCGCGCCAGCCAGCGCCCGGCGATGAGATCGGCGACCGCGTAGCGCCGCCCGTGGCGGCTCGGGAGCCAGCCGGTCCGGTGGCTGTGTCCGGCCGGTCGATCGCGGGCCGGCGCCCGATCAGTTGTCGAGTGCTACGTGCTGCTCAACCGCTGCGACCCCAGCCGGCGCGGTCGCCCGCGTTGGTGCGGCCGTAGCCGTACGCCGGATGGGACCACGCAGGGGTGACGGTGAAGACCTTGTCGAGATCGGCGGATCGGAAGGCGTGGATCAGGTCGGGTGACGGCCCGCTGAAAACGAGCTCGCCGGCAATCCTCTGCATCCGCTTGTGGGCATCGACGAAAGCCGTGAGGCCGACCGGGTCCACGAGGGTCGTCCCTCTGAGGTCGAGCACGACATGACGGTTGCCCTGCCCGTCGATGACATCCCGGAGTCGGTCCCGCAACTCCGGCGCCGTGCGGGCGTCGACCGGGCCGTGGATGCTGACAACCACTTTCCCGAGCGCACGCCCGAACACCAATGAGAACTCGGAATCGTTGGCCTGCAATTCGGTTACTCCTCGTACGCCGGAAATCCTCCTTGGCTGCTTAAGGGGTTTTTCCCACCGTGCCGTGCGCGACGGTGACCCCCGGATACTACCCCGCACCGGAGAAAACACGCTTGCGCCGGCGGGCATCTCCCGGTTGCGCCCGGGGGCTCATGAACCGGTGAGACCGAGCTCGCGCCCGACCTCGGCGAAGGCCTCCAGCGCCGAGTCGAGGTGGTCGTCGGTGTGGGCGGCGGTGACGATCGTCCGGACCCGGGCCTTGTCCATGGCGACAGTCGGGAACACGACCGGCTGGGCGAAGACGCCGGCGCCCGTCAACCGGTCGGAGAAGCGCATGGCCGTCTCGGGGTCGCCCATCAGGACCGGCGTGATCGGCGTCGCCGACCGGCCCGTGTCGAAACCGAGGCGGGCCAGCTCGGCCTTGAAGCGCTCGGTGTTGGCCCACAGCCGGGCCTGGAGGCCGGGCTCCTCCTGCATGACCCGGAGCGCCTCCCGGCACGCCGCCACCACCGCCGGGGGATGCGACGTCGAGAAGAGAAACGGCCGGGCCCGCTGGGTCAGGATCTCCCGCAGGGCGGTCGGCCCGGCCACGTAGCCTCCGAGCGATCCCACCGCCTTCGACAGGGTGCCGACCTGGATGTCGACCCGTCGGTGGAGCCCGAAGTGGTCCACCGTGCCCCGGCCGTCGCGGCCGAGCACACCCGAGCCGTGGGCGTCGTCGACCAGGAGGGCCGCGCCCACCGACTCGGCCGCCTCGACGATGGTTGGCAGCGGGGCGATGTCACCGTCCATGCTGAAGACACCGTCGGTGGCCACCAGGATGAGGCGGTACGGCTCGCCGGTGCCGGGGCGTCCGTTCGCCGAGGCGTCGTCGAGGACTTCCTGGAGGGCGGCGACGTCGGCGTGGGGGTAGACCCGGCGGGTGGCCTTGGAGAGGCGGGCTCCGTCGATGATCGACGCGTGGTTGAGGGCGTCGGAGACGATGAGGTCGGCCTCGCCGGTGATGGTGGGGATCAGGCCGGTGTTGGCGGTGAACCCGGACTGGAACGTCAACACCGCGTCCACGCCCTTGAACTCGGCGAGCTCCGCCTCCAGCGCCTCGTGCATGGACAACGTGCCGGCGATCGTCCGCACCGCGCCCGAGCCGACGCCGAAGTCCTCCACGGCGGCCACCGCCGCCTTGCGGAGCCGGGGGTGATGCGTCAACCCGAGGTAGTCGTTCGACGACAGGTTGACGAGGCGGCGGCCGTCGACCTCCACCACCGGCCCCTGGGCGCTGCTCAGGATCCGTAGTCCGCGGTACAGGTGCTGGCTGCGCAGCGCCGCCACCTCCGCGTCGAGGAAGCCGAGGGGGTTCAGTGGGCTGTCCAGTCCATGATGACCTTGCCCGACTCTCCGCTGCGGGCGGCGGCGAACGCCGCCTCGTGGTCGGTGAAGTGGAACCGGTGGGTGATGGCGGGAGTGATGTCCAGGCCGGAGCGCAGCATCACCGTCATCTTGTACCAGGTCTCGTACATCTCCCGGCCGTAGATCCCCCGCAGGGTCAGCATCTTGAGCACCACCTCACCGACGTCGATGCCGACCGGCTCGGTGGGCAGGCCGAGTATGGCGATGCCGCCACCATGCGCCATGGCCCCGAGCGCCGACTGCAGCGCGGTGGCGTTCCCGGACATCTCCATGGCCACGTCGAAGCCCTCGACCATGTCGAGCTCCTCGAACACGTCGGGAAGCTTCCGGACGCGCGGGTCGAGGGCGAGGCTGGCGCCCATGCGCATGGCCAGGTCGCGCCGATAGGCGATCGGCTCGCTGACGACCACGTGGCGGGCGCCGGCATGACGGGCCACGGCGGTCGCCATCAGCCCGATCGGTCCGGCTCCGCTGATGAGGACGTCCTCGCCGAGGACCGGAAAGGCCAGGGCGGTGTGGACCGCGTTGCCGAGGGGGTCGAAGACGGCGGCCACGTCCTCGTCGATTCCGGGCCAGTGGTGCCAGATGTTCGTCATCGGCAGGGAGACGAGCTCGGCGAAGGCCCCGGCGCGACCGACACCCAGGCCGATCGTGTGGGCACAGAGCTCGCGCCGGCCGGCGAGGCAGTGGCGGCATCGCCCGCAGACAACGTGGCCCTCGCCGGACACGAGCTCGCCCGCCCTGAAGTCGGTGACGTTGGCCCCGACCTCCACGATCGTCCCCACGAACTCGTGTCCGATCACCAGCGGTGGGGCGACCGACCGCTGGGCCCAGGCGTCCCAGGCGTCGATGTGCAGGTCCGTGCCGCAGATGCCGGTCCGGTGCACCCGCACCAGCACGTCGTTGATCCCGATCTGCGGGCGGGGAACGTCGCAGAGCTCCAGTCCCGGCCCGGCCGCGGTCTTCACAAGAGCCTGCATGTCCATCACCTTGTACCCGTCTGGGGCGGTTCCGCCTCTGACTGCGGAAAACGGAGAACGGAGTCAGCCGTCGATCGCCGTCCTGGGGCCGGACGCTTGGTGGAGGACGCCGAGGATCTCCTCGTCCCCCAGGAACAGGGTCTCGGTCCCGGTTGCCACATGCCGCACCAGTCCGCGCAGGTCTCCCCCAGAGATCACTGGTAGGGGTGGGGTATTCGAACTCTCGGAATGCATGGAGGGAACGGCGGAGTGGCTCGTGCGAGACATCACGCAGTCACGTTCCACATGGCCCTTCAGGCGGCTCCGCAAGTGGGACCAAGATGCCCTCACCGATCGGTTGTCTCTTCCCGCCAGGCGGTTTGGCGGTGTCGAGGTCGACGATCCAGGCTTTTTGGAGGTTCCAAGGCAACCGGGTTCTGCGTATGACAGTGCCCGTATGCCCCCGCAGCGCCAGGCCGGTGACGAGGACCCGGTCCCCGGTCTTGAGCTCATAGCTCCTGAACAGCGTGTCCGGCGGCTCCCGCACGGACTCGAGCGGGATGAGCGCTGTCTGGCCGACGCGCTGCGTCCGTCGGCCGAAAAGTGGCGGGGTGTCGAGCTCGACGACCCAGCCTTCTCGAAGGTTCCAAGGCAGCCTGGTCTTGCGACGCAGGGTGCCGGTCTGACGTTGGAGTCCAAACGTGGCCACAAGCACCCGGTCTCCGGGCGCGAACTCATACGGCATGACGCCGGCACCGTCGACTCAGGACGGCGGCGTCCATTTCGCTCGCAGCGGCCGCATCGTCACAATGATGGACCGTCACGGGACCGTTCCGGTCAGATCTTGCGCACCCCGACGTGCACGTGGTTGAAGTGGCCGGCGACGAGCCACAGGACCTGGAAGCGGTAGCCGTTGATCGTCCTGGTCAGGTCGCCGCCGGTCCAGTTCGGCTCGCCCAGAGCCGAGGCGATCCTGGCCGCCGCCGTACGGGTGGCGGCCGTGGGCTGCTGAATGCCCCGTACGGCGACGTCGACCGCCCATGAGTCGGTCCGGCTGACGTGATGGTCGGAGTTCGACCCTCCCGTCGCTCGCGTCGTCTCGCTCACGTACAGCGGTGCGTTGTCGCGGAGGGCCAGGTTGGCGAGGAACATGGCGAGCCCCTCGGTCCCCTGGTTCCTGCCGGACGGCAGGAACCACTGGCTCGGGCCCGTCGGAACCACCAACGGCGGTGGCGCCAGAACGCTCGCGACGGCCGGGCTCGGGCTCTGGAGGACCGGCACCGCCACAGCCGGTCCGGCTCCGAACTCGAGGTCGGCCGGACTCGTCGTGAAGACGGCAGGGCTGCAGACCAGGCACGCCCCCGCGAGAAGGGTCGCGGCAATCCTTCGACCGCCGCGCACCACTGTTCTCGACCCCAACCTCGCCCCCCAGAGCGCCCCTCGGACCTTCACCGGGCCCGAAATGTCGGGTCAATGTAGCGCAGCGATCACAAAATGGGTAGGACCAGGGGTTGGCCGCGAGAGGTCGCTGTAACGTCGCCCGATGCCACCTCTGAGCCTGGGTCGGGCGCTGCGGATTGCCCAGGGCGCCGATCCGGCTGCGATCCCGGACATCGTGCTGCGGATCGCCGGCGAGTTCGGAGCGACGGACGTCGTGGTCTACCTGGTGGATTTCGCCCAGACGACGCTCGAACCGCTACCGGATCGCAGCACGCACACCGAGGTCCCGAAGAGCGAGGAGGTGGCGACGACCATGGCCGGCCGGGCCTTCGTCGACCAGCGGGCGACCTCGGTCCAACGACCCGAAGGCGTCAGGCTGTGGGTGCCGATCGTGGAAGGTTCCGACCGGACCGGTGTCCTGGCCGTCACCGTCGCCGACGCCGACGACGACATCGTCCGGGCGTGCGAGGACCTGGGAGTGTTCGCCGGTTACCTGATCGCCACCCAGGCGCGCGCGACCGACATCTACAACCTGCATCGGCGGCGTCGCTCGCTCTCACTGGCGGCCAGCATGCAATGGGACCTGCTCCCCCCGCTCGTGCTCAGGACGGAGCGGATGACCGTGGCCGCCCTGATCGAGCCGGCCTACGAGGTGGGCGGCGACTGCTTCGACTATGCCCTCAACGAGACCGTGTTGGACCTCGGAGTGTTCGACCCCGTGGGCCACGGCATGGCGTCGGCGCTCATCGCCGCCCTCAACGTCGGCGCCTACCGTCACGACCGCCGCCGAGGCCAGAGCCTCGAACAGATGCATGCCCACCTCGACGAGACCATGCGCGCCCAGTTCCGAGATCTGTCGTTCGCCACGGGGCAGCTGGTCCGTGTCGACATGGGCTCCGGCGAGATGACATGGACGAACGCAGGGCACCCGTTGCCGTTGTTGCTCCGCGGCGGGAAGGTCATCGACGAGTTGCGGTGTCCTCCCAGCCTGCCGTGGGGGCTGGGAGGGCTCGAGGGCTCCGCCGCACCCACGCCGGTTGCCACCGCGGCTCTGGAACCGGGCGACAGCGTCCTCTTCTACACCGACGGCGTCGTCGAGGCCCACCTGCCCGGACAGGAGGAGTTCGGCGTCGAACGCCTCGTGGATCTGGTGGGACAACACGCGTCGGACCAGCTGGAGCCCGAGGAGATCGTGCGCCGGCTCGTGCGCTCGGTCCTGGACTACCAGGACGATCGGCTCACCGACGACGCCACGCTCGTTCTCTTCAAGTGGAACGGTCCACCGGGGTAAGCCGCTCAGGCCGGAACCCGAGCGGGACCTGAGAACACCTGTCGGTGGTGCCATTCGACGTGGGCGGGCGAGGGCGGGGCGTTGCCCCGTTGCGGCTCGTACAGGCTTCGCCCCAGGAGATCGAGGACCAGGAGCTCGGCTGCTGCGCCCCGTCCGACGAAGCGGGCGGACACCGACACCCGGTTCCGGGAATCGATCCCCATGACCCCACGGTCGAGGAGCTTGTGATGGATGCTGCACAGGCAGAGTGCGTTGTCCACGGTGTCGGGGCCTTCGAACGCCCACCACCGGACGTGGGCGGCGTCGAGCCCGACCGCTTCGGCGCCCAGCCGGCCGTCGTAGCCGCACATCGCGCAGCGGTATTCGTAGGCGATGAGCACCAGCTCCCGGAACCGCGGGTCGCGACGTCGAAGCGATGACGCACGCCGGCGGACGACCTGTACCTCGACCGCGGCAAGGTCGAGCCCGACAAGGGCGCAGATGTCGCCGTGCAACGACTCCGGGAAATTGGCGTCGAGGAGCGCACGGCTGGCGAGGACGAGCAACTGCGGGTCGGCGACGAGGGCAGCCTCCAGCGCCGGAACGAGCCGGCCGGTCGCTCCGGTCTCCCGCAGCTGGGCGGGGCTACTTCCGGGGATCTCGGTGCTGGAGGCGGTGACCGACCACAGGCCATCGGTCTGGAGGTGGTGGAACGGATAGGCCGGCGATGACCTCCGGCCGGGCGGGCCGAAGTCGTGGAGCAGCTGTTCCAGAGCCGGCTCCGCCTCGAGGTAGGTCACCTCGGTGGTCCCTGTCCGTTGCAGGCGCCCGAGGGCGTACAGCAGCAAGAGAGGTTTGTGCGGTGCCCGCTCGCCGTTCCGGCTCCACTGCCGGATTCCGGCGATGCGCTCCAACCAGTCCTCGGAACCCCGCACGCACTCACGCTACGACGACCAACGTTCAGGTGCGACCATGTGGCATGGCCCGATGCCCACGCCCTCGGGCCGGGTTCTGACCATGGTCCTGGTGGACTGGCTGTCCCGGGTGCTCTCCTCTGCCACGCCGTACGCCTTGGCGGTGAACGTGCCTTACGCCCTGGCCTTCGCCTGCGTGTGCGCCGAGGTGGCCTGGCTGGGCCGTCGGCCTGGACCGGCGCGCGCCGCCATCCTGCGCTCGGCCGCCACCGCCACGGCCATGGCGGCCGGAGCGCTGGCAGTCGGCGTCGCCTACACCGTGGTGCTCCGGTTCCTCTGGAACCTGGTCGCCACGCAGCAGTGGAACGGGGCGGCGGCGTTCTGGCACGACCACCCGGTGATCGGAGTGGCTGCCGCGTTCGTCGCCTGGGACTTCTCGGGCTGGGTGTACCACGTCATCGGACACCGGACGCGGGTGGGTTGGGCGGCCCACCAACCGCACCACTCGGGCGAGGCGTTCGACGCCACCCTGGGGCTACGGCAGTCCTGGGCACCCTTCCACGGCCTGGTCCACCACCCACTGCTGGCCCTCGCCGGCTTCGACCTGCGGGTGGTGATCGTGTGCGCCGCGGTCTCCAACTGCTGGCAGGTGCTCGAGCACACCAGCATGCCCATCCGCTTCCCGCGCTGGTTCGAGGCCCACGTGATGACGCCCGCCGCCCATCGCCACCACCACGGTCGAGATGGAGGTCTCGTCAACATGGGCCCGTTCCTCACCTGGTGGGACCGCCTGACGGGGACGTGGGTGTCGCCGGACCAGCCGGCGCCGACTGCCTACGGGCCTGCGGTCGCCGCGTCCGCCAACCCGGTCGCCGTCGAACTGAGCGGCTGGCTCGCCTTGGCGTCCGGTCATCGATCCGCATCCCGACGGGCCCGGAGGAAGATGGCCACCTGCGCAGCCACGATGACCAGGGGCACCAGGATCCCCAGGTTGAAGTCGCCGCTGAGAACGGCCGCCAGCGATCCCAGGCAGTAGAGCCCTTCCAGGGCGACGATTCCGACCCACCACCCCAGGGCCCGGCTTTCGCCTCGTGCTGCTCGCGGCGCCAGGACGAACCCGAACACCACGATGGCCACGGCCATGGCGAGGAACAGCAGACCGACGACGAGGATGAGCAGCAGCGTCCCGCCGTCGATAGAGACCGCTTCAGCCAGCATGTCCGCCCCCTGTCGGTACAGAGGATGACAGGCCGGCGTTGACGAGGTGGCACCCGGCTGAGATCAGGTCCCGCTGGTGATCCGGATGTCACCGGCGGTGATCGGACTGAAGGCAGCCGCTGGCGGGGGCGTGTCGCACGCCGGCGGCTGGCTCAATGACCGGCCGGTCACGGTGCGGTCCGGGTTGGCGGGCGAGCTCGGACTCGAATTGTCGATCGAGCCTTCCCGGATGGATCTGTGGCCGGCGTAGATGCCGCCGGCACTCGTGATCAGCCCGCTGAAGGTGGCTTGCGACCCCGAGATGACCAGGCAGCTGATGTCGGCGGTCACGAAGTTCCCCGTGTAGCCGCCGCCGTCGCACCGGTACCCCACCTGCGTGAAGGAACCTGATGTGCCGGAAGCGGTCGTCTGCACACTGAAGCCGGTGCGGAAGCACTCCGCCGACGTGCCGGAACGGCGCGTGTAGTTACCGGTGATCGAATCGCCGGCAGCCGCGAGCGCAGGTGACACGTCGATGACTGTCGCGGCTGCGAGGACTCCGACGACCAGAGCGATTCGGGTGACCCTGTGGCTGAGCATCTGTATCTCCTTGGTGAGAAGCTGTTGGGCAGCAACCTACGGACGGTGCGTAGACGCGGCGTAGAGCCGATCGCCCACGTTTGGGTGCATTCCGCGTCGTGAAATCGGCGTTTTCGGGCCGGATCACGACGCGCAATGCACCAAGCGCCTGGGTAGGGAGCTGGCATGTTCTTCGGTGCCCAGGTGAAGCAGGCGGGGGGCCTGCTGGTTGCCCTACGTCGGGCCGAGACCATGGGCGCCGAGGTGATGCAGGTGTTCGCCCAGAGCCCTCGGCAGTGGCGGTACCCCGAGGCCAACGTCGAGCGGGCTGCCGTCTTCGCCGGGGCATGGCCGGCGAGCGCCGTCGTCCGAAGGGTCGTCTGTCACGCGCCGTACCTGATCAACCTGGGCACGACCAACGAGGAGATCTACGACAAGTCGTGCTCGTGCCTGACCGAGAACCTCCGGGCCGCAGGCGCGATGGGGGCGGCCGGCCTGGTCGTCCACATCGGCAGCCACCTGGGCGCCGGACTGGATTCCCGTCTCGACGCCATCGCCTCAGGCATCCGCTGCGCCCTCGACCAGGCCGACTGCCCGCTCCTGCTCGAGAACACGGCAGGCGCCGGCGGCACGATCGGACGGTCCTTCGAGGAGCTGGCCAGGGTGATCGAGCACGCCGATGGTGACCGCAGGCTGGGGATCTGCCTCGACACCCAGCACGCGTGGGCTGCGGGCATGTCCTTCGACACTGTTGACGCGGCCGACGCACTGGTCGACGAGATCGACCGCACCGTGGGGCTCGACCGTCTCGCCTGCCTCCACGTCAACGACTCCAAGACCGCCCGGGGCGCCGGTCTCGACCGCCACGAGAACGTCGGGCGAGGAACGATGGGAAAGGCCCCGTTTCGGGCTCTCCTCGGTCACCCCCGTTTACAGGGGCTTCCGGCCATCCTCGAGGTGCCGGGCACCGACGAGCAGGGCCCCGACGCCCGGGAGTTGAGAGCCGTCCGCCGGCTGCACAAGGAGGGCATCCGGCTCCGCCTGGTTTCGGGCCAGTCGCTTTCCGACGTGTAGTCAGAAGGCCCCGGACGTCGCCGCTCCAGGGGTCCCGTCAGCGCATCGAGTCGAGCATCACCGAGATGTCGTCCGCGGTCGTACGGGTGTTGACGATGCACAAGCGCAGGATGGGCTCGCCCTCATGGGCGGATGGCACTGCGAACCCGTCACCCCGGCGGAGCAGATCGAGCGACCAGGAGCGGTAGTCGTCCGCCCTCCAGCCGGTGCGGCGCAGGACGACCACCGACAGCTCGGGCTCCAGGACCAGCTCGACGTGCGGCGCGGCCCTGACGAGCTCGGCCGCCTGGCGGGCTGTCCGCAGGCACGTCTCGACCGCGTCGGCGTACGCCTGCGCCCCGTAGGCGGCCAGGGAGAACCACAGGGGCAGGCCGCGGGCCCGGCGGCTGAGGTGGACGGCGTAGTCCGAGGGGTTCCACTCCGCGCCGTACAGCACCTCGAGATAGTCGGCGTGCTGGGCATGGCACGCCTTGGCCAGGCTGGGGTCGCGGTACAGCAGGGCGCAGGCGTCGAAGGGCGCGAACAGCCACTTGTGAGGGTCGACGATGAATGAGTCGGCGTGCTCGACGCCGGCGAACCGATGCCGGGCCGACGGCGCGGCGAGCGCTGCGCCGCCGTAGGCGCCGTCCACGTGCAGCCAGACCGCCTGGCTCCGGCACACCTCGGCGACGGAGGCAAGGTCGTCGACCAGCCCCAGGTTGGTCGACCCGGCAGTCGCGACGACGGCGAAGGCCCGGTCACCGGCGCCGGCCAGCACCGGCGCAAGGCGCTCGCCCGTCAACCGCTCGCCTGGGACGGTCACCAGCTCGACGCCCATGACGCCGGCGGCGGCGGCGATCGAGCTGTGGGCCGACTCCCCCACCACCAACGCCCACCCCTGCGTTCGGCCCGTGAGGCTCGCCGCAGTGGCCCGCGCGGCCACGAGCGCCGACAGGTTGCCCATGGTGCCGCCGGACACGAACACCCCACCGGCCTCCTCCGGCAGCCCGGCCAGGTCGGCCAGCCAGCGCAGGGCCTGGTTCTCGGCCCACACCGCGCCTGCGCCCTCGAGCCACGAGCCGGCGTAGATCGAGCACGCGCTCACCACCAGGTCGGCCAGGATCGACACCTCGCTGGGCGCCGCGGGTACGAAGGCCAGGTACCGGTGATGGTCGACCGAGAGGCACGCCGGTTCCAGGACCTCCCGGAACAGGCGCAGCGCCTCGCTGGCGCCCAGTCCCTTCTGGGTGATGGTGACGCCCGCGGCGGCGTCCAGCTCAACGGGTGGCCGAGGGTGCCCGAGGGGAAGCTCGTTGGCGTCAGCCGCCATTCGCCGGCGGGCGAAGTCGACGACCTCCCCGGCGAAGTCGTCGAGGCCCGGGTGGTAGCTGTGCATCGGATCCATATGGCTCAGCCGGTGATCGTCGAGAAGCGGTCCTGGAGCTCGTCCTCGGTCTGGCTGTCCAAGCCGGCCCAGAAGTACAGCCGGCGCCGGGTCTCGTCGTCCGGGAAGAGGATGGGGTTCTCGGCCAGCCGGGCCGACGCGCCGCCCGCCTTCTGCAGCTCCTCGCGCACCCCCAGCACCGGGCTGATGTACTGCACGGCGGCCGTGATCCGGGCCGCGTTCACCGGGTCATAGACGAAGTTCATCCAGTCGGCCGCCGCCGACGCTCCACCGGACCGGGACGGGATCACCATGCTGTCGAACCAGCGGATCCCGCCCTCGGCCGGGATGACGAATCGGATGTCGGGACGCTCCTGCTGCAGCTGGATGATGTCGCCCGACCAGGCCAGGCAGGCGGCGAGCTCGCCGGACTCCAGGCCCTCGACGAACTCGTCGCCCGTGAAGCGACGGATCTGCCCGTCGGCCTTGGCGGACTCCAACCGTTCCAGGGCCCGCTCGGCGGTCGCCTTGGTGGCACGCGACGGGTCCGCGCCTTGGGTGAGCATCACCAGTCCGACGGTCTCCCGCATCTCGGAGACCATGCTCACCCGGCCCCGGAGGAACGGCTCGAAGAGCTCCGACACGGCCCGCAACTGACGGCCGCCGGTGAGGGCGGGGTTGTAGGCGATGCCGGTGATCCCCACCTGCCACGGCATGTGGAACCGGGCGCCGCGGTCCCACGGCATGCCGAGGTAGGCGGGCTCGACGTTCACGTGGTTGGGCACGCGCTCGAGCGGAATCTGCTGGACCCAGCCGCGCTCGAGCATGCGGGCCACCGCCCAGTACGTGGGCACCACCACGTCGTAGCCGGTCGGGCGACCCCGGCCGAGGGTCGGCTCGAAGATCGTCTCGAACGCCTCCTCGTTGCCGTCGTACTCCTCGACGTAGTCCACCGGGATCCCGGTGGCCTGCTGGAACCGGCTGACCGTGCCGGGGGCGGCGCCGTCGTCGGTGTCGATGTACTCCGACCAGTTGAGGACCCGCAGCGTCCCCCCAAAATCGGGAAGACCCCCGCTGCGACAGGCGCCGGCCGCCAGCGCGGCGGCGCTCAAGGCCAGGAAACGGCGTCGACTCATGTGCGGCGTCACGGGTACTCGTTGATGCGTAGTTGGAGACCCCCGAGAGCACCGGCGGCGGCGACGAGGGGCAGAAAGAGGGCGACGAGGGTCAGGCTGCGAAGGCGCCGGGCGGACGACGCCAACCCGTCGAGGAACTGGCTGCGGTTGTCGCTCAGCACCGACTCGACCGAGAAGTTGAACCCGTTGAACGTGGCTGCGGCCGGGCCCACGGCGACTGCCCGGGCCTGGGCGGGATCGGTGGTGGCCCGAAGCGCGGTCGAGGTGTCCTGGTAACGCTGCCAGCGCACGAGCATCTCGGCGACCGCCGCTCGTTCACGATCGGAGTCGGCAACTGCGGCGGCGTCGGTCAACAGTCCGGCCAGCCCCGGCGCCCGCCCCTGTCGGACCGCGTCGATGGCGGCGGGTGTGGCTCGCTCGGCGAGGACGGTGCGGGCCGTCTCCGCGGCCCGGGTGCGGCGGGCCTGATCACTGGTGATGAGGGCGACGGTCTCGTCGGCCTTCGACCGGTAGGCAGTCGTCTGGATCCGCGACGTGAGGGTGATGGAGTCGTAGCCGTCGGCCCGGGCCTGCTCGATGTCGTTGCCCGACCGGAGCGTGGCCGCCACCAGCCAGCCGATCCCGCCCACGAGCAGCAGCGTGGCCACCACCATCGGCAGGTTCACCAGGCGCCGGCTCTGACGGAAGACCCAGAGCTGAGCCGCCAGCAGGACGGTCAGAGCCAGCGCAGCCACGACGACGGCGGGCAGGACGCCGGTGTCTCGACGGTTCTCGTCGCGCTCGAAGCGCCGCTGGGTGGCGTCGGTGAGCCGGGTCACGTCGTCGGCCACCGTGGTGCCGAGCAGGTTGAGGGCGTCGACGAGGTACCGCTCGGCGCCGGGGACGCCTGCCTGGTTCGTGGCCCGGCCCGCTTCCACCAGCCCCGCGTAGCGGGTCACGGCCACAGACAGATCCTTCAGGCTGTCGTGGGTTTCGGGGTCGGCGCCGATGAGGGCGGACACGTCCTCCATCTGCTGGCTGGCGCGGGCCAGGGCCTGCTCGTAGAGCCGGCGGGACTCGGGATCTTCCTGGCGGCCGGACAGGAAGGCGGCGGTGGCGGCCGCGTCGGCCTCGGCCAGGCTGGAAACCAGCTGCTGGGTGGCCACCAGCACCGGGCCGGCGTTGTTGCGGATCCGGTCGGTGCCGGAGCGCAGCGCGGTCGAGGCCGCCCACCCGGCCACTGCGGTGGCCAGCAGCAGCAACGCGGTCACGACGGACCAGAGCCGGTAGCGACCGGGCGTGGTCTCGGCCGCGGCGCGGACTCGCCGGGTAACGACACTCACCGTGCTGGCCATGGTCGCTGCGCCCACCGGCCCTCACGGACCTGCCGGCAATGGCCTACGCTGCGCTCCGGCGGGGCCGGCAGGCCCGGCCGGTGTGCTCCGCTCATGTGGCCGTGCCCACCTTGCGCAGGGTGATGCGGGTCCAGGCGCCCACGTGAAGGTGGTCGCCGTCGTGAAGCCGCACGGCGTCGCCGGGCTTGATGGCACTGACCGCGCTGCGGACGACGGTGCCGTTGGTCGAGCCGTGGTCGACGACCACCCACTCACCGTCGGGCTGGCGGCGCAGGGCGGCGTGGCGCCGGGAGACGCCGGGGTCCGAAGGCGGCTCGCTGAGGTCGATCTCCGGGAAGATGCCCTTGGAGTCGCTGCGCCTCCCGATCTGGATCTCCGACGACATGAGCGGCACCTCCCGCACGGCGGCGTCGGTGGGAAACGTCACGGAAGCGTCGGGGCTCTCGGCCTGGTTGGACTCGAAGTAGGCATGATCGGCGGAGACGACGGCCACCCATCCTGTGTCCTCGCCCGTCGGTGGAGCGGCAGCCCCTGCCGCCGCCGGGTCGGGACCACCGGCGGGCGCAACCGGAAGCTGGCCGGTGGCGAAGTCCAGGCCGCACACCTCGCAGAAGGCCTCGTCGGGCTCCCGCGGGGCGCCACAGTTCGGGCACGTCGGCGCCGCCACCGCCGGCACCTTGGCCGTGTCACCGGCCGCCGGGCCCGTCGTCGGATCGGGGGCTGCGCCACCGATCACCGCACCGCAGGTGTCGCAGTAATCGGTGCTCTCGGACTGGTGGCCGTTGGGGCAGGTGACGGGCATCTAGGCCTCCGGTCCCGGTGCCGGCGTGGCCGGGTCGGCCGGCGCCGCCGGTTTGGCCGTCACCCGGACCGTACGCGTGGAGCGGGTGTCCAGGGCCATCTCGTCGACAGCGGCCACGCCCCGCTTCAGCCGGACGGTTCCGGTGGCCGGGTCGTCGACCTCGACGACCTTCTGGAGCAGCTTCACCGTGCCCTCGTTGCCTGACTCGTGGGCCAGCTGAACGGCCCGGCCGAGCCGCACGGTGGCCGTGTCGTTGTCGCCCTGCTTGCGGGCCTCGAGCCCCTCGTGGATCGCAGACGCCAGCTCGGCCTGGCCGGTGTAGTGAGCGACCTGGGGGCTGATGCGGGCCGTAAGGGCGTGGTCGTCGGTCCAGATGGCCTTGACGAGCGCCTGGGACACCGGCTGGTCGCCGACCACCAGGCTGACGCGGGCCGCCAGCTTCTCGTCGCCCACCTTGCCGACCGGGACGTTGACGCACACGTGGTAGTCACGGCTCTCGTCGCCCGCCCACGCCCCCGTGGGAAAGTCGCCGGTGAGGGGATTGACGGGAGTGGCCTTGGCCGTGAGGTCGTCGATGGTCGGCGCCACCTGGCGGACGAACTTGATGGTGGAGCCCTGCGGCGCCCAGATGCGCAGCCGCACGTCGGCCACCGCCTTGCCCAGCGCCCGCTCCAGGAAGGCCCGAAAGTCGTCGTCCATCTCGTCGGGGTCGGCGATGATGTCGACCTCACCGAGGAGGGTGGAGGTGATGAGCCGGAGCTCGGAGACGTTCCAGTCCGACCCCACGCCGCGGGCGTCGCACTGGAAGACGCCGGTGCACCGCTGCAGCGCGGCCTCCAGGTTCCGGTGCGGCTCGCTCTCGTTGCGACCGTCGGTGAGCAGATAGGCCAGCTTGATGGCCTCCGGGTGTCCGGCGAACACGTCACGGGCCATGTCGAGCCACGTGCCGATGGCCGTGCCCCCCTCCGGCCGCAGCTGCCTGGCGACGGCGCCGGCCTCGGCCCGGGACATGGCGTCGGCCCGCACCAGCGACGGAGGCTCACCGGTGGCGTAGGTCGGCGGGTAGACGCACATCGCCTCGTGACTGCCCGAGATCACCGCGAACCAGGTGCCGTCCGGCAGTTCCTCCACCGACGCGGCAAGGGCCTGCCGGGCGGCCCGGATCTTGGTCGACGGCTGGCCCATCGAACCGCTGGTGTCGACGATGAGGACGACGGCCTTCTCGGGCGATGTGGCCGCGGTGGCCTCGCCGTTCGTCGCGGTGACGGTGACGACGGCGTGCACCTCGGTGGCGTCGGATGGGAGGAACTCGTTCTGGTACGTCGAGGCCGAGAAGTTCATGGTGCGGACGAGCCTTTCAGGTCGGCGTCTTTCGGGTGGGCGTCGTCGAGGGGAAGGTCCACGACCACGACGGTGATGTTGTCCGACCCGCCGGCCTCGTTGGCGAAGGTGACCAGGCGGCGGGCCAGCTCGAGCCGCCCCAGGGGCTCGTCGCCGATGGCCGCCACCAGGGTGGCCGGCTCGATCGTGTAGTTCCAGAGCCCGTCGGACACGAGCAGCAGCCGGCCCGGCCCGGGCACGTCGAAGTCCACCCGTGTCGGCCGCCATGCCGGGTCGGCGTCGTCGGCCAGCCAGCGGGTGATCACGTGGGCGTTGGGGTGGGCGTAGGCGTCGGCCCGCGACATGGCCCCTGAGGCGATCTGCAGCTCGGCCCAGGAGTCGTCCACGGTGATCTGGGTCGCCGAACCGGGCGTAACCCAGTAGGACCGGCAGTCGCCCAGCGAGGCGAACGTGATCCGCTTGTCGGTCACCATGGCCGCCAGGTACGTGCACGACGGCGGGCCCAGATCCGGCGCCGGCTCGTAGGCAGTGGCCAGGACGGCGGCGCGGGCGGCGTCGTAGGCGGCGTCGTGATCAGGGCGTTCGGCCAGGACCGCGCAGGCCGCGTCGGCGGCGGCCTGCGACGCCACGTCGGGGTTCACGGTGGTCGACACGCCGTCGCACACCAGGGCGGCCACGAAGCCGTCGCCGATGAACATGGCCATGGCGTCTTCGTTGCGATGGTGGCGTACCCCCTTGTCGGTGACGCCGGCCACGACTTGGAGCTCGACCTCCTGATGGTCGCGGGGCGCAGGCAGGCGCATGCCGCAGGCGCCGCAGTAGCCCTCGACCGGCTCCCCCTGGTTCCCGCACGACGGGCAGGCCACCGGAGGTACAAGCGGCGCTACGGGTGCCTCAGGTACGGGTGTGACGGCGGCCTCGGTGAACGGCAGCTCGTTCCCGCACGCTTCGCAGAAGCGGTCGCCGGACACGATCGGCTCCCCGCACGCCGGGCAACCGGCGGCGGCGCCGGCCGTCACGGCCTCAGCCACAACAGCCGGTTCGGGCGCTGCCGGTCCCGCGACAGCCGGATCAGGGGCTGCCCTCTCGGTGACGGGAGGTTCAGTCAGACCAGCGTCGGTCATACCAACGACAGCGGCCGCACGTGGTTGGCCCGATCCACCAGCCTCCACCGTTCCGGGTCGTCGGGGCTGAGCTTGGCCAGAGTGCG
The DNA here is from genome assembly GCA_902805665.1 of uncultured Acidimicrobiales bacterium. Taxonomy (GTDB): domain Bacteria; phylum Actinomycetota; class Acidimicrobiia; order Acidimicrobiales; family AC-14; genus CADCTB01. The sequence continues at coordinate 19,782 of CADCTB010000044.1, forward strand.
GTAGGCCCGCTCCAGGCCCTGGCGGACCCCCGGCTCGTCGAGGCGCTGACCCCGCACGGTGACCGACGGTTGGGCCTTCACCGTCCCGGCCGTGAGCCCGCTCAGCGCGGCCTCGAAGAGCTCCACGTCGAGCTGGGCCGCTTCCCGCCCGGCCGCCTGGATCTGCTCCAGGACCTGTCCGGCCTCGGCGAACCGGTCGGCGCCGACGAGGGCGCGAACGGCGGCCAGCTGGGCCTCGCCGTGGGCCCGGTGGGTGGAGGGCACCCGGCCGAAAGCGGCCAGGGCGGCGGGCACGTCGCCGGCCTTGAGCCGGCACCGGGCCAGCCCGATTGCCGCCCCCACGTAGGAGGGGTCGACGGTGGACACCACGTCGTAGAGGCTCGCTGCCGCGGCGACGTTCCCGGCCCGCTCGGCGGCGATGGCGGCGGCCAGCTTGGGCGCCAGCTCACCGGGGACCTCGAACAGGCACCGGTCGAACGCTCGGATGGCGGTGGCCGGGTCCTCGGCGTCGAGGGCCATGACGCCCCGGAGCCAGGAGGCCCGCCACTCCCACGGGTCGTCGGCTTCGATCCGGGCCAGCTCGGCACCGGCCTCGTCGCGCCGACCCAGCTCGACGTACGCCCGGGCCCGGCGGAGCCGGAGCTCCACGGTTTCCGTGACCTGCTTCAGCGCCAGCGCGTCGGCGATGCTGCGCAGGACGTCGTTCGGGTCGTCGCTCGAGAGGTTGGCGACGAAGCCGGCCGCAGGGTCGGCCGGGTCGACGGTGAGCACCGGGAGGCCGTCGCCCTCCGGCGCACCGGCGAAGACCGCGCTGGGTCCCGGCTGCGGCGTGCCGGTGGCGACCGCCACCACCTCGCGCAGCACGCCTACCAGCTGGTCCGCCAGCTCGGGCACCGACTGGAACCGGTCGTCGGGGTGCATGGCCGTCGCCTTCAGCAGCAGCCGGTAGAACGACGGGTTGGCGGCCAGGGCCGGGTGCTCAGCCGGGTCAGGCAGCGAGTGCTGGAAGGTGGACTGGTAGCCCCTGAAGTCCATGGTGAGGACGGCGAGCGTGCGCCCGATCGTGTACACGTCGGACGAGACAGACGGGCCGGACTCGGCGATCTCCGGCGCTTGGAACCCGACGGTGCCGTACACATCCCCCGAGGGGTCGTCGAGGCGCCGGACGCCGCCCAGGTCGATGAGCTTCACCTGGTCTCCGACCTGGATGAGGTTGTCCGGCTTGAAGTCGCAATAGACCATGCCTCGGCGATGCAGGTGGTTGAAGGCCGGCATGATGGCGAGCACATAGGCGATGGCCCGGTCGACCGGAAGCGGGTCGGGCTCCCCGCCGTTCGCCTCCCGCCGCTGCTTGAGGATCTGCTTGAGCGAGGGCCCGCCGACGTACTCCATGACGATGTAGCCGGCGCCGGCATGGGTGACGAAGTTGTAGATCTCGACGATGTTGGGGTGCTCGATCTCGGCGAGGAACCGTCGCTCGGCCACGGCCACGGCCATGGCCGCCTCATCGCCGGCGTCGAGCAGGCCCTTGAGCACCGACCAGCGGTCGCTCACCGCTTTGTCCCGGGCCAGGTAGATCCACCCGAGGCCGCCGTGGGCCAGCGCACCGACGACCTCGTACTGCCGGCCGACGAGGTCGCCTGCCTTCAGCTTGGGCACGAAGTCGAAGGCATTGCGGCAACGGGGGCAGAACCCCTTGAGCCGGCCGGGCTGGCGACCCTTGCTCCGCCCGACCGGTGCCCCGCAGTTCGAGCAGAAGCGCTTCTCCTCGCTGACCTCCGGATCGGCCATGACGATCGTGGCCGGGTCGATCGACGGAGCGGGCGGGACGTCGACGATTCCCGCGCCGATGGTCGACCGCCGGCTGGTCGTGCGGGTGCGGCCGCTGACCGTGCGCCGGGAGCCCCCGGACCGGGTGGAGCCCGTCTCCAGGTTGCGGGGGGCGGGGGGCGCCGGTGCGGGGCTCGCCGCCGATGGCGCCGGGGTCGGCTTGGCCGGCGGCTTGCCGGGCGGCGGTGCAGGCGCGGGCGCCTTCGTGCCGCAGGTGTCGCAGTACCCGTCGGAGAGCACCTTGCCGGTGCAGCCGGGCTGGCCGCAGCGCTGCATCAACTGTCGCCACCTCCTCCTGACGGGGGCTGCTCGATCGCCCGTCCGTACTCACGCACCAGGGTCTCCGATCGCCGCACGTCGCAACGGTACGCGTACAGCGCCTCGTGGGCCGACCGGTACCGCTGGGTGAGCGCCGCATCCTCGGCCAGCCCGACCGCGGCCGCCTTGGCCCGGAACGCCTCGAGCAGGCCGCGCAGGTCGTTCCGCCGCTCCAGAGGCGCCCGGTTCTCGGCGGCAACGGCGCTCGCCCGGGCGTGCAGCGCATCGACCTCCTCCTGCCACTGCTCCAGGCCTTTGGCCGCCGCGGGCCACGCTCCCGCCGCCGCCTGGGCCCGAATGCGGGCCAGCCACGGCCTCAGGGCCCGGTCGCCCGTGACGAGCTCACCGGGGTCGAGCGGCGCGGCGAGGCCGCCGGGATCCACGATGCGCTCCTCCGCCGCCTTCCGGGCGCCGGCGCCGGCGGTGATGAGGCGCGCCAGCTCCTCGAGCCGAGCTTCGGCCCCGTCGAGGTCGGCCCCGATGGTGGCCCGGGTGCGGGCCAGGTCGGCCAGTCTCTCCTCGACCCGCCGCACAAGCTGCTCGGCGTCGTCCAGCTCCGCGCCCAGCGGGTCGGCCGCGGCCTGGGCGGTGACGTCGTCGACCACGGTCCGGGCCGCGGCCAGCTCCGGGTCCCCGGGCATGCCCAGGGCGTCGGCAGACTCCCCTGCGCTCGCCAACCGGGCCCTCAGTCCGTCAAGGCGAGGGACGGCGTTGCGCCAGGCCGTTCCCAGCTGCTTGATCGCGGCTGCGGCCCGTTCGGCATCCGCCTCCAGGACCCGCAGGAGCGCGGCAGCCCCGGTGCTGGTCCCGTCCGGGAGCGTGATGCTGCGCCCATCGAGCGTTTCGCCCGCCGCCTGGCGGTCGCCGGCCGCCAGGGCGGCCTCCAGCCGCTCCCCGGCATCGCTGAGGAGCGGATAGCGGCTCCACAGCCCGTCGACCAGGCCGGCGGCCTCAGTCGCCACGGTCGCCGACCGGCCCCGGAGCTGGGCTCGGTCGCGTACCAGCGCCAGCTCCGGCGACGAGTCGATCTCGTACAGCGTCTGAGCGAGGCGGGTGATCCCTTCCCGCACGGCCGGCGCGGCGTGCAGCGGGTCGGGACGAGCCATGGTCACGACCCCATCCTTCCCCGTAGCGGGCGTCGGGAGGAACAAGGCTGCACCCGCCGCTCGGCCGATGGCCCTCTCCATCCTTGCAACACATTGGTGTTCGCCATGGTGTCCTCACAGATCGCACTGCCGTCCGTCATGCGATGTTTTCTGCGCGGCGACGGGGGGTAATGGGCCAACCGGTTGAACCATCAGCCGCGACGGAACGTTTGCACGCGGGGTGCTTTCGACGTTGGAGCTACGGCGACATCCACATCGGACAGCGCATCACCTGGGCACTTGCCCTGCCGTCAGCAGCGTTTCGACATCGTGGTCTCGAAACGGGAGGCACCATGCGCGATCTACGTGGACCGCACGCCGCGGAAGCCGGAGCGGCCTTGACCACTGGCCCCGATAGGCGGGATCGGAAGCGGTCCAGGTCCCGACGTCTTGCGTCGGCCGGCACGCTCGCTGTCGTCCCCCTTCTCCTGGCATCACCGGTGGGCGGCGCGCAGAACGACCGGAGGCCGGTCGTCAACGCCGCGGTCCAGGTGACGAGGAACCCCGCCCTCGTCCGCGCCCACTCCTCGCCCCAGATGGCCGTCAACCCCAAGAATGGCGAACTGGTGATCGTGGAGACCGACGTGCAGGGAACCCGCAAGGACAGGGAGCCAAACGGGACTCGGGGCTGCAACGTCCACATCTCGGCCGACGAAGGGCGCACCTGGTTCCCCGGCGGCGACCCGATGATGAAGCCGTACACAGAGTGTTCGCGGGTCGTCATCAACGGCCCCTACGCCACCATGGGCTTCGACAAGAACGGCGTCCTGTACCTGGCCATGACGTCCAGCGATCCCAAGTACGCCAACCCGCACCCCCCGGCCACCATTCCGCGCCACATCGTTCTCGCCCGCTCCCGAGACGGAGGCCGCACGTTCGAGACGGCGATGGTCTTCAAGGGTCCGGAGGAAGCGGCCAAGGCCACCGGCGAACTGCCGAACAGCGGACAGAACGGCCGACCGATGCTGGCGCTCGATCCGAACAACCCGGCCAACGTCTACGTGGCCTGGTCACAGAGCGGAAGCGCGAACGAGAAGGCCATGAGCATGATCGCCGCGTCGACCGACGGCGGGAGGACGTTCGGCCAGCCCGTCGACGTCAGCGACCCTCGGGGCGCCAGCCAGCCGCGCCCCGCCGTCGGCCCCGACGGGACTGTGCACGTGCTCTATCTGTCCGGAAGCTTCGGGCTTCCTCGAAGTGAGCCGCGGACCCCGCCGTTGCCTCGTCCCATCTACCACCGCTCGTCGACCGACCAGGGCCGCACGTGGAGCGAACCGGTGGAGGTCGACAGCGGGGCGGGCGCCCACCGCAAGTGGGTCCTGGCCGCCGACCCCGGCTCCCAGACGTTGTACGCCGTCTGGTACGGCAACCCGACCAAGCCCGAGGCCGACATCCGCGAGCAGGACTGGCTCGACATCTTCCTGCGGGTGTCCCCCGACGGTGGCAAGACATGGAGCGAGGCCCGCGCGGTGAACGAAGGCACGAGGTCGACGGCAGGTGTCAAGCGCTACGACCCCGGTATCTCGGTCGCGCCGAACGGGCGTGTGGACATCGCGTGGTACGACTTCCGGAACAGCCCCGTCCCCGAGGGGATCCAGAACTACGACTTCAACGGCGGCGGGTTCCAGGACGTCTACTACACCTCGTCGTTCGACAAGGGCAGGACGTTCGAGCGCCCTGACGTCCGGGTCACTGACCGGATCATCGACCGGAACATCGGCGTGTGGTCGAACAACTACCACAGCCACACCAATGTCGGCATCGCCTCGACCAACAACGCCGTCTACTTCGCCTGGCAGGACTCGAGGAACGGGAACGCGGACAACAACACCGAGGATGTGTACTTCACCTCAGCGGACCTGGGACGGGCCGACCGGGAAGGGGTCGGCGCCGCCAGCGTGGAAGGCGACTCCGGGATCCCGACCTGGGCGGTGGGCCTGACGGGAATGGCGGTCGGACTGGGTATCGCCACTGCGATATTCCTCTTGGTCTTCCGCCGCAGTCCGGCGACGCCGGGACAGACATCGACGGTCGGATCCCGCACTGCGGCGGACCGTTGAGATGCGGAAGTTTGGGCATGCGCATCTGCGACACGAGGGTAAAATGAGGAAGCGGATCCTGGAGGTGGACAAGATGAGAAAGAGACTGATCGGGGCAACCGGTGCCGTGGCGGCCGTGCTGGTCACAGCCGCGACTGCCTTGGCCTGCACGAACCTGGCGTCGCTGAACATCAGCAGCGCCTCGGGCAGTCCGGGGACGAAGCTCGACATCAGCGGCACCGCGTATGCCACCAAGGGTGGTAGCGACGTGGTCGTCCGGTGGGACTCCCTGACCGGGCCCGTCCTGGCCACCGTGAAGCCTGATGCCACCGGCACCATCCACGGCTCGGTGACCGTACCGGCCGACGCCAAGCCGGGTCCTCACGTCATCCTGGCCACCCAGGACTACACCGATGCCCAGGGCGTGACGACCGCGGCCTACGGCACGCCTGCCCGGGCGGGGTTCACGATCGGCGCCGTCGCCGCCGCCCCGCCGGCGTCGGAAGCGGCGGCCACTTCAGCAGGGGCGGCTGACCCGTCCGGTGTTTCCAGTGGCCTGATCGCCCTGACCATCGCCCTCGGAGTCGGCGGTCTGGCGCTGTTCGGCGCTGGCCTGGCCGTGGTGGCCCGCCAGACGCGGCGGCGCCCGACTCCGGCAACGGTCCAGAACCAGAAGTAAGCGAGAAACAGGCGTCAAGCCTGAGAGAAAGGGGGTGGCCGGGCGGTCACCCCTTCTCTCGCATTCCCCGAAGCGCTCGAATATGGCCCGGTTCCGCCATCCGCGCGGGTTGAATGGAACGTACGCAGGGAAAGCAACGCGTGACCACCGCGCGCCTGCGTCGACGACGAGTGACCAAGAGGAAGACATGCCTGCCACCGAGGCCTTGGGCCAGCCCCTGTTCCTGATATCCATGCTGGCCGTCATTACCGTCGGCCTGTGGGCGTCGTTCTACCTGGGGAGAGGAGCGGCCAAGTCGCGGCCCCCGGAGTCGCCGCCGGAGCCGCAGCGGTTCTCGGCCCAGTCCCGGATGCCGGTGGCCGCAGAGGCGCTGGTAGCTCCCCTGGCTCCTCCTCGGGCGCCGGAGGAGGACGCCTCGGTGCCGAGGGCGACCTTCGCCGACGTCGCCGGGCTCGACGAGGCGGTCGAGGAGATGCGGGAGCTGAAGGAGTACCTGCTGGATCCGAGCCGATTCAGCCGTCTGGGCGCCTCCCTACCCAAAGGGGTGCTGCTCGTCGGTCCGCCCGGAACGGGTAAGACCCTGCTCACCAAGGCCCTGGCCGGTGAAGCGGGCGTTCCGTTCCAGGTGGTGTCGGCCGCCAGCCTGGTGGAGGTCTACGTGGGCGTGGGCGCGTCCCGGGTGCGCCAGGTCTTCGCCCAGGCCCGAAAGAAGGCGCCGTCGATCATCCTGCTCGACGAGTTGGACGCCATCGGCCGCACGCGCGCCCGCCAGGCCGCCGGAGGCCAGGAGGAGCGGGAGAGCACTCTCAACCAGCTGCTCTTGGAGATGGACGGGTTCGACCCTGCGGCCGGGGTGCTGGTCGTGGGCGCCACCAACCGTCCCGACGTCCTCGACCCGGCGCTGCTTCGCCCGGGGCGGTTCGACCGGCGGCTGTTCGTCAACCCGCCCGACCTGCGGGGTCGCCGGGCGATTCTCGAAGTGCACTCCCGGAACAAGCCGCTCGGTGGCGGAGCCAGCCTCGACGCCGTGGCCCGGCGGACCACCGGCTTCACCGGCGCCGACCTGGCCAACGTGATGAACGAGGCCGCCCTGCTGAGCGGCCGCCGGCGCAAGCCTCACCTGGGCCCCGACGAGTTGGAGGAGGCCATCGACCGCACGATGTCGGGCCCCCAGCGCCTGAGCCAGGTGATCTCCGAAGGCGACAAGCGGATGATCGCCTACCACGAGGCCGGCCATGCTCTGGTCGGTCGGGCCGTCGCCCGTGGGCACGAGGTCCACCGCATCTCGATCGTGGCCCGGGGCCAGTCGCACGGGTACACCCTCTCGGTCCCTGTCGAGGACCGCCTGCTCCTGACCCGCAGCGAGCTGACCGCCCAGCTGGCGGTGCTGCTGGCCGGACGGGTGGCCGAGGAAGTCGTGTTCGGTGATCCCACCACGGGCGCCGAGGAGGACCTGTCCCGAGCGACCGCTCTGGCACAGAAGATGGTGAGGGAGTACGGAATGAGCGAGGCGGCCGGGCTCCGGACCTTCGGCCCGGCTGGAGAGCCGGACGGCGCCGACGGTCTCAGGCCCGCCCTGTCGAGCCGCGTCGACGCCGAGATCGACCGGCTCATCGAGGAGGCCCACACCCGCGCCCGAGCCATCGTGTCGGCGCACCGTGAGCACCTCGACGCCCTTGCCAGTCGCCTGATCACCGCCGAGACGCTCGAGAAGTCCGAGATCGACCGCCTGCTGACCGGTGTGGCGAGGGACGGCGCCCCGCCGGCGGCTGGGCGCCGGTCAGGCGCTACGGAAGGACCTGCTCTCCGGCGCCGGCCCGCCAAGCCCCGAGCTCGATCGACTGGTGTGCCTAGCGCGTAGGTGCCGCAGGGGCGTCGCCGCTCGCACGAAGCGGACGCCGGCGTAGGGACAACCGCCGGTGAGTCGCCTGGCCAGCGCCAGCCATGCGCACACCGCCCGCTCGGCCAGCCACGCCGGAGCGAGCAGCGAGCTCGATGCCGGAAATCGACGGCCTGCTCCACCCCGGCGGCGGCCCACTTCGGCGGTCGCCACCGTGGCGGCTGTCGCCATGGCGAGCACTCCGAGTCGACGCCTGGCCACCAGGAGGACCACAGCGGGCACGATCGTCAGGTTGGCGGCCATCCGAGCCGGCCGAGCCCACTCGTCGTAGGCCTGGCGCACCCGCTGCCCGGCGAAATGGCGGGCGGTCGGAGGCAGACGGCGCACCAGGCACCCCCGGTCGTCGAGAACCACTCCACCGGCGGCCTCGACCGTGCGCATCAACTCCAGGTTCTCCCAGAGGACATCGCCGTCGTAGCCGCCGGCATCGAGGAGGGTGGACCGGCGGACGCCAAGGGTCCCGGGGAAGTCGCCGCCCACCGCCCGGTTCAGGAGGATGCGGGCGGTGTCCCAGCGGGCGTGCCACGGCAGGGGCGAGAAGTAGTTCTGGGGCCGCACGACGTCGGCGTGCTCGAGGGCGGCAACCACCCGCTCGAGCTCCTCCCAGCCGTAGCGGACGTCGTCGTCGGCCACGACCACGGCGTCGCGCCCGGCACACTCGATGCCGGTCAGCACGCCGTTGACCTTCCCGTTGAGGTAACGGAAGCGCGGATCGGGCGGCAGATGGGTGGCGAAGCTGCCCCACGCCCGGTGGTGCTCGCCGAACCGCTCGGGCGGCGAGCCGTCGACCACGATGACCTCCAGCCGGCGCGCCAACATCTCCAGGTAGGCAGTCAGGTCGTCGAGAGGACCGTCCTCCCGCCACCGCAAGGGCAGAACATAGGTGGCGTGGAGACTGTCGCCAGGCATCTACCGGCCGACGGCGCTCAACCGATCGTCCTCGAGGGGAAGCGGGAGGCACAGCGACGATCGGCCTTTGGCCCAGGCGGCGAGGACGTCGCCGGAGAACCGTCTCTCCACCTCCATCACCGCCCGGGCGCCGAACATGATGCCGTCCGCCAGGGCGGGCTCATCGTCGGCCAGCCGGCCGGCCATGTCGCGCGCGGCAATCGTCTGATGGTGCTCATCGGCCTCGACGTGGACGTCGTAGAACCGCCGTCCCCGAGAACCGATTCCCAGGCGGTCCAGGCCCGCGGCGTACCGCGACATGGGCACCACCGACGTCATCTCGAAGATCGCCAGGTGCCCGACCAACGCGGCCCGCAGACGGCGGTGCAGGCCGAACAGCGAGATGAGGTTCACCGTGGCGAGCGTCCGCCCCGGAAGCCAGTCCAGGTAGGCGCCGTAGCGGTTGTCGAGGCCGAGCTCGCTCATGGTCATGGCAAACAGGGAGCAATGCATCCTCGACTCCACCCCCCCGCCGTACTCGTCGGCCTGGATCTCGACCATGGCGGCCTTCGGAGCGCCCGAGAGCCGCGGGATGGCCCAGGTGTGGGGGTCGGCTTCCTTCAGCTGGTACGCCGATCGGTGCACGGACAGCTCACGGACCTGGTCGATGGTGCCTGCCTCGGCGACGTAGGCCGACAACGACGGAGCTTCCTGGGCGGGATGGCCGTTCGCCGGCGTGACGCCGCCCCGAGCCAAGGCCCACAGCTGGTCCTCCACCGCCCCGATCCCCCTGGTCATACCGACGGCCTCTGTGACGCCATCCTCGAAGGCGCGCTCGAGCGTGGCCCGGAAGGCGAGAAGTCCTGGATCCCATTCCCAGCGCTCGTCGACTCCGGCGAAGCACCGATAGTGCAGCTCGTAGCACGTGTAGAGGGCGAGCTGAATGTCGTCGTCATCCCAATCGCCGTGGACTGGAGGCACGTCCCCCAGGGGGTGCGGCGGCCTCCCCAGATGTCCGATCACGAAGGCACTGAGAGGGCCCCGGGGGCGTGGCAACTGCGGTCGGCAGTCGGCGGGGCGTCCTCCGGCCGGGAGTGGGGATGGACGCATGGCCTTGGCACTACCCCGAATCACCGGTCGCGAGACTTCAAACCCTCGCCAGCCCTCCTTGCGCCTACGCTCCCGGACCACATGGCCGACTTCGACCCCACCGCCTACGGCGCGTCGGGAATAGCCGACGAGTACGACGATCTCTACGCAGGCCACTGGGAGACCGACACCGCCGTCGACCGCATCGCCGAGCTCGCCGACGGGGGCAAGGTCCTCGAGCTCGGCATCGGCACCGGCCGTCTCGCCCTGCCGCTGCTGGCGCGCGGCATCGAGGTGCACGGGGTCGACGGATCGGCCGAGATGGTCGAGAAACTGCGGCAGAAGCCCGGAGGCGACCGGATCCCGGTCGTCGTCGGCGACTTCGCCCACGCCGACGCCGGGCGCGGCTTCACCCTGGTCGTCCTGGCCGTCAACACCATCTTCGCCCTCCCCGATCAGGAGGCTCAGGTGGAGTGCTTCCGGAACGCGGCCCGCCATCTCGCCCCCGCCGGCCGCTTCGTGATCGAGGCATGGGTGCCCGACGTCGGTGCCTTCCGCCACAACCGCGTGGTGCGACCACGCATCGTCCAGTCCGACAGGATCTCGATCGAGACGGCAGAGCTGGACCCGGTCACGCAGACCATGCGCACGACACAGGCTGTCTTCTCCGAGGGCTCTGTTCGCCTCTATCCCGCCAACCACAGATACGCCTGGCCGGCCGAGCTCGACCTCATGGCGCAACTGGCAGGTCTGCACAGGGAGGAGCGGTGGGCCAACTGGACCCGCTCGCCCTTCACCGCTGACAGCCAGGCCCACGTCACCGTCTACCGGCTCTGACCCCAGACGCGGCCACTGGCCGCGAGCGCCGAGCCGGCGAACTGGGACTGCGATCTACGGATCTGCCTACGACGTGAAAGAGCGGCTCGGGCGAAGGGTCACCCGATCCGTCAGGGAAGAGCACCCAGCGGTGCTGTGCCGCCCAGGGGCGGGGTGGTCACCGACACCATCGTCACCGGCGGAGTGGTCACCGGCACGGTGGTCACCGGCGGAGTGGTCACCGGCACGGTGGTCACCGGCGGAGTGGTCACCGGCACGGTGGTCACCGGCGGAGTGGTCACCGGCACGGTGGTCACCG
>CADCTB010000045.1 GCA_902805665.1 uncultured Acidimicrobiales bacterium
GGGCGATCAGCTTCGTCAACATGTCGACCACCGGGCGCAGCGACGGCGGTAGGACTCCCTCGTCGGCGGTCACCGTGACCCCTTGGTACGTCACGTCGTACTGGTAGGCGTCGACCGCCCGGGCGTCGAGGTAGTTGCGCTGAAGGGTGGCGATCTCCGAGCGTTCGAGCGCCCGGCGCAGGGCGGCCAGGTCGCCGGACGACAGAGTCCTGGTGGACGGCGACCCGGACCGGTCGCTGACAACGGTGGCCACGCCCAGCGCGTCGACCGAGACGCGGTCACTCGAGCCGGCGACGCCTCCGTAGCGCAGGAGGACGACCATGGGGACGGCGACCCCCCGCGGGCCCGGGAGGGCGGTGTCCTCCCCCGGATCGGCATTGCCACCACCGCCACTACCACCGCATGCGAGGAGGACAGTCAGGAAGAGGACGACGAGGAGCGTGCGGACGGGGGGCGTCGACGGATGGTACCGGCAAGGCTCATCTCCTGACAGACCGGCGGGAGTGGACCGGAGGCCGTGCCTGGTCGCGCCCAGGACCTTGTAGCCCACGCTCGACCAGCCCGCTCGGGGGCAGCGAGGCACTACATTTCCAACAGGTGCCGGCGGAACCTAGAGGCCGGCCGCGAGGCGGAGGCGCCAATGGCGAGGATCGGTCCGGTCAAGCTGGACGTCAAGATCAAGGGCGAGACGGCGAATGTCAACGTGACGTACGACGTCCTCTTCAGTAAGACCGATATGAAGAACAAGCAGGCCTATGAGGAGGAGTGCCGGCTGATCGGGGACGACACCCATAGGGGCGACCCTCCTGAGGCGGGCGGCGACGAGACCCTCGAGTTCCTCACACCCCTCTTCGCCAAGGACATCAAGCCCGGGAGGACCGAGACAATGGCCCGGCGCCACAAGAAGTCATTCCGCGCCCTCGATCTCAACGAGGACCTCAACGCCATTCCCAACCCCGACGAGATTCGGGCCCTGGTGACACTGCGTCCCTCACCGCCCGGCAAGGGCAGGGCGACTCGGCGGGAGAGCCCGATGGTCAAGCTGAAGATGGGCTGACGCCGGACGCGCCACGGGCCCGGATGAGCCGATGTCATCGGCTGATCCGGGCCCGTCGTTTCCCGCCGTCCTGGACGTGGCGGGGACGGAGGTGGGCACTTCCGGTCCCGCCATCCGCCGTTCAGGCCGGAGGCGATGGTCCTACCCGCAACGAGCCGACGCCGGTGTCGGGCTCGCTGGGTGGACGACGAGTTGAGAAGATTCGAAATCTGGTGTCGTGACCGGCCGTCACGCCGTTGTGACAGTCACCTCACTGAGCACCGAAGGGGCGCCCCTGATACATGACGGGTAGAGTCGCCACTGTCTGTCGGGTCGACGAACCGGTGTGAGTCCGGTGCGGCCAAGCGCCACTGTGACCGCAAGGGAGCCAGAGGTCGGACCGTCAGGAACAGTTGTCCGCGTGCCCGAGGGCCCCCAGGTGAGCGACCAGACGACCACGGTACGGGGCGGGCTGATCGGCGTGGGCGTGGGGCCCGGCGACCCCGAGCTGCTGACCATGCGAGCGGTGCGCGTCATACGGGCGGCGGACCGGGTGCTGGCGCCCTCGTCGGCGATCGACGCGGTCGGCCGGGCCGAGTCCATCGTCCGCCAGGCCTGCCCCGGAGTGCCGATCGAGCGGCTGGTGTTCGCCATGGGCGACGCGGCCCCGTCGATCGAAGCGGCTGCGGCGACGATCGTCGCCCACCTCGACGCCGGTGATCGCGTCGTCTTCGTGACCCTGGGCGACCCCAACGTCTACAGCACGTTCTCGTCGGTGGCCGCGATCGTCACCGAGCTCCGACCCGGCGCCGCCATCGAGACCGTTCCTGGGATCATGGCCTTTCAGGAACTGGCGTCGCGGTCCGGCACTGTCGTGTTGCAGAACACCGAGCGGCTGGCCCTCATCACCGCACTGGACGGCCCGGACTCCCTCGGCGACGCCCTCGACGATCCCACCCAGGCGGTCGTCGTCTACAAGGGCGGACGCCACCTACCGGAGATGGCCAAGCGGCTGGCCAGCACAGGGCGGCTCGACGGCGCAGTGGTGGGCGAGCTACTGGGCCTCCCCGGTGAACGGGTGCTGCCGGTGGCGGCGGCCGTCGAAGGCCCGGCCGCCTACCTCGCGACCCTGATCGTCCCCCCGGCAGGCAGGGCGCTCGAGCTCCGGAAGGCCGAGAACGGCCTTCCGGACCGACAGGCCGGCGAGCGCAGCGAGCTCGACCTGTCGGAACCAGAGATCAGCCGGCCATCGGCCGGCGTCGCAGTTCAGAGGACCGAAGGTCTGTGATCAGCTTCATCGGGGCGGGCCCGGGAGCACCGGACCTCATCACCCTGCGAGGTCGAGACCGGTTGGCGGCCGCCGACGTGGTGGTGTGGGCGTCGTCGCTCGTCCCCGAAGCCATGCTCGGCCACGCCCGCCCGGGTGCGGCGATCCACGACTCGGCCACCATGACGTTGGAGGACGTGCTCACCGTCTATTCCGGCGCGGGGCCCGATGCGGCAGTCGTGCGGCTCCACTCCGGCGACCCGTCGATCTACGGCGCCATCGGCGAGCAGATCGACTGGTGCGTGGCGAACGAACGGGACTTCGAGATCGTGCCCGGTGTCAGCTCCCTCGCCGCGGCCTCGGCCGCGATAGGGCGGGAGCTGACCCAGCCGGGAGTGGCCCAGAGCGTGGTGCTGACCCGCCTGGCGGGACGGACGGCGGCCTCCATGCCGGCCGGCGAGTCGGTGGCTGCCTTCGCCGCTCATGGCACCACCATGGCGGTCTTCCTGTCGGCCGCCCGCCCTGTCGAGTTGGCCGGCGAGCTGATGGCCGGGGGCAGCGGGTACACCGCCGACACGCCGGCTGCCATCGTCGTCCGGGCGTCGTGGCCCGACGAGCGGGTGGTGACGACCACGGTCGGCCGCCTCGCGGGCGACCTGTCAGAGGTCGGCGCCCGGACCACCGTCCTGGTGCTGGTCGGTCCCGCTCTGGCCGGAACCGGTGGGCGCAGCCACCTCTACTCCCCCGGTTTCGCCCACATGTTCCGTCGCCGCTCGGCGCCGGGCACCACCACCGGTCGACCGGCATGAGCCCCCGGGGCGGGCTGCGGACGGGGTGGACCACGGGCACGTGCGCGAGTGCCGCGGCGAAGGCGGCAGCCATCGGCCTGGTCACGGGACGGGAGCCGGCCGAGGTGGAGGTGGGGCTGCCCGGCGGCAGGCGGGTGACGTTCGCAGTCGAGGCCGAGGGGGCGTCGCGGTGCGTCGTGGTCAAGGACGCCGGCGACGACCCGGACTGCACCGACCGGGCCCGTATGACCGCGGAGGTCGCCGAGGCGACGACCTCCTCGCTCTCGGCGGGGTCGGGCGTGGGCACGGTGACCAAGCCCGGCCTGGGCCTGCCCGTCGCCGCCCCGGCCATCAACGCGGTTCCCCGGAGGATGATCGCCGCCGCCCTCGCCGAGGTCACCGACGCCCCTCTTGCCGTCACCTTCTCGGTGCCCGGCGGCGAGGACATGGCCGCCCGCACCTCCAATGCGCGGCTCGGCATCGTCGGCGGCATCTCCATCCTGGGCACCACAGGCATCGTGCGGCCGTTCTCCACCGCGGCCTACCGGGCCTCGGTCACCCAGCAGATCGACGTGGCCGCCGCGCAGGGTGAGTCGGTGGTGGTGCTGGCCACGGGGAGCCGGTCGGAGCGGGCGGCCATGCGACTGCGTCCCGACCTTCCCGAGGTGTGCTTCGTGGAGGTCGGTGACTTCACGGGCACCGCATTGCGGCGGGCGGCCAGTGACGGCATCCGCCACGTCATGCTCGTGGCCATGGCCGGCAAGATCACCAAGCTGGCCGCAGGCGTGATGATGACCCACTTCCACCGGTCGCAGGTCGACGGGTCCCTGCTGGCGGCCGTGGCTCGTGAAAGCGGCTCGCCGGACGAGGTCGTCGCCGCCGCCACCGAGACGGCCACCGCCCGCCACTTCTTCGAGACCTGCATGGCCCACCACGATGTGGCTCCCCTGGAACGGGTGTGCGCCCTGGCCCGGGCCGCCTGCCAGGCCCACACCGGCGGGGCGGTCGACACCGAGGTGGTCATGGTCGACTTCGAGGGCGACCTGGTGGTGGCCCGTGCCTGAGCTGCCGATCATCGTCCTGGGCGTCCCGGGCGACGCACCCCACGTCACTGCCCTCCCTGAAGCCGACCTGATCGTCGGAGGCCGCCGGCACCTGGAAGGCCTACCCGGGCGGCACCTGGTCATCGGCGGTGACATGGGCTCGGTGCTCGAGGGCATCGATGCGGAGCGGGGCCGGGTGTGCGTGCTGGCGTCGGGCGACCCGGGCTTCTTCGGCATCGTGCGGGCGCTGGCCGAGCGGTTCGGGCCGGAAGCGCTCGACGTGCGGCCGGCGGTGTCGTCGGTGTCGCTGGCCTTCGCCCGGTTGGGCCTGCCCTGGGACGATGCCGCGGTCGTGTCCGCGCACGGACGGCCGTTGCGGGCCGCGGCCCGGCTGGCCGCGGCTGCACCCAAGGCCGCGGTGCTCACCTCGCCCGACTCGCCGCCCGAGGCCCTGGGCAAGGAGCTGGCAGTGCTGGGCGCCCGCCATCGGCGGGCCGTCGTGTGCAGCCGCCTGGGAACGGCACAGGAGAGCGTGGACGAGGTCGACCTGGCCGGGCTGGCCGCCGGCACGTGGGATCCCCTGTCGGTGGTGGTCCTGCTCGACGACCGGGCCGAGGTGGCCCTCCGGCCGGCATTGGGCTGGGGATTGCCCGACCACGAGTTCGGCCACCGCGACGGCATGATCACCAAGTCCGAAGTTCGAGCCGTGGCGCTGGGCAAGCTCGACCTGCCGCTCTCGGGTGTTCTCTGGGACATCGGCGCGGGGAGCGGCAGCGTGGCTGTGGAGTGCGCACGCCTCAGCCCCGGCCTACGGGTGATCGCCGTCGAGCGAGACGCCGACCAGGCCGATCGGGCCCGGGTGAACGCGGCGGAGCACGGCGTCGCCATCGAGGTGGTGGTGGGCGAGGCGCCGGCCGTGCTGTCCGGGCTGCCGGACGCTGACCGCGCCTTCGTGGGCGGTGGCGGGACCGAGGTCCTCGGCGCGGTGCTCGGGCGGCTGGCCCCGGGGGGCCGGGTGGTCGCCACCTTCGCCGCTCTGGACCGGGCCGCCACTGCTGCCGTGCGGTTGGGTCACCTCGTGCAGGTCGGCGTCTCGCGAGCGCAGGTGCTGCCTGACGGCGGCGTCCGCCTGGCCGCGGAGAATCCCGTGTTCGTCGCGTGGGGACCGGGCGAGTGAGGATCCTTTCGGTGTCGGTGACCGAGGTCGGCAAGGGGCTGGCCGGGCGCCTGCCGTACGAGCACACGCACGGACGGGTGGGCGGAGTGGTCGCCAGCCGCTGGGCTGACGTCGACGGCTTCGTCCTCTTCCTCGCCACCGGCGCAGCCGTGCGCATCGTCGCTCCGCTGCTGCGGGACAAGCTGACGGATCCGGCCGTCGTCTGCGTGGACGAGGCCGGGCGGTTCGCGGTGGCCCTCTGCGGCGGGCACGCCGGCGGGGCCAACGCTCTGGCCCGGTCGGTTGCCGCCGCCCTGGGCGCCATGCCAGTCGTGACGACCGCCACTGACGCCGTCGACCGGCCATCGCTCGACCAGCTCCCTGGGCTCGTCGCCACCGGTGACGTGGCGGCAGTGACCAGGGCCATCCTCGACGGGCGGCCGCCCAAGGTGGACAACCGCATCCCCTGGCCCCTCCCCGCCCTGCTGCCGCCGTCCGGACCGGGGCCCGAGCAGATCGTCGTCACCGATCTCGCCCTTCCGGCGCAGCCGGGCGTGGTCGTGCTCCACCCGCCGTCGCTCGTGGCCGGCGTCGGGGCGTCCACCGGCGCGCCGGTCGATGCCGCGGAGCCGCTGCTGGCTTCCGTCCTTGCCCGAGCCGGCCTGGCCCGTGAGTCGGTCGGCGAGGCGGCCACCATCGACCGGCGGGCCACTGACCACGCAGTCGTGGCCCTCGGGTTACCGGTGCGGGCGTTCACCGCCGACGCGTTGGCTTCGGTCGACGTGCCCACGCCGAGCGAGGTCGTCCGGGCCGCGGTCGGTACCGCCAGCGTCGCCGAGGCCGCAGCCCTGCTGGCCGCGGGTCCGGGCGCCGAGCTCGTCGTCACCAAGCAGGTCGCTGCGCAGGCCACGGTGGCCATCGCCCGCCGGCGGGGGCCACGGGGGCACCTCGCCGTCGTGGGGCTCGGGCCCGGTGACGTCGCCCACCGCACCCCGGCGGCCGAGCACGCTGTCCGCCAGGCCGAGGTCGTCATCGGGTACGGCCCGTACGTCGACTCATGCGCTGACCTGCTGACCCCGTCCCAGGAGATCGTTCGCAGCCCGATCGGTGATGAGACCGTCCGGGCCAAGCAGGCCGTCTCCGAAGCCGGCGCCGGCCGGCGGGTCGCCCTGGTCTGCTCGGGCGATGCCGGTGTCTACGCCATGGCGTCTCTCACGCTCGAGGTGGCGGGCGACGCCGGAGTCGACGTCGAGGTCGTGCCCGGAGTCACCGCCGCCCTGGCGTCGGCTGCGCTCCTGGGTGCCCCGCTCGGCCATGATCACGTGGTGATCAGCCTGTCGGACCTGCTCACGCCCTGGTCGGCGATCGAGCTGCGGCTGCGGGCCGCGGCCGCCGCCGACCTGGTGGTGGCTCTCTACAACCCCCGCAGCCGAGGGCGCACCTGGCAGTTCGACGCCGCCCGCTCCGTCCTTCTCGAGCACCGGTCGCCGACCACTCCCGTGGGCGTGGTCACTGATGCGACCCGTGCCGGGCAGTCGGTCGAGCTCACCACGCTGGGCGAGGTCGACGCTGCCCACATCGGCATGACCACCTGTGTCGTTGTCGGCTCCTCCGCCACCCGGGTGATCGGCGGGCGCATGGTCACGCCCCGGGGATACGAGCCGTGAGCGTGGCCATCGACCTGCGGTGCACAGGCTGTGGCAATTGCCTGATCACGTGCCCGGAGAAGGCGCTGGTCCCGGCGCGCCTCCGGCCGCTGGTGATCGTCGACCGGTGCACGACCTGCATGGCATGCGTCGAGGTCTGCCCCTCCGACGCGATACGGGAGGTGCCTGCGTGACGCCCGTCCACCCCATCGAGACCGAGAGCTATCGCATTCTGTCCGAACGGGTCGATCTCTCCCGCTACGGCCCGCTGGCTGCTGCCGTCGTGGCCCGGGTCATCCACGCCAGCGCCGACCTCGAATACGCAGCGACGGTGGTGGTCGACGACGACGCCGTCGAGACGGGGGTCGCGGCGCTGGCCGGAGGCGCGCCGATCGTCGTCGACGTGGAGATGGTCCGCCACGGCATGGCAGGCGTCGATGCCGAGTGCTTCCTGCCCGTCACCGCCGTCGAGGGGACGACACGATCGGCAGCAGGCATCGCCCTGGCCGCGGAGCGCCACCCCGAAGGAGCGGTTGTCGTCATCGGATGCGCGCCGACCGCCCTCGAGGAGGTTGTCCGCCTCCACGAGACCGGCCGCTTCTCGCCGGCCCTGGTCATCGGGCTTCCGGTCGGCTTCGTGGGCGCGGCGGAGTCCAAGGAGCGGCTGCGGACCAGCGGCCTGCCGGCCATCAGCAACGTGGGAGAGAAGGGCGGGAGCGCAGTGGCGGCCGCGGCGACCAACGCCTTGATCCGGTTGGCGAAGGACCGGCGTGGCTGACCAGCCGTCGCTGCTCATCGTGGGCCACGGCAGCCGGTCGGCGGCCGGCGTGGCCGAGTACTGGGACCTCGCCCGGGTCGTCTCCGAGACCGCCCCCGAGCTC
>CADCTB010000046.1 GCA_902805665.1 uncultured Acidimicrobiales bacterium
GAACACGTCGCCCTTCGCTGCCGTCCGCCAGGTGCCGCCGACCAGCAACTGCAGCTCGGGGACGTCGTCGCCGGGCACGATCGCCGGGCGGAAGAACTCGGACACCTCGACGCGCACCGCGCCCTGGACCTCAATCTTCATGGGCTCACCTCGTACGCGGCGGGACTCCGTAGGACCAAAACCTGGAGAGAGCGGGCGACGAGAATCGAACTCGCGTTCTCAGCTTGGGAAGCTGATGTTCTGCCTCTGAACTACGCCCGCGTGGGTGAGCCACCTTACCGCTGAGGACCGGCGACGCCGAAGCGCCAGTAGTTCACCGCCGCGAAACATCGCTGCAATGTTACGTCTCTATGGTCGTCAGGGATGGACGTCACCATGCTCAGGTGGCCGGAGGAGGAGAGCCGGCGAGCACGCATCAGCGAGGCGGGCGAGCCTCGGTTACTCCTGGTGCCGGACGGAGAGGAGCCGCCGCCGGTGGGCGACTGCCTCGAGGACTGGATCCGCGTGCCGGCGGCCGAGAACGAGGTGAAGGCGCGGGTCGACGCCCTGGCGGTGCGCAGCCAGGCCCACCCCACGAACGGCCACAACGGCCACGCCCCGAGCGCCCCGGTCATCGACGACTTCGGCGTGCTGCGGGTGAACGGGTCGTGGGTGGCACTGCCCCCGTTGGAGGCCCGGCTGGCGGAGGCCCTGCTCGAGCGGCTCGGCGCGGTGACCAGCCGGGACCTGCTGATCCGGGCCGGGTGGCCCACCGGCGCGCCCGGTCGTAACGCCCTCGACGTGCACGTGCTGCGCCTGCGGCGACGGCTCTCGCCGGTGGGGCTGGCCATCCGCACCGTCCGCTCACGGGGCTACCTCATGGAGCCCGCACCTGCCTGACGGAGAGATGGGGGTGCCGGCCACGCCCTACGCTGGGAGCACTATGACGTTCGATCTGGCCACCCTCGTCCAACCTTCGACCAGCAAGATTCTGCTCGTCGTCCTCGACGGCCTCGCCGGCTACGCCACCGCCGACCGGGGCACCGAGTTGGAAGAGGCCGACACCCCGAACCTCGACGAGCTGGCCGCCGCCGGCTCCACCGGGCTGCTCGACCCGGTCGGTCCCGGCATCACCCCGGGCTCGGGCCCGGCGCACCTGTCGCTGTTCGGCTATGACCCGTTCGACTACCACCTGGGCCGGGGCGCGCTGTCGGCCGCCGGCCTCGACGTGCACCTCGACCCGGGCGACGTCGCCGCCCGGGGCAACCTGGCCACGATCGACGGCGAGGGCCTCATCACCGACCGCCGGGCCGGGCGCCTGCCGGACCTGGAGGCGCTGGAGGTGGTCCGCCTGCTCAACGCGGGCGTTTCGATCCCCGACGTCGACGTCGTCTTCGTCCATGAGGCCCAGCACCGCGTGCTGGTGGTGCTCCGCGGCAACGACCTCGACCCCCACGTCGACGACACCGACCCTCAGATGACCGGCGTCCCGCCCCTCACCCCCATGGCCCAGACCCGCGCCGCCACCCACACCGCCGAGGTGGTGGCCGAGATCGACCGTCAGGCGCGGGCCATCCTCGCCGACCAGCCCCGGGCCAACGCCCTGCTGCTCCGGGGCCTGGACTCCCAGCGCCAGCTGCCGACCGTCCAGGAGCGCTACGGCCTGCGGGCAGCGGCCATCGCCGTCTACCCGATGTACCGCGGCATCGGTCGCCTTGTCGGCATGGACCCGGTGGGGCCGCCGGCCACCATCGACGAGCAGGTCGTGCTCCTCAAGGAGCACTGGGACAACTACGACCTGTTCTTCTTCCACCACAAGCCGTCCGACTCGGCAGGGGAAGACGGCAACTTCGAG
Organism: uncultured Acidimicrobiales bacterium; assembly: GCA_902805665.1. GTDB lineage: Bacteria > Actinomycetota > Acidimicrobiia > Acidimicrobiales > AC-14 > CADCTB01. The sequence continues at coordinate 1,835 of CADCTB010000046.1, forward strand.
ACCAAGGTGGCGGCCATCGAGGCCCTCGACGCCGTGGTGCCCCAGCTCATGGCCATGTCTCCCGACGTGGTGGCCGTCACCGGCGACCACGCCACCCCGAGCCAGATGGCGGCCCACTCCTGGCATCCGGTGCCCGTCCTCCTGCACGGCGAGCAGGTCGGCCGCGACCAGGTGACCGGCTTCGGTGAGCGCCACTGCCTCCACGGCGCCCTCGGTCGCCGGCCGGCCCGGGAGCTGATGCCGATCATGCTCAACGTGGCCGGCCGCCTGGCCAAGTACGGGGCCTAGAGGGCCACAGCGGAGCGGGTCAGGGGTTGAGGTTGCCGGAGCGGAAGCCCTCGAGGTCGACGGCCACCCACCGGTAGCCGGCGGCCTTGACCGCGGCGACGACCTCCTCGCGGCGGGCGACGGCCTCGGCCAGGTCGGCGAGCTCGAACTCGACCCGGGCCACCTCGTCGTGGTGGCGGACGCGGACCTGGCGGAACCCGAGGCGGTGGAGCGCCGCCTCGGCCCGCCCCACCCCGTCGAGGGTGAGGAGGCTCACCGGGGTGCCGTAGGGGATGCGGGAGGCCAGGCAGGCGGCGGCCGGCTTGTCCCAGGTGCGGAGACCCAGCTGGCGCGACGCCTGGCGGACGGCGGCCTTGGTGAAGCCGGCGTCGACCAGGGGGAACACCGCTCCCCGCTCGCCCGCGGCCTGCTGGCCGGGGCGATGGTCGCCCAGGTCGTCGACGTTCACGCCGAGCACCACCGTGGCACCGTCGGCCGCGGCGAGCGGGACCATGACGTCCATCAGCTCGGCCTTGCAGTGAAAGCAGCGGTCGGTACCGTTGGCCACGTAGTCGGGCCGTTCGAGCTCGGCGGTAGGCACCGGCGACCAGCGCAGGCCCCACTCCCGGGCGAGGGCGGCGCAGTCGTCGGCCTCCTCGGCGGCCAGCGAAGGCGACACCGCGGTGACGGCCAGGACCCGTTCGGGGCCGAGGGTGTCGTGGGCCACCCACGCCAGGAAGGCGGAGTCGGCGCCGCCGCTGAAGGCGACTGCGACCCGGTCGAGCTCCCGCAACCGGGACCGCAGGGCGTCGAGGGAGTGCATGGTCTCACCGTACCGGTGGTAGGAACGGCGCTCCATGACGATGTCACTCGACTTCTTCTTCGACCCGGGCTGACCGTGGACCTGGCTGACCTCCCGTTGGGTGGTCGAGGTGACACCGCTCAGGAACGTGCCCGTCCGCTGGCGGGCCTACAGCCTGGCGATCAAGAACGGCCACTCTGAGCCGACCACCACCCAGGGAGCGCTGAGGGTGGTCGAGGCGGTGTGGGCCGATCACGGTGACGAGCCGATCGGCCGGCTGTACACCGAGATCGGCACCCGCTTCATCGTCAAGGGCGACGTCTCGCCCGGCGCGGTGTCAGACGCCTTGGCCGCAGCCGGGCTCGACCAGTCGTACGGAGCGGCGGCGGCCGACGAGCGGTGGGACGACGAGATCCGGGGGTCGATGGCCGAAGCCATCGATCACGTGGGCCCGGAGGTGGGGGTGCCCATCCTGGTCTTCCGGGACGACGACACCACCGCGGCCATCTTCGGACCGGTCGTCTCCCCGACGCCCAGGGGCGAGGAGGCGCTCGCGCTCTGGGACCACGTGGTGGGTCTGGCCTGGTCGCCGAGCTTCTTCGAGCTGAAGCGCTCCCGCACCGGCTCGCCGGAGGTCTAGCTCCGGCCCACCTCGGCCAGGATCTCCTCGACCGGGCCGATCAGCCCGGTGACGAAGGCGCCGAACTCGGCGTACACGGCCGAGGCAGGGTCGAAGCGCATCTCGTAGACGCACGCCTTGAGGTCGGCCGGGTCGGCGGCGAAGAGGGTCACGCCCCACTCCCAGTCGTCGAGGCCGGTGGATCCGGTGACCAGCTGCACGACCCGGCCGGCGAACTCACGGCCCTTGCGGCCATGGCTCTCCATGAGGTCGCGACGCTCCTCATAGGGGAGCATGTACCAGTTGCCGGCCACGCTGCGCCGCTTGGACATCGGATAGAAGCAGATGACCCGCTTGCCCTCTGGTGGCAGTCGAGGATGGAGCCGGGGCTCCAACCGCTCCGGTGGCACACCCTGGGCGTACTCCGACACCTCGGTCATCGACACGTAGGAGTCGACCACGGTCAGGCCGGCCGCGGTCAGATCCGCTTGCAGCCGGCGCAGCCGCCACAGGTCGGGGCCCAGGGCCAGGAAGCCGATCTCGGCCTTGTGGCCCAGAACGGCGAAGGTGACCACCTGGTGATCGCCCTCGTGGGCCGCCTTGACGGCCACGGAGACGGCCTCCTTGTCGGTAGCCGGCCCCTGGTTGCAGAAGAGGTGCAGCACTCCCCACCCTGCGGCGGAGGTGACCGGATCAGCCATCAGCGGTTACAACTCCCGGGCACACTCCACTAAACCATAAGACTCCGCCGCCTCGGCTGCCGTCTTGTTGTTGATCCGAGCTCCTTCGAGCGCCCGCTCAGCCCGGGCCTGGTCGTTCACCCGCCGGGACTGGTCGACATCCTGCAGCGCGAGGTACAGGTTCTCCATGGCCGCGATGTAGACCTGGGCCCGCGTGTCGTCCTCCTTGGGCAGGGAGACGGCCTTGATGCGGTTCACCGCGTCTTCGACGTCCTTCGCCTGCTGTTCGGGCTGCTGGCCCAGCTCGCCGATCTTGCCCTGGAGCTCGGCGCATATGGGGTCGACCTGGGCCGCGTACTGGCCCTTCGCCCCGGTGAGGCGACCATCGTCGCCTGCTGCTCCACAGGCACCTGCAGTGAGTGCGATGAAAGCTGCGACGGCACATTGACGGATTCTGGATGCGGTCACGGCCGGACTGTAGCGCGACGCAGCCCCGGCCCATAGGGCCGGGGCTGCGGTCAGTGCCTGGATGCAGGCCGACTAGAAGTCGCCCATGCCTCCCATGCCGTCCATGCCGCCGCCGGCGCCGGCGCCTGCCGCCTCCTTCTCCGGCTTGTCGACGATGACGCACTCGGTGGTCAGGAACAGGGCGGCGATGGACGCCGCGTTCTGCAGGGCGGACCGGGTGACCTTGGCGGCGTCGATGACGCCGGCCTTGAACAGGTCCTCGTAGTCGCCGGTTGCGGCATTGAGGCCGGTGGGGCCGTCGAGGTTGCGCACCCGCTCGACCACGACACCACCCTCCATGCCGGCGTTGACCGCGATCTGCTTCAACGGCTCCTCGAGGCTGCGGGCCACGATGCGGGCGCCGGTGGCCTCGTCGCCGTGCAAGGTGAGGGCCAGCTCGTTGACCTTGGCCTGGGCACGGAGCAGGGCCACGCCACCGCCGGGCACGACACCCTCCTCGACGGCAGCCTTGGTGGTGCTGACCGCGTCCTCGATGCGGTGCTTCTTCTCACGCAGCTCGACCTCGGTGGCGGCGCCGACCTTGATGATGGCCACGCCACCGGAGAGCTTGGCCAGGCGCTCCTGGATCTTCTCCCGGTCGTAGTCGGAGTCGGTGTTCTCCATCTCGGCCTTGAGCTGGGCCACCCGGCCCTTGATCTCGTCGGCGGAGCCGGCACCCTCGACGATGGTGGTCTCGTCCTTGGTGACGGTGACCTTGCGGGCCCGTCCGAGCATGTCGAGCGTGACGTTCTCGAGCTTGAGGCCGACGTCCTCGGTGATGACCTGGCCGCCGGTGAGGATGGCGAGGTCCTGCAGCTGAGCCTTACGGCGCTCGCCGAAGCCGGGAGCCTTGATGGCCACGGACTTGAACGTGCCGCGGATCTTGTTGACGACCAGGGTGGCCAGGGCCTCGCCCTCGACGTCCTCGGTCACGATCAGGAGGGGCTTGCCCGACTGCATGACCTTCTCGAGCACCGGCAGCAGGTCGCGGACCGCGGAGATCTTGGCGCCGGCGAGGAGGATGTAGGGGTCGTCGAGGTCGGCCTCCATGCGCTCCGGGTCGGTGACGAAGTAGGGCGAGATGTAGCCCTTGTCGAGGCGCATGCCCTCGACCAGCTCCATCTCCATGCCGAAGGTCTGCGACTCCTCGACGGTGATGACCCCGTCCTTGCCCACCTTGTCGATGGCCTCGGAGATGGTGTCGCCGATCTCACGGTCGGCGGCGGAGATGGACGCCACCTGGGCGACCTGCTCCTTGGACTCGATCTCGACGGAGATCTCCTTGATGCCCTCGAGCGCCCGGACCACGGCGGCCTCGATGCCCTTCTTGAGCGACATGGGGTTGGCGCCGGCCGCGACGTTGCGCAGGCCTTCCTTCACCATGGCCCACGCCAGCACGGTGGCGGTGGTGGTGCCGTCACCTGCGACGTCGTCTGTCTTCTTGGCGACCTCCTTGACCAGCTCGGCGCCGATGCGCTCGTAGGGGTCTTCGAGGTCGATCTCCTTGGCGATGGAGACACCGTCGTTGGTGATCGTAGGTGCGCCCCACTTCTTGTCGAGTACCACGTTGCGGCCCTTGGGGCCCAGGGTGACGCGTACCGCGTCGGCCAGCTGGTTCATCCCGTTCTCAAGGGACCGTCGAGCCGCTTCCTCGAACGCGATCATCTTCGGCATACGTGTGCTTCCTCCTCTTCGACCCGGGCACCGGGTCGTTAGCACTCTCTACTGTCGAGTGCTAACCAGCAAACCACGTATGGGCAGCATGTGCAACCGGGGCCGCCCGGCGGTTTGATCAATCGGGGTAGGCGGGACGCCACCGAATGATCAAACTCAGGCCGGCCAGCCCGAGCGCCGTCAGCAGGACGCCGGGGAGGAGGGTGCTGAAGCCGCCGGTACGGGGCTGACGGGTGAGGGCAGGGGTCGTGGTGGTGGCGGCTGCGGTGGTGGCGGTGGTGGCCGTGGTGGCGGGCGCGGTGGGGGCGGTGGGGGACGGTCCGCGGGTCGTGACCGTCGTTGCGGGGGCCGTCCCCGCCGGTGTGCTGGTCGGCGTGCTCGTCGAGCTGGCGGCCGGCGAGGACGGGTCGAGGCTGCTGGGCGGCGCAGTGGGCGAAGGGCCCGCGTTCTCGGGCGGCGGCGGCGATGTCGTGGAGGTGGCCTGCTGCCCTTGGGCCGCAGTCTCGGTGGCATCGTCGTCATCGTCGTCGTAGAGAAGGGCGGCGGCGATGCCCCCGGCCAGGAGGAGGACGATAAGGAGTACGAGCCCGTTGCGACGTCGTGGTGTCATGAAGCTCCTCGCCTACCCCGAGCGGGGCAGGAAGAAGCTAGCCCCCGGCGACGGCGGGAATGATGCTTACTGTCTGGCCGGGCTCCACAGTGGTGTCGAGGCCGTCGGTGAAGCGGACGTCCTCGTCGGCCACGAACACGTTGACGAAGCGGCGCAGGGCGCCTGCGTCGTCGAAGAGGCGGCCGGCGAAGCCGGGGTGGGCGGCGTCGAGCGCCTTGAGCACCTCACCGACGGTGCTCCCGTCGACGTCGACCTCGGCCGCGCCGCCCGAGAGCGTGCGCAGCTGGGTGGGGATGCGGACGGTGGCCATGGGCGTCTAAGCCTCCGTTCCCTCGAATACAGCGGCGAACGCGTCCATGGTGGGGGCGATGGTGGCGGTGGGGCGGCAGACCGGGGCCACCGCCTCGATGGTCTTGAGGCCGGCGCCGGTGATGTAGGCGACGACGCGCTCGTCGGAGCGCACCACACCCTTGGCGGCCAGCCGGGCCAGGGTGGCCACGGTGACCCCGCCGGCAGTCTCGGCGAAGATGCCCTCGGTGCGGGCCAGCAGCAGCATGGCGTCGACGATCTCCTGATCGGTGACCGCCTCGAGCCCGCCTCCGCTGCGCTTCACCTCGTCGAGCGCGTAGGGGCCGTCGGCCGGGTTGCCGATGGCCAGCGACTTGGCGATGGTCTTCGGCTTGACCGGGCGGATGTAGTCGTGACCCCCGTTGAAGGCGGTGGCCACCGGCGAGCACCCTTCGGCCTGGGCGCCGGAGATCCGGACGTGGGGCTCCTCGTGGAGCAGGCCGACCTTGTGGAGCTCCCGGAACCCGCGGGCGATCTTGGTCAGCTGCGAGCCGGAGGCGACCGGGACGACGACGTGGTCGGGGGCCTCCCAGCCCAGCTGCTCGGCGGTCTCGAAGGCCAGGGTCTTGGAGCCTTCGGCGTAGTAGGTGCGCAGGTTGACGTTGACGAAGGCCCACGTGGGCTGCTCGGAGGCCAGCTCGGCGCACAGGCGGTTGACGTCGTCATAGCTGCCGTCGACCGCGATGAGGCTGGGGCCGTAGACGGCGGTGGTGACGACCTTGCCGGCCTCGAGGTCGGCCGGGATGAAGACCACGTGCCGCATCCCGGCCCGGGCCGCGTGGGCGGCGACGGAGTTGGCAAGGTTGCCGGTGGAGGCGCAGGCCGCCACCTTGAAGCCCATGGAGCGGGCCCGGGCCAGGGCCACCGACACGACCCGGTCCTTGAACGACCCGGTGGGGTTGAGGGTGTCGTTCTTGAGCCACAGCTCGCCCAGCCCCAGCTCGGCGGCCAGGCGGTCGGCCCGGACCAGCGGGGTGTAGCCGGCGCCGAGGTCGACTGCGCCGTCGTTGACCGCCGGCAGCAGGTTGGCGTAGCGCCAGATGGACGGCGGCCCGGCGGCGATGGTCTCCCGCGACGTGGCCGCGGCGATCTTCTCGTAGTCGTAGACGACCTCGAGCGGGCCGAAGCACCACTCACAGACATGGAGGGCCTCGGCCGGGAAGGCGTGACCGCACTCCCGACACCGCAGGCCTTGCACGAAGCTCACTGCTGCCTCCTCATCGCTCCGGGCATTGGCACCTGGTCGCCTCCGAACTCTTCGGTGACGGCTGGTTGTCGCGGTTTCTGCGGGCCCGGTCCCTCGACCGCTCTGGATGAAGGTCCCATGATACGTCAAGGCGCACGTTCACGGAACCGGGTTCCGACCACCTCCTCGACGCAGCCGGCGACGTCGGCCAGCGCCCGGTCCCTGCCGAAACGGGCGACGAGGGAGACGACCTCCACCGACGGCGCCAGCTCGGGCAGCTCTCCGGCCAGCACCTCGCCGGCCACGAGGAGCACCGGCACCCCGGCGGCGACGGCCAGGCCGACGACCGCGCCGACCGGCTTGCCGTCGAAGGACTCGGCGTCGAGGGTCCCCTCGCCGGTGACCACCAGGTCGGCGGCGGCGATCCGCTCGGTGAGGGAGACCGCCTCGGCCACGAGGTCGAACCCCGGAACCAATGACGCGCCGGCCGCGGCCAGGCCCCCGGCCAGCCCACCGGCGGCGCCCGACCCCGGCTCGTCGCGCACGTCGACTCCGTAGTCCCGGACGTAGATCTGAGCCAGGCGCTCCAGGCGGCGGCGAAGGAGGGCGACCTGGGCCGGCGTCGCCCCCTTCTGGGGCGCGAAGACCTGGGCCGCATCGACGAAGAGGGTGTCGACGTCGCAGGCCACCACCACCTCCACTCCGGTGTGGAGGCGGCGCCGGGGATTGAGCGCGGTGAGGGCGGCCAGCCCACCGTCGGTCGACGCCGAGCCGCCGGCCCCGACCACCACCCGATGGGCGCCGGCGTCGAGAGCGGCGGCGATGAGCTCGCCGGTGCCTGCGGTCGACGCCCGCAGCGGGTCGTTGGCCCGGGGGCCGCCGACGAGCGTGAGCCCGGACGCCCGGGCCATCTCCACCACGGCCGTGCCGTCGGGCTGCATCCGCCACTCCGCGGCCACCGGGTCGCCGAGCGGTCCTCGCACGGTGGTCACCCGCACCGAGCCGCCCAGGGCCTCGAGCGTGCCCTCGCCACCGTCGGCCACCGGGGCGACGTCGCACCACGCGCCGGCCGCGCCGGCGGCCCGCGAGACGGCGGCGGCCACCTCGGCTGCGCCGGCCGTCCCCCGGAACTGATCGGGGGCGGCGACGACGAGCATGCCGATTATGTTGGCCCACAGTGTCCGCCGCGCCGGTTCTGATCATCTCCAACCGGGGGCCGGTGTCGTTCTCCTTCGGAGACGACGGCGGGCTGGTGGCCAAGCGCGGTGGCGGCGGGCTGGTGTCGAGCCTGGGCCCGCTGGTGCGCGACATCGGCGCCACGTGGATGGCCGCGGCCGCCACCGACGCCGACGTCGAGGCGGCCAAGGAGGGGGTCGTCGACGCCGAGGGGTTCAAGTTCCGCTCCTTGGCGATCGACCCGGCCGCGTACCAGATGGCCTACGACGTGGTGTCGAACGGCACGCTCTGGTTCCTCCACCACGGCCTGTTCGACCTGAGCCGCCGGCCCCGGCTCGACCGCAGGTGGCGCCAGGCCTGGGACGCCTACCGCGACGTCAACCACACCTTCGCCCGGGCGGTGATCGCCGAGGCGCCCGAGGGCGCCATCGTGCTGGTGCAGGACTACCACCTGGCCCTGGTGGGCACCTGGCTGGCCCAGGAGCGGCGGGACCTGCGGGCCGTGCACTTCAGCCACATCCCCTTCTGCGAGCCGGGGGCGCTGCGGGTGCTGCCCTCCGACGTGGCCGAGGAGCTGCTCGTCGGCATGGGCAGCCACGCGTCGTGCGGGTTCCATTCCACGCGATGGGCCGCCAACTTCGAGGCGTGCTGCGACGAAGTCCTGGGGTTCACGCCGGCGACCTTCGTCTCGCCCTTGAGCCCCCACTACGACGACATCGCGGCGATGGCCGCCGAGGACGCCTGCGTTCGGGAGCAGGGCTGGATCGACGAGGTCAGGGGCGACCGCAAGCTGATCGTGCGGGTGGACCGCATCGAGCCGTCGAAGAACCTGCTGCGGGGATTCTGGGCGTTCGACGACCTGCTGCAGACCCGGACCGAGTGGCGGGGCCGGGTGATCTTCGTCGCCCTGGTCTACCCCTCCCGCGAGGGCCTCCCCGAGTACCTGGCCTACCGCCAGGAGGTGGAGTCGGTGGCCCGGGTGATCAACGACCGCTGGGGCACGCCGGGCTGGACGCCGATCATCCTCGACACCTCCGACAACTTCCCCCGGTCGATCGCCGCCCTCGTGCGCTACGACGTGCTGCTGGTGAACCCGGTCCGGGACGGCCTCAACCTGGTCGCCAAGGAGGGCCCGGTCCTGAACACGAACAACGGCGTGCTGGCCCTCAGCCGGGAGGCCGGCGCGTGGGACGAGCTGGGCGGCATCGCCTTGGAGGTCAATCCGTTCGACGTCTCGGGCACGGCCGACGTGCTGGCCGCCGCCCTCACCATGGGCACCGACCAGCGCAAGATTCATTCCCGGGAGCTGGCCGAGGCGGCCGCGGCCCGGGTGCCGCGCCACTGGTTCGACGACATGCTCGAGGTGGCCGGGTCCGCTACGGGGCTGCCCGACGTCACGTCGAAGAAGAAGACTCCTCCAACAGGTCGCGCAAGAGGCTGAGGGAGCCCTCGGGGCCCTCGACCACCAGGTCGGCCCGCTCCAGCATCTCCTCCGGGGCCTCGGGGCTGGCCACCGCCACCTTGAGCACCGTCGCCCCTTCGGCGGCCATCCGGTCGAGCGTGTCGAACGCCTCGAGGTCGCCGCGGTCGTCGCCCAGGAAGCACACCTGCCGGCAGCCCTCGGCCGCAGCGGCCAGCACCGTGCCCTTGTCCCGCTCGACGGGCGGGCGCAGCTCGTAGGACATCCGGGCCCGGTGGACGACCAGCCCGGTCGCTCCGGCCTGCTCCTCGGCCCAGGCCTTCGACGCCGACTCCTGGGACGGGTCGAGGCGGTGATGGACGGTCACCGCCAAGCCCTTGCGCTCCACGGTCACGCCAGGCGGCAGGCCGGCGTCGGCCGCGCAGGCCACGTCCTCGACCACCGTCCGCCACCGCTCGGCTTCGTCGATGGCCCGGACCTCGTCGTCCTCGGCGACGTACTCCAGGCCGTACAGGCCGGAGAGGATCAGGCCCTGGCCCCCCAGGTGGGTCTGCAGGAACCCCGCCGGGCGTCCGGAGATGACCCCCACCCTCCCGTACCGCCGGGCCAGCTCGCCCAGCGCGTCCACCACGCCGGGCAGCGGCCGGGCGGCCGCGGGGTCGTCGACGATGGCCGCGAGCGTTCCGTCGAAGTCCGAGAACACACCCGTCCCCGGGGGATCGGCCCGGAACGGGGCCAGCAGTTCGGTGACCGACAGTGAGGAAGCCAACTCGCCCGGAGACCCTACCGCCACGTCGGGTGCGCCTGTACGCTCGCGACGACGTGCGCCGATTGCCCTTGATGTTGCTCGTTCCCGCCCTGGCGGCCGGCGGCCTTACCGCTTGCGACAAGCAGGCGGAGGTCCACGTCGGCTTCCGGCCGGAGGCGGGCGCCAGCTACCGCTACGAAATTAGGGTGCAGTCCGTCACCACCACCCTCCTCGGCGACGAGGCGCCCGATCGCTCGGTGGACGACGTCACCCTGGAGTCGCGGGACACCGTCCTGTCCGCCGCACCCGGCGAGGTCAAGGTCCGCGTGGAGCTCACCAGGGCGGGGTCGCCCCCCCGAACGTTCCTGGTCCGCTTCGACCGGGCGGCCCAGCTGGCCGGGGTGGATGCGGTGGAAGGGCTGCCGCCCGCCGTGCTGGGCCCGGTCGGCTTCCCCGAGTTCCTGCCCGCGGCGGCCACCGCTCCGCCGGACCGGGCCCTGTCGCCGGGCGAGAAGTGGAAGATCGACGCCACGCCCACCCTCCCCGGCGCGCAGCCCGTGCGGCTGGAAGGCTCGGGCCGGCTGATGAAGGTGATGACGTCGGGCGGGCGCAAGGTCGCCTCCATCAAGGCCGAGACCCGGCTGCCGCTCTCGAGCACCACCCGGGTCGGCGACGCGACCGTGACGATCAGCGGCACGGAGAAGACGGAGAGCACCGCCACCCGCGGCCTGGCCGACGGGGTGGTGCAGGACGCCAGCTCGGTCACCCGCGGCACCTACGACCTCGTGGTGTCGCCTCCCGCCGGAGGAGGCTCATCGGTGACCGGCACCATGACGGTGGAGATCCGGTCCGAGACCCGCCGGCTGCCGGACGAGGTGAGGAAGGCCTAGGGCCGCCGGGTGGTGCTGGTCGTCGGCGCGCCGGCCACCGTGGTGCTGGTGGTCACGTCCTCGCCCAGGATGACGATGACCTTGGCGTCGCCGAGATCCGCGGCGGCGACCGGTGGGGACGACAGCCGGGTGACGATCGTGGCCGGCAGGGTGAGGGCGCCTGCCACTTCCCGGGCGTCGGCCTCGTAGCCTTCCGCGAACTGGATGCTGGTCTTGGCGATGTCCACGGTGGTGTCCGTGGGCGTGAGGGTGGTGTACCCGACGCCCTTCAGGGCGTTGCTCGTCGCCAGCCCGAGCCCGCGGACACCGGCGCCGTTGGCGACCAGCACCTTCACGTCGGCCTTGGCCCGGGCCCGGGCGGTGGTGGTGGGGGCCACGGGGACGGTGGTGAGCCCGACCCGCCGGGTGGTGCTGGTGGTGTCGCCGTCGTCGGGGATCGACGTGGCCGCCACCGACCCTCCACCGGTGTCGATGTCGTTGTCGAACTGCTGGAGGAGGATGATGCCGAGGATCACGGCCACCCCGAGCAGCAGGGCGCCCCGGGCGCCGGCGTTCGGGCCCGTGCCGCCGGGACCGGGGGAGCCGCTGGCTCCGCCCCGACCGGGAATCCTGCGCTGGCTCACGGTGTCACCGGCCGGGGGGCTGGGCCGTGCGGCCGCCCTCGATCCGGGCCCGCCGGCGGTTGCGTTGCTGGTTCCGCAGGCGCCGGACGACCAACGGGTCGTAGGCGGCGGCCTCGGCCGAGCCGATGAGCTCGCCCAGCAACTGGTAGTACCGCCCAGGTGACAGGCCGATACGGGCCTGGATCGCCGCTCCCTTCGGGCCTGGCTCCGACCACCAGGTGCGCTCGAAGTCGAGGATCGCACGATCGCGATCGGTGAGAGGCATCCGCGCCAGGCTGCCCGCAACTGGCACCCAGGTCAAGGACCCCCGGCTACCGTGTCTCTCACGCCGGTGTGGCGCAGTCCGGTAGCGCAGGCGACTTGTAATCGTCAGGCCGTCGGTTCGAATCCGACCACCGGCTCTCTTCTCAGGCTGCCGGGGCGCGCTGGGCGGCCGTCGCGGCCCCCAGGTGCGCCTCCAGCTTGCGCTTGATGCGCTGGAGGGCGTTGTCGACCGCCTTGACGTGGCGCCCCAGGGTGTCGCTGATCTCCTGGTAGGAGCAGCCGTCGAGGTGGAGGCGCAGGACCTCGACCTCGAGGGTGGACAGAAGGTCGACCAACGCGTCGTGCAGGGCGGCCTGGCCCTCGAGACCGACCACCTGGTCGGCCGGATCGGGCACCCGCTGATCGAACAGCTCGTCGATCAGGCACTCGGACGGATCGTCGATCACCCGCAGGCCCCACAGCGAGACGTACCGGTTCAGGGGCTGGTGCTTCTGGCGGCACGCGGTCTTGATGGCCGTCATGATCTGACGGGTCACACACAGCTCGGCGAAGGCCCGGAACGACGACTGCCCGTGGCGGAAGTCGCGGATGGCCTTGAACAGGCCGATCATGCCCTCCTGCTCGATGTCGTCGGTGTCGCCGCCGGCGAGGAAGTACCCACGGGCCTTGGCCCGGGCGAAGCGCCGGTAGCGCTCCAGCAGCAGGTCGAGGGCGTCGAGCTCACCTTCGTGGAAGAGGCGCACCAACACCTCGTCCGAGAGGTCGGATGAGACGGCGGTTAGAGGCATCCGAGCTCCTGGCTACTGCGAGGGTGGCGACGGGCGTGAGACCAGTAGATGAGAAGTGACTACAGCGAGCCGCCACTTTCTAGCCACGGGACGGGCGTCTGTCAACGGATACTGGTCATTTCGGAGGTCCCTCAGCGTCGCCGGCTGACCTCGAAGAGCGCGAGCGCCCCTGCGGCGCTCACGTTGAGCGACGGCAAACGGCCCTTCATCGGGATACTGACCACCAGGTCGCACCGGGCCCGGGCCAGGCGGGACAGGCCCGCCCCTTCGGCCCCGACCACGAGCAGGATGGCCTCGTCGGCCACGGGCAGACCGTCGAACAGCGACTGGTCGCCGTCGCCGGCCAGACCCACCACCCAGCAGCCCAGCTCCTTGGCCCGGGCGAGGGCCGCCGGAATCCCGGCCACGATGGCCATGGGCACCCGTTCGATGGCCCCGGCCGCCGCTTTGGCCACAGTCGGCGTCACGTGGACGGCGCGGTGGCGGGCCAGGACGGCCCCGGTGGCCCCGGCCGCCTCTGCGCTGCGCAGGAGGGCGCCGAGGTTGTGGGGGTCGGTGACGCCGTCCACCGCCAGCACGAAGGGCTTGGCGCCCCCAGGGGCGGCCGCGGGGCGGCACAGGTCCTCGAAGTCCGCCTCGGGCAGGGGGCGGGCGTGGGCGAGCACCCCTTGGGGGGCGTCGGAGGCGGCGACTGAGTCGATCCGGCTGCGACTGACCCGGCGGACCGGCACCCGGGCGTCGGTGGCCAGCTTCTCGATGCGGTCGAGGATGGGGGCGGGGTCCAGCTCCTGGGCGATCCAGACGTCGATGACCTGGCGCCGCCGGGCGGCCAGGAGCTCGGCCACGGCCTGGCGGCCCTCGACCTGCTCCCCCCCGAGCCCCCGCTTCGCCGCAGCCGGCTCCCTGGTTACGTGCGGTCGATCAGGGCGACGGCCCAACACGCCACCCCCTCTCCCCGTCCGATGGCGCCCAGCCCCTCGGCCCGGGTGGCCTTCACGCTGACGTCGGCGCCGACCACGTCGCTCAGGAGCCGAGCCATCTCGGCCCGGTGCGGCGCCAGCTTGGGCGCTTCCAGGACGACGGTGCAGTCGACGTTGCCCACGGCCCATCCTGCCTCGCCGGCCAGGCGCACGACGCCGGCGAGGATGGCCAGGCTGTCGGCACCGGACCAGGTCGGGTCGGTGTCGGGGAAGTGTTCCCCCAGATCGCCGAGGCCGCAGGCGCCGAGGATGGCGTCGCCCACCGCATGGGCCACGACGTCGGCGTCGCTGTGGCCGGCCAGGCCCCGCTCGCCGGCAACGTGGACGCCGCCCAGGACGAGCCGTCGGGCCGGGTCGTCGGAGAAGGGGTGGACGTCGAACCCCAGCCCGACGCGGGTCATCGACTGAGCAGAGTTGCGTCTAGAGGGCGGATTCTTGCTCACTCGATCCGAGGTCGGCCCGCCGCGTGATCTTGGTGTTGGCCGGGTCGCCGGGGACGACGACCACCCGGCCGCCGGCGGCCTCGACCACGGCGGCGTCGTCCGTCGCCTCGACGCCGCTGGCGTGGGCCCGGCGCAGGACTTCCGCGGCGAACGCCTGCGGCGTCTGGACGGCGACGAGCTCGGCCCGGTCGAGGGTGGCCACCACACGGCCGTCGGCCACCCGCTTGATCGTGTCGGTGACGGCCACGGCGGGCACCGCGCCGTCTGCTCCGTTGCGCACCGCCTCCACCACCGCCTGGAACAACGCCGGGGCCGCGAACGGGCGGGCCGCGTCGTGGACCAGGACCACCGCAGCGTCTGCCGGCACCGCGTCCAGGCCGGCCCGGACGGAGTCCGATCTGGTGGCCCCCCCGTTCACGACGATGTCGGCCTCTTCGGGGGCGTCGTGGTCGGGGGGCACGACCAGGACCACGCCGTCGGCCACCGATCGGCAGGCGGCGAGGGACCAGTCGACCACGCGCCGCCCTTCCAGCTGCTCGAACTGCTTCTGCCCGCCGAACCGGTTCCCACTGCCTGCGGCCACCACGATGGCCCACACGGTCAATGCGCCGGTTTAGGGCAGGGCCTCGTCGAGCTTCTGCTCGGCCTCTTCCTCGGTGACGCTGAGGGCGAAGGTGAGCTCGGACACCAGGATCTGGCGGGCCTTGGTGAGCATCCGCTTCTCGCCGGCGGAGAGCCCCTTGTCCTTCTCCCGGATCGAGAGGTTCCTGACCACTTCGGCCACCTGGTAGATGTCGCCCGACTTCAGCTTCTCCACGTGGTTCTTGAAGCGGCGGGACCAGTTGGTGGGCATCCGCGCCTCCTTCTTGCGGAGGACGGCGAACACCTCCTCGACCTCTTCGTCGTTGATGACCTCGCGCAGGCCCACCTCGTCGGTGTTGTCGGCCGGCACCATGAGGGTGAGATCGCCGTAGGCGAGCCGCAGCACGAGGTATTCACGGTCGGCGCCGAAGGCGTCCCGCCGCTCTCGCCGCTCGATGACCGCCGCTCCGTGATGGGGATAGACGACCTTGTCACCTACATCGAAGGCCATACAACTCCCGGTTAGACGGACAACGGACCTACTCCAGAGTGCCAGGTCGGAGACACTTCTGCCAGCTTGGCCCGAGTCGCCTCAGCACGTCCGGACGAACTCGAGGCGCTGAGCGGACGAGTCGGGGAGCACGATCGTGCGGGGATTCGCCGCCCAGTCGACGGGCAGGAGGAAGTACCGGCCGCCGCTGCGCAGGAGGAGCTTCAGCCCGGTGTACCGGAACGCGTCGGGCGCGCCCGCGTCGCCGAGTACCTGCTCGGCCACGCCGACGCGGAGCCGCTGGTCGCTGTAGACGATGGCATCGGGGCGGCAGTCCAGTTCGTCGATGAGGAGCTCGCCGGCGTGCCGCCCCGTGTACGCGGCGTAGACCGACACCTCCCAGAAGAGGGCGACGGCGAGGAGCAGGAGCACGACGACCAGGCGCAACCCGGATCCCGAAGGCGGCAGGGCGCGTCCCTTGGTGGCCTTGCGCCGGCGGGCGGCGGCCAGCGACGCCGCATATGCGAGCAGGGCGATGCCCGTGAACAGGCCCATCGGCGTGAACAGGTTCCTGCCTGCATCGTCGCCGAACACGGCGGTGAGCAGGCTGACCACCAGGAGCACGGCAGCGGCGGCTGCCAACCAGGGGATGAACGCCGTCGAGAGGCCCCGGTCGATCCTGCGGAGAAGCGCGCCGTGGGCCCACTGGGCGACCAGCGTGGCGAGCAGCAGGGTGATCAGGGGCCCGAAGGCCGGGGTCAGGCTGCGCAGGACGTAGTCGCGGGTGGAGAAGGGGAAGAGGCTCTCGTCGAGGCCGAGGTACCGCGAAAGGGCATCGGTCCACACCCAGCCGAAGTAGACCAGCAGGGCGGTGATCAGGCTCGTCGGGGCGACAAAGGTGGCGATCCCGCGGACACTGCGGAGCACCGCGGCCTCTCCCGCAGCGGCGGGCGACTCCGGTTCGGGGTCGGCCTCGGCCACCGGCGGTCAGGGCCGCCTGGTCGTGGTGGTGGACAGGCTCGTCCGGGTGGTGGAGGTCGTGGCCGGCGCGGGGCACGCGGCCGGGATATCGGTGTCGAGGAAGGTGAAGAAGGCCCAGGAGAGCAGCTCCTGAGGGCGGCAGCGGGGCGACGCCAGATCCAGCTGCGACGACGGCAGGGCGCCCAGGGCGGTACGGGCCTGGCCGAGCGTCGTCCGGGCCTGGGAGGTGCGGCCCAGGCAGCCCTCACCCGCGCCGCGGTACAGGAGGATGAGCACCCTGTCCAGGTCCTCCTCGCCCCTCGCCGCCGCGGTCTCCTCGACCAGGCGGGTGCAGGATGCAGTCGTTCCGGCGGACAGGTCGGCGTGCCACCGCGCCACCCTGCCGGCCACGGGTGTCGACGGGGTGACCGGCCCGGGCAGCGGCCGGGGCGGTCGCCGTCTCGTCGTCGGAGTGGCCGCCGTGGTCGGGGCGGTAGTGGCGTCGGCAACCGACGGTGTGGTGGTTGTCGGCGTGCGGGGCTGGACCGGACCGGCCTGCTCGCCGTCTCCACCGCATGCGCTCAGGGTGACGGCGAGCGCCAGCCCGCCGATCAACCGCTGGACCCCTCCGTCCATCGCCTCCTCCTCCACCGCACCTCAGAACCGATCGAAGCCCGTACCCTCCGCGACGCGTGACAGGTTCTCCTTGATGGCCCGGGCCCGGACGGTGCCCACGCCTTCCACATCGTCGAGGTCCTTGACGTCGGCGTCGAGGATCTTGTCGAGCGTGCCGAACCGGGCGACGATCGCCTCGATCACCGCGTCGGGCATGCGGGGGATGCGGTGCAGGAGGCGGTAGCCCTTGCTCTGGAGCGGGAAGTCGAGCTCGGCCCCGCTCGACGGCAGGTGCAGGACGGAGGTGACCGCCCGCAGGTCGAGGATCTCCTCGGTGCTCAGTTGGGAGAGGGCCTCCATGGCCTCCCCCGGGTTCCAGGTGCCCGCCGTCTCGGCGTAGTCCTTGATCACGAGCCGGCGGTCGTCCTCCACCCCACCCATGAGCTCCTCGAGCTGGAGGCGGATCAGCCTGCCGTCGGTGCCGGCCTCGATGATGTAGCCGTGGATCTCCTCGGCGATGCGACGCACCATCTCCATGCGCTGGAGGACGGTGACCACGTCGCGCACCGTGACGAGGTTCTCGACCTCGAGGGCGGTGAGGGTGCCGGCGACCGCGTCGAGGCGGTTCTTGTAGCGCTCCAGCGTCTGCAGGGCCTGGTTGGCCCGGTTGAGGAGGCGGGCGGTGAGCTCCAGGGGATGTTTGATGGAGCCGTAGTAGACGGCGATGATCGAGAGGTCCTCGGAGACCGAGATGACCGGCACGTCGATGGAACGGGCCACCCGTTCGGCGGTGCGGTGCCGGGTGCCCGTCTCCGACGTGGGGACGTTGGGATTGGGGACGAGGTGGACGTTGGCCCGGGCGATGCGGCTGGCGTCGGGCGCCAGGATGATGGCGCCGTCCATCTTGGCCAGCTCCGAGAGCCGCTGCGGGCTGAACTCGGCGTCGAGCAGGAAGCCGCCTGAGCAGATGGCCAGCACCTCCGGCCCGTCTCCGACCACGATGAGCCCGCCCATGTTCGCCTGCAGGATCCGGTCGAGCCCCTCACGGAGGGGCTGGCCCGGAGCGACCATCATCAGCGCATCGGTGATCGCATAGTCACGCCGGGACGGCACGCGGAAATCCTACCGGTTTGGAGCCGAGCCGCAGGCCCGACTCGGCCAGCGCCTCGACCAGCGTGGCCGCCCGGAGCACCTCGAATCCGGCCGGCGGCTCGGGCGCCGACGCCGGCACGAGGGCGCGCCGGAACCCCAGCCGGGCCGCCTCCGCCAGGCGCCGCCCGGTCTGGCCGACCTGGCGCAGCTCCCCGCACAGGCCGATCTCTCCGCAGGCGACCAGGTCGGCGGGAAGGGCGGTGCCGGTGACCGAGGAGACCATGGCCAGCGCCAGCGCCAGGTCGGCGCCCGGCTCCACCACCCGGACACCGCCGACGGCCAGCGCGTAGACGTCGGCCCCCGCAAGCGACACGCCGACCCGCTCCTCGAGCACGGCCGACACCATGGCCAGCCGCCCCGAGTCGAGGCCCTGGGCCGACCGCCGCGGGGTGGCCAGCGGCGACTTGGCCACCAGGGCCTGGAGCTCGACCAGGAGGGGCCGGTGACCCTCGAGGGTCGGCACCACCACCGAGCCGGGCGCCTGGGCCTGGCGGTCGGACAGGAAGAGCCGGCCGGGGTCCGGCACACCGATCAGGCCGTCGTCGGTCATCTCGAAGAGGCCCAGCTCGCTGGTGGGCCCGAAGCGGTGCTTCACCGCCCGCAGCAGGCGCAGGGCGTGGTGGCGCTCGCCTTCGAAGGAGAGGACGGTGTCGACCACGTGCTCGAGCACCCGGGGGCCGGCCAGGGCGCCGTCCTTGGTGACGTGGCCGACCAGCACGGTGGCCCGGTCGGCATCCTTGGCCGCCCGGACGAGGCGGTGGGCGCACTCGCGCACCTGGGCGACCGAGCCGGGAGCCGAGGCCAGCTCGGGGTCGAAGACGGTCTGGATGGAGTCGACCACCAGCACGTCGGGGGCGAGGGTGGCGGCATGGGCGAGGATGGCCGACAGGTCGGTCTCGGCCACCAGCCACAGGCCCGGCTCGAGGGCGCCGAGTCGGGCCGCCCGCATCCGGACCTGCTGGGCCGACTCCTCGGCACAGGCCAGGAGGCACGTCGTCCCCCGCCGGGCGAGAGCGGACAGGGCCTGCAGCAGCAACGTCGACTTGCCGATCCCCGGCTCGCCGCCCAGCAGGGTGACCGATCCCGCCACCAGGCCCCCGCCCAGCACCCGGTCGAGCTCGCCGATGCCGACCGGCCGCGGGGCCCAGCCCTCGCTCTCCACGTCGGCGATGGGGAGGGCCCGACTCGGGGTGGCCGCGGCAGTGGAGGCCGCCGCGGGCCTCGTCCGCTCCTCGACGATGGTGTTCCAGGCGCCGCAGCCCGCGCACCGGCCCGTCCACTGCGGTCCGTCGGCCCCACACGCCGCGCAGCGGTAGATCGATCGTGTCCTGGCCATTCCGGCCGACCCTACCGACGGGCTGCGACAGGTCCGCGGATCAGCCTCCCGTTGGGGGGCCGCTACCGGTCGGCCCGCCTTCGGGCGAGGACGACCAGCCCGACGACGATGACGAGCAGGCCGCCGGCGGCGATGGGCATGACCGGGTTGATCTTGAGCGCTTCGCTCGACGCCTCGAGCTGGACGACCTGGCCCAGTCCCGGGGCCCACAGCGCCCGGCCGCCGTCCGTGGCAGGCGCATTGGTCTCGACGTCGCCGGGCAGGCCGGCCGTGACCCGGACCTTCACCGTGTCGTCGAGCTTGTCGCCGAACCGACCTCGCAGCCCCTCGACGTCGAGCTGGAGGGGGACGTCGCCCATGGCGGTCGCCAGCTCGGGGTCGGAGAGCCCGGCCAGGCCCTGAGACAGGTCGAGGGTGCCGGTGAAGGTGGTTCGGGCGCGGGTCAGGGACTTGGTGCGGACGACCCGGAAGTCCCGGAAGGGGCCGTCGGGGCCGTTGAGCTCGGCCAGGATGGCCGGCACCTGATCCGGGTCGGAGAAGGGCTTGGACGCCCGGATCCAGGTGAGGCCGTCGTCCTCACGGCGGGGGGCGTCGACCTGCCAGCCGGCCTGGCGCACGTCGTCGAGCCGGAGGGCTGTGGCCGGGTCACCGACCTCCTTGAGGGCGTCGGCGTCGAGGCCGAGCCCGGCCGTGACCCGCCCGGTGCCGTTCCGGGCGACGTCCACACCGGCCGCCACCGTGACCTGGCATGCCGTGCCGGCCCACGCGAGGAGCGCGACGAGGAGGGGTAGGAGGCGACGGGGCATCGGCGAGGACCGTAGTGGCGGCGAGGGGGCCGAGCAGACCCCTGACGCGCCGAACTGGTGACACCTGAGGGTCTCGTAGACCCTCGAGCGTCACCAGTTCGCAGTGCGGTGCTTAGTCGGCGGGGCCGGTCTCGGCGAGCTCGACCGGGGGCGGCTCGATGCCCTCGATGGAGCGGAAGACGATCTCGCCGTCCTCGGCGTCGACGATGATGGTCTCGCCGGCCCGGAACTCCTTCCAGAGGATGCGCTCGGACATCTTGTCCTCGACCATCCGCTGCAGGGCACGGCGCAGGGGGCGGGCGCCCAGGCTGGGGTCGTAGCCCTTCTCGGCCAGCAGCAGCTTGGCCGCCTCGGTCAGCTCCAGGGTGAGGCCCTGGCTGGCCAGCTGGTCCTTGAGCCGCCTGCTCATGAGGTCGACGATCTGGGTGACCTCGGCCCGGGTGAGCTCGTGGAAGACGATGGTGTCGTCGATCCGGTTCAGGAACTCGGGGCGGAAGTGCTGCTTGAGCGCCTCGGCCACCTTCTCCTTCATCTTCTCGTACGTCACCGCCTCGCTCGTCTTCTGGAAGCCGATGGAGGCCTTCCGGAGGTCGGCCGTGCCCAGGTTCGACGTCATGATGATCACGGTGTTCTTGAAGTCCACCGTGCGGCCCTGGGCGTCGGTGAGGCGCCCGTCCTCCAGGATCTGGAGCAGGGCGTTGAAGACGTCGGGGTGGGCCTTCTCGATCTCGTCGAACAGCACCACGGAGAAGGGCTTGCGGCGGACGGCCTCGGTGAGCTGGCCCCCCTCCTCGTAGCCCACGTAGCCGGGGGGCGAGCCCACCAGCCGGGAAACCGTGTGCTTCTCCATGTACTCGGACATGTCGAGCTGGATCAGGTGGCTCTCGTCACCGAACAGGAACTCGGCGAGCGTCTTGGCCAGCTCGGTCTTGCCCACGCCGGAGGGGCCCAGGAAGATGAACGAGCCCGACGGCCGCTTGGGGTCCTTGAGGCCGGCCCGGGTGCGGCGGATGGCCTGGGAGACGGCCTTGATGGCGTCCTCCTGGCTGATGACCCGCTTGTGGAGCTCCTCCTCCATGCGCAGGAGCTTGGCCGTCTCCTCCTCGGTGAGCTTGTAGACGGGGATGCCCGTCCACAGGGCGAGGACCTCGGCGATGCCTTCCTCGTCGACCTCGTCGAAGAGGTCGATGCCCTCGGCCTTCCACTCCGCTTCCTTGACCTTCTTGCGCTCCTCGAGCGCCTTCTCCTGGTCGCGGAGCTTGGCGGCCTGCTCGAACTTCTGGTTCTCGATTGCCTGTTCCTTCTCCTTGCGGACGCGGGACAGGTCGTTCTCGAGCTCCTTGTAGTCCGGCGGGGTCTTCATCCGGCGCATGACCATGCGGGAGCCGGCCTCGTCGATGAGGTCGATGGCCTTGTCGGGCAGGTGCCGGTCGGAGATGTAGCGGTCGGAGAGGTTGGCGGCGGCGACGATTGCCTGGTCGGTGATGGTGACCCGGTGGTGGGCTTCGTAGCGGTCGCGGATGCCCTTGAGGATCTCGATGGTGTGGGCCACGGTGGGCTCTTCCACCTTGATGGGCTGGAAGCGGCGCTCGAGGGCGGCGTCCTTCTCCAGGTGCTTGCGGTACTCATCCAGCGTGGTGGCGCCGATGGTCTGCAGCTCACCCCGGGCCAGCATGGGCTTGAGGATGGAGGCGGCGTCGATGGCGCCCTCGGCGGCGCCGGCACCCACGAGGGTGTGGAGCTCGTCGATGAAGAGGATGATGTCGCCCCGGGTGCGGATCTCCTTGAGCACCTTCTTGAGGCGCTCCTCGAAGTCACCGCGGTACCGGGAGCCGGCGACCAACGCACCCAGGTCGAGGGTGTAGAGCTGCTTGCCCTTCAGCGTGTCGGGCACGGTGTTGGCCACGATCTGCTGGGACAGGCCCTCGACGATGGCCGTCTTGCCGACGCCGGGCTCCCCGATGAGGACAGGGTTGTTCTTGGTGCGGCGGGACAGGACCTGCATGACCCGCTCGATCTCGCGCTCGCGGCCGATGACCGGGTCGAGCTTCTTCTCTCTTGCCAGTTGCGTCAGGTTGCGGCCGAACTGGTCGAGGACCAGCGAGCCGGCCGGGGTGGCCTCGCCGGCGGGGCCGCCCGAGGGCGCGCCCTCCTTGCCGGCGTACCCGGAGAGGAGCTGGATGACCTGCTGGCGGACCCGGGACAGGTCGGCGCCCAGCTTGACCAGCACCTGGGCCGCCACCCCTTCGCCCTCACGGATGAGGCCGAGGAGGATGTGCTCGGTGCCGATGTAGTTGTGGCCGAGCTGGAGGGCCTCGCGGAGGGACAGCTCGAGGACCTTCTTGGCGCGGGGAGTGAAGGGGATGTGACCTGACGGGGACGATCCGCCCTGGCCGATGATCTCCTCGACCTGGGTGCGTACGGCCTCCAGGGAGATGCCCAGCTGCTCGAGGGCCTTCGCCGCCACCCCCTCGCCCTCGTGGATGAGCCCGAGCAGGATGTGCTCGGTGCCGATGTAATTGTGGTTGAGGAGGCGTGCCTCCTCCTGGGCCAGCACCACAACGCGGCGGGCTCGGTCTGTAAATCGTTCGAACAAGGTGGAACCCCCTAACGGGGACGGGCGGGCTCGGAACCTCAGTCTAGTGGTGCCCGCGTGAATACGAACACTCAGTACCCCTGCCGGATTCCTCTACACACGCGTTCGATTGACCCGAAGGGCCGTGATTGACGTAGCGTCGAAGGGTGGTCAGTCTCGCCCCACTGCTCTCGCTTCCGTGCCTGGAGGACGACCTGGCCCGGGTCGAGAAGGCTCTGCTGGCCAATGTGCGCACCGGGGACCCGTTCCTGGCCGAGGTCGCGTCCCATCTGATCACCGCCGGGGGCAAGCGTCTGCGGCCCGCCCTGGCCGTCGCCGTGGGCGAGCTGAGCGGGGGCCCGGCCGACGACGACGTCATCATGGGCGCGGTCGCGGTGGAGCTCGTCCACCTCGGGTCGCTCTACCACGACGACGTCATGGACGAGGCCCGCACCCGCCGGAACGTCGACTCGGTGAATGCCCGGTGGGGCAACCTGGTGGCCATCCTGGCCGGCGACTTCCTGCTGGCCCGGGCGTCGGAGATCGCCGCGTCGCTGGGCACCGAGGTCGCCGGGCTCCTGGCCGCCACCATCGGCCGCCTGTGCGAGGGTCAGGTCCGGGAGCTGGCCCAGACGTTCGACGTCACCCGCTCCGAGGAGTCCTACCTCACCTCCATCGCCGGCAAGACGGCCGCCCTCATGGCCACCGCCTGCCGGGTGGGGGCCATCACGGCCGGCATCGACCGGCCGGGCATCGAGGCCCTCACCGCCTACGGGGAGCAGGTCGGCATGGTCTTCCAGATCGTCGACGACATCCTCGACGTGGTCGCCACCGACGAGGAGCTGGGCAAGCCGGCCGGGAACGACCTGGTCGAGGGCGTCTACACCCTGCCGGTCATCCGGGCCCTGGCCTCCGCCGAGTCGTCCCAGCAGCTGCGGGCCCTGCTGGGGTCGCCCCTCGAGCGCGACGAGGTCGACGCCGCCCGGGCCATCATCCGGTCCAACGGGGCCGTGGCCGCCGCTGTCGACGTGGCCCGTCGCTACGCGGGCGAGTCGGCCGAGGCCTTGGTCGGGGTGACCGCCGGGGGCGAGGGCGGCGCCCAGGTCATGGCCGCCCTGGCCAGCCTGGGTGACCACCTGATCGAGAACATCCCCTCACACGCCGAGTGAGCAGTTGACCCGGTAGAGCCGGTGCGGGTTCAAGGGGTCCGCGCACAGAGACGGTGGGTCGGTGACGATCGACGTCTCTGACACCCGGGGGTGGATGTGGCCAGGAAGTTGTCTGCGCAGGAGCGGAAGCAGATCCGAGAGTTGGCCCGTACGGGCGCTACCCATAGGGAGATCCTGGCGGCGGTAAGCCGTTCGGCCGGCATCATCGCCAAGTTGGTGCAGGAGGAACGGGGTGGTGGCCGGGCCGTCCACCTGGTGGATTGGGAACCAGGCCCGGGCCACCTGACGCTGCCCGAGCGCGAGGAGATCGCCCTCGCCCTGGAGCGGGATGAGTCCTTCACGGCCATCGCCGGCGGATTGAGCCGGGCGATCTCGACGGTGTCTCGGGAGGTGGGGGCCAACGGTGGTCGGGGCTGTTACCGGGCGTCCAAGGCCCACCGACGAGCCTGGGCTCAGGGTCGCCGACCGAAGACCCCCAAGCTGGTGGGCTGCGAGGACCTACAAGTCACGGTGAGCGCCTGGCTCGAGGAGCTGTGGTCACCCAGCCAGATCGCTCGCCGGTTGCCAGTGGAGTTTCCGGACGATCCGATGATGCGGGTGAGTCACGAGACCATCTACCAGTCGCTGTTCGTACAGGGGCGTGGGGCGCTGCGGCGAGAGCTGACCCGGTGCCTGCGTAGCGGTCGGGTGCACCGCCAGCACCGAGGACGCACGGAGAAGCGGGGCCGCATCCCCGACATGGTCAACATCAGCGAACGACCGGGTGAGGTTGCCGACCGAGCGGTGCCCGGGCACTGGGAGGGAGACCTGATCGTCGGGAAGAACGGCAAGTCGGCGGTGGCCACCCTGGTGGAGCGGACCACTCGCTATGTGATGCTCGCCCGCCTCGATGACCAGACCGCACTCACCGTCCGAGACGCCATCACCGCTCAGATCACTCGGCTGCCCGACCACCTGCGCCGGTCGCTGACCTGGGACCAGGGCCGGGAGATGGCCCAGCACATCGCCTTCAGCGTCGACACCGGCGTCGAGGTCTACTTCTGCGACCCACACTCACCCTGGCAGCGAGGCAGCAACGAGAACACCAATGGTCTCCTCCGCCAGTGGATGCCGAAGGGCACTGATCTCTCCGAGCACACGCAGGATGACCTCGACTGCATCGCCTGGCAGCTCAACAACCGCCCTCGACAGACTCTCGACTGGATGAAACCATCAGAGCGACTCGCCGAGCTCTTAGCGTGCACCGGTTGACTCCGCCCGGGTCAACTGCTCACTCGCTGTATCAACCCCTCCGTTCCTCGCGTCCTGTCGCGCAGGACACGGAGGAACGGCGATGTTGACGATTCGGGACGAAGACGTGCGGGCCAGGAGCCCTCGCCTGCCCTTGTTGCTGTTCGCCGCGGGGCTGGCGCTGCTGGCGGTGACGAGCCAGGGACACTCCAGGGAGACCGACGCGCCCGTGACCCTGGTCGGACTGCAAGCCCAGCGCACCGAGCGTGTGGCAATCGCCGCAGGGGCGTCGAGAGAGTGGGTCGCGGGTGAGGGGCTCGAGGGCGTCCTCGTAGTGTCCGGTCGGATCACCGTCTACGGGTCGACGGGGGATCGGTCGGTCTACGGCCCGGGCCAGGGCTTCGCCGCCGGGTGGGAGCCCTACCGGATGGTGAACGAGACGGGCTCGCGGGTGGAGCTCCTCGTCACCTTCCACCACCACGCCCGGCCCTAGTCAGGACTCGGGGCGGAGGGTGGGGAAGAGGATGACGTCGCGGATGTTGGGGGCGTCGGCGAGGAGCATGACCAGGCGGTCGATGCCGATGCCGAGGCCGGCGGTGGGGGGCAGGCCGTACTCGAGGGCCCGCAGGTAGTCCTCGTCGACGGACATGGCCTCCTCGTCGCCGGCCTCCTTGTCGGCGGCCTGGGCCTCGAAGTTGGCCCGCTGGACGTCGGGGTCGGTGAGCTCACTGAAGGCGTTGCCCAGCTCGCGGCCGGCGACGATGGGCTCGAAACGCTCGACGTAGCCGGGCTTGGATCGATGGGCGCGGGCGAGGGGCGACACCTCCTGGGGGTAGTCGCACACGAAGACCGGGCCCCAGATCTCCGACTCGGTGGTCTTCTCGTAGATCTCGAGGACGAGCTTGCCCGGGCCCCACGACGGCTTGTGGCTCACGCGTAACCGGGAGGCGATCCCCCGCAGGTCGTCGACCGGCATGGAGACGTCGACGTCGACCCCCGTCTGCTCGGCGATCAGCTCCACCATGGTCGCCCGGCGCCAGGGCGGAGTGAGGTCGAGGTCGCGGTCGCCGTACGTCAGCTTGGTGGTGCCCGACAACTCGGTGGCCAGGCCGGAAACCAGCTCCTCGGTGAGGGCCATGGCGTCGGTGTAGTCGGCGTAGGCCCAGTACAGCTCGAGCATGGTGAACTCGGGGTTGTGGCGGGGCGAGATGCCCTCGTTGCGGAACACCCGGGCGATCTCGTACACCCGCTCGATGCCGCCGGCCACCAGCCGCTTGAGGTACAGCTCGGGGGCGATGCGCAGGAAAAGGTCCTGGTCGAGGGCGTTGTGGTGGGTGACGAACGGCTTGGCCGTGGCCCCGCCCTGGATCGGGTGCAGCACCGGGGTCTCCACCTCGAGGAAGCCGCGGTCCTCGAGGAAGCGGCGGGTGAGGGAGATGACCTTGCTGCGCAGGACGAACGTGCGCTTGGCGTCCTCGTTGACCCACAGGTCGACGTAGCGCTGGCGGTACCGGGTGTCGACGTCGGTCAGGCCGTGCCACTTGTCGGGGAACTGGCGGCGGGCCTCGGCCAGGACGCACCAGTCGTCGACCGCCACCGACAGCTCGCCCCGGCGGGTGCGCATGACCGTGCCGGTCACGCCCAGCCAGTCGCCCAGGGACAGGGAGCAGAACTCGTCGAAGCGGGGCGTCGACTGGGCTCGGGCGAAGACCTGGATGCGGCCGGTGGGGTCGGCCACGGTGCCGAACGCGGCCTTGCCCTGGACCCGGCGCAGCAGCATGCGCCCGGCGATCGAGACCGTGTCCTCCGTCTCCCTGCCGTCGGCCAGGTCCCCGTACTTGTCGTGAAGCTCGGCGGCGGTGGCGGTGCGGTCGAACCGGTAGGGCGGGCCCTGGCTCACTGTGTCCCCTGGTCGCTGCGCCCGCCGGCCCTGGAGGGCCTCCCGGCAGAGGCCTCCGCTCCGCTCCGGCGGGGCCGGCAGTCCCGGTCGGCGTGCTCGCTCACGACGTGTTCATAGCGTGGATCAGCCTCAGACCACGAAGTGTCAACCAGGGCTCGTGGTGGCCGATGGTGGTGGTCAGCGGGGAGAGCAGCTCGGCCAGGCCGCCGGTGGACACCACCGTGCACGGGCCGAGCTCGGCCTGGAAGCGGGTCACCAGCCCGTCGACTGCCGACGCGAACCCGTAGAGCACGCCCGACTGCACCGACTCGGCGGTGGTCTTGCCGATCACCCGGCGGGGCTTGACCAGCTCCACCCAGGAGAGCGCCGCGGCCCGGGCGAACAGGGCGTCGAGGCTGATCTCGATGCCGGGGAGGATGGCGCCGCCCAGGTACTCGCCCTTGGCCGAGATGGCGTCGACCGTGGTGGCGGTGCCGAAGTCCACCATGATCGTCGGCCCGCCGTAGCGGTCCCAGGCGGCCACCGCGTTGGCGATGCGGTCGGGGCCGACCTGGCGGGGGTTCTCGTACAGGATGGGCAGGCCGCTGCGGGTGCCGGGCTCGAGGACCACGGGCGCCACCCGCAGGTACCGCTCGGCCAGGGTGCGGAGCACGGCGGTGAGCCGGGGGACGGTGGACGAGACCACCATGCCGCTGACCTGGTCGAAGCCCGCGCCGTGCTGGGCCAGGAACTGGGACATGAGCAGGGCGTGCTCGTCGGACGTGCGGTCGGCGTTGGTGGCGATCCGCCAGTGGTCGACCAGCTCGTCGCCGTCGAACAGGCCGACGACGGTGTGGGTGTTGCCGGCGTCGACGGCGATCAACACAGGTCGAGGCCGATGTCGAGGACCGGGGCGGAGTGGGTGAGCGCCCCGATGGCGATGAGGTCGGCGCCGGCCGCGGCGTAGGCAGCCACGGTGTCGAGGTTGACGCCGCCGCTTACCTCGACCAGGCACCGACCGTCGACGAGTTTGACGCAGGAGGCGACGTCGTCGGGCGACATGTTGTCCAGCAGGACGAGGTCGGCACCCGCGGACAGCGCCTGCTCCAGCTGGTCGACGTTGTCGCACTCGACCTGCACCATCCGGCCCGGCCACAGGCGCCGGGACTCCGACACCGCCTCGGTGATGGTGACGCCGGCCAGGTGGTTGTCCTTGACCAGAACCCCGTCGGACAGGTTCCCCCGGTGGTTCACCCCGCCGCCGAGGCGGACGGCAGCCTTCTCCAGGGTCCGGAGGCCGGGAGTGGTTTTGCGGGTGTCCCGGATGCGGGCGCCCGTGCCCGCTACTGCGTCGACGTAGCGGCGGGTGAGGGTGGCGATGCCCGACAGGTGGCACAGGAAGTTGAGGGCGGTGCGCTCGGCGGTGAGGATTGACGCCAGCCTGCCGGTCACCAGCGCAACCGAGGTGCCGCCGACCACGTTGTCGCCGTCCCACGCCGACCACTTGACACTCGTGTCCCCGATCTGGCGGAACGCCTCCCGGGCCGCGGTGCACCCGGCCAGGACGCCGTCGGTGCGGGGCACGAGGAACGCCTCGGCCGTGGCCCTCGAGGGGAGGAGGGCGGCGGTGATGTCGCCCAGGGGACCGAGGTCCTCGGCCAGGGCGGCGGCCACCACCTCGGCGAGGGTCATGAGATGACGAACCGGCGGGCGAGGGCCGGCTGGGTCGTCGGGAAGTCGGTGCGGGTGTGGCAGCCCCGGCTCTCCTCCCGGGCCGCGGCCGCCGCTACCAGGGCGGCCCCGACCGTGGCCAGATTGCGGACCTCACACACGTCGGCGCGGTCGGCGGGAGCGG
>CADCTB010000047.1 GCA_902805665.1 uncultured Acidimicrobiales bacterium
TGTCTGCGGGACCACTCTCGCTGGCCCCACGGTAACGGGCCAAACCCATTCCCCAGCGGTTGTTGAGCGCCCGGGCCACCCCGGCCTCGACCGCACCGGTGCCGGCGGCCACCGCCCTTTGTCGACCGCCGACCACAGCGAGGTCCACACGGTCCTCGAGGAGATCGACGCAACGGCGCAGGTAGTGCGCCGGTACCCGGCTCCGGGCGTCGACGCGAACCACGACCGGCGCAGTCGCGGCGGCAAGACCGCAGTTGAGATTGGATGAGCGGTCACCTGCGGCACAGTGAAGGACGTCGGCCCGTACCCAGCCCCGCCCGGCGAGGAAAGCCCGGGCCACTGCCACCGTCGAATCCGACGACCCGCCGTCGACCACCAGGACTTCCACCTCACCCGCAGCCATGTCCTGGGCGGCCAGTGCCTCGAGGCAGGCGGGCAGCCGCTCGGCCTCGTTGCGCACCGGGATGACCACCGTGACCCGGGGCATCGTCACCGCCCGCCCCTTCCGAGAACGCTGCGCAGCGTGCGCCCGGTGATGCGCAGGTCCAGGGACAAGCCTTGGTGGCGCAGGTAATAGAACTCGTACTGCAGCTTCTCGAAGGCGTCACCCTCGCTGGCGCCGTAGGGGTACTTCACCTGGGCCCAGCCGGTGAGGCCAGGGCGGACAAGGTGCCGGAGGCGGTAGAACGGGATCTTGGCCTCGAGCTCCTCGACGTAGCGGGGCTGCTCCGGCCGGGGGCCGACCACCGACAGGTCCCCCCGCAGGATGTTCACGACCTGGGGGAGCTCGTCCAGGTGGCTCCGACGCAGCCAGGCACCGAAGGGGGTGATCCGGGGATCGTCCTCAGAGGTCCAGGAAGACACGGCGTCATCGGGTGCGACCCGCATCGTCCGGAACTTGAGAATCTCGAACTCGCGGCCGCCCTTGCCCACCCGGGTCTGGCGGTAGAGGAGCGGGCCCCGGTTGCCGACCTTGTTGCCCACCCACACGAGCGGGACGATCACACCGAGGACCACAGTCCCCGCCGCGGCCCCGAGGGTGTCGACGATGCGCTTGATGCGGCCGTAGCGGGCCCGGTGGAGCTCCCCGATGTCGAAGAGCAGACCGATGCGCTCGAGCTCCGACACGGGGAGCTTGCCCAGCCACTGGTCGTAGAAGAGCGACAGCGTCCGGATCCGCACGCCGGACTCGTGCAACTCCGCAGCCTGGGCCACGATCGACTGATCGGCGAGGCCGGCGCGGTCGAGCACGACAGCGGTCGCGCCGGTGGCCCGAACGACGTCGACGAGTGGCCGATCGCCCGGACCCTCGGACACGGCATCCTCGGGCGACAGCACCCACGCCAGGACCGCCGGCCGCTCGGGCTGCCCCTCGAGCTCCCGCGACAGGTTCGCGCTCTCCTCGGGGCCGGCCACGGCGACGACCCGGTCCCGTTGACCGTCCCGTACCCGTCCCTCCCGGGCCAGCGACGAGCACAACACCGCGATCGGCAGGAGGAGCACCGGCGTGCCGAACACCACGAAGCGGGGCAACAGGGCCGAGCCGACCACCAGCTGGAGGACCGAGATGGCCAGGGCCGCAGCGCCGGTCGACGCCGCAGCGGTCAGTGCCGCAGACCGCCGGCTACGAGGCAGTTCCGGCAGACCGGCGCCGTAGCATGCTGCTCCCAGCAGGCCGATGTAGGCGAGCGACCAGGCGAACCGGAAGGACGAGGTGTAATCGTACCCGTGGGCTTCCGCGTGGGCCTTGCTCAACCCCAGGACGGCGAGCGCGATACCCGCCAGGAGAAGCGGGCGGGCCAGGCGACGCATGGAAGCTTTATCGACAGCACCGAACGTCCGGTTGAGCGAGATCGACGATGCGCCTGCTACCGCGGTCCGGGCGCAGCCCCTTCCTCGCCCTGAGCCACCTTGTAGCCGGCGATCTTGTTGGACTCGGCGGCCGGAGGTCGCACCCAGGCGCCCACGACGAGCACGGTTGCCAGAAGGGCGACGACGCACGGGAGCACCGGCTGCCAGCGACCGCGGGATCGCCAGGTCGCCAGCAGGCGGTCGGAACCGACGGCCAGCCCGATGGCGATGGGCAACAGGAACCAATAGCCCCAGTAGCTGTGGTTCACCGCACCGGTCCGGAGGACAAACGTGTACGGGACGGTGACGGCGATAGCCGCAGCGGCCAAGCCCCGGGTCCGGGCGTCCCGGAGCGCAAGAACGAGCCCCACGACGCCGAGCACACCCACAGCGCCGAACATGCCCACGCCGTAGTGCCGCTGAGAGGCAAGAAGCTCGCCCAAGCCCACCTTTTGGGCCGACTGGCCGGACCGGAAGCTGAACTGATCCTGCAGCGGCCGCAACGTGCCCCCGAAGGCCCAGAGCATCCAGGCCAGGAGAAGCGCGCCGCCCAGGCATGCTCCGATGACGAACGCCCGATCGACCTTTCGCCGCCCCGTTCGTCTCACCACCCGTACGAGCGCCCAGCTCCCCACCAGGCCGGCGAGAAGGAGCGCCTGCCAGCCGGCCAGTACGGCCAGCGCGGTCAGACCTCCCGCGTACACCGGTCGAACAACCTTGCCCCGCCGGGCACGCTCCCACATCAACAGGAGGCCGACGGCTATCGGAAGCGATGTCACTGGCGTGTCCAGCATGGTTCCGTACACCAGGAGCATCGGCGTCGTCGTGACCAGGAGCACCGCCATGCCCACGGCGTTCGGTCTCAGTCCCGAGTCGCGAAGCAACGCTCCGAGCAGGCCGATCAGTGCGAGGGTGCCCAGCCACGCCGGGGCGCGGGTGGCGGCCATCGTCCCGAAGCCGACGAGCTCGGTCACCGCGGTCTCGAGGTAGATCAGGGGTGGATGGTTGGCATAGACGCCGGTGACCGGGTTGCGGGTCCCCAGTCGGGAAGCCACCGGGCCCTCTTCCCGCAGGCTGCGACTGCCGGCGGACCAGACCCTGCCGTTCTTCCCGTCGTGCGAGTCGCCGAACGGCGCGCTGGTCGTTCTCGAGCCGAACCCGAGGAACAGGACCGCGGCGAGGAGTAGAAGAAGGGGCAGAGCGATCTTTCGCCGAGGCCGTCGGCCCGGGCGCGAGGGCACCGAAGATGCCGGAGCCGTCCGTGCTGGGGTCCGCACCACCACGTTCGAGTTGTCGACCGGGCCGCACCCCCTCTTGAATCCCGGTTGTCGGTGTGACGCTCAAGCGGGGTTCGCCGGGAGCCGATCCTTCAGGGATGAAGGCGCGGCGGCAACCGACTGAACTGGCCCCTCCGGCTCACGGCCATCGCCGTGCGTACCTGGCATGGGCCCTTGCCGGAACGGTGCTGGCCCTCGGACTGCTCCTAGTCGACGTCCGGGCCAGCGGGCACGGCATCCTTCGCCCGATCCGGGCCGGCGCCAAGGGACCGTCCGCCGCAGTGATCGCCCGGGACTTCCCCAAAGCCACCCTGCCCGACGAGGTCGGCTTCGACGGCCAGCAGTTCTACGCCATGGCCCGCGACCTCTTCCATCCTGAGGCCGTCGCTCCCAGCCTCGACAACGCCCAGTACAGGTACCAGCGTCCGCTGTATCCGGCGCTGGCGTGGCTCCTCCATCCCCAGGGCGGTGGCCCGGGCCTGGTCTGGGCGCTCGCCATCGTCAGCCTGTCGGGGCTGCTCCTCGGGGCGCTCGCCATGGGCGCGCTTGCCGAGCACCTGCGCGCCCCCCCGTGGCTGGCCCTGCTCTACCCGCTCCTACCTGGCGCGGTCTGGACGGTGACCAGCAGCGTGGCCGATGGGCTTGCGGTCTCGTTGTGCCTGGTGACGATCGTGGCCACGCTCCGGGGCGGCTCTGGTCTGGCGGTGATAGCCGCCACCGCGGCAGTGCTCACCAGGGAGACGACGATCCTGGTGCCCGTGGCCCTGGTTCTGGCCCGGCGGCGGAAGGAGGATCTGCCCCTGTTGATTGTGCCGGGGCTCGTCATCGCGGCCTGGCTCATGGTCGTCCACGTCACTGTTCCCAGCGGTGGCATCCCGACCGAGCGGTTGTGGTGGCCCCTCACCGGCTTGATCGATGCGGCCCGGACGAAGTGGCTGCACGGCAAGGAGCTCCTCGGCATGGCGTCCACCTTGGCCGCTCTCGCCGTCAGCGTCTTCGTGCTGATCCGGAGGCGGGGGCCGTCGGAGCTTCGGTGGGTCATCGGCGTCCAGATGGGGTTCCTGGCCCTCTGCAGCGGAGGAGTCCTGGGTGATGACTTCGGCAGCACCCGCTCGACCATGGTGCTGCTGGCGGTAGCGCTCGTAGTCCTGGTCAGCGGGACCCGCGCCCCGGCGCCGGTGCCCGAGCCGCGCTACTTGGCCAGTACCGGCGCGAGGAACTGGCCGGTATAGCTGTCCCGCGTCTTGGCCACCACCTCGGGCGGGCCTTCGACGACGACCGTCCCCCCGCCGTCACCCCCCTCCGGGCCGAGGTCGATGACCCAGTCGGCGCTCTTGATGACGTCGAGGTTGTGCTCGATCACAAGCACGGTGTTGCCCTGGTCGACCAGCCGGCTGAGCACGGTGAGGAGCTTGCGGATGTCCTCGAAGTGGAGGCCGGTCGTGGGCTCGTCGAGGATGTAGATGGTGTGGCCCGTTCCCCGCTTGGACAGCTCGCTGGCCAGCTTGACCCGCTGGGCCTCCCCTCCTGACAAGGTCGGGGCGGGCTGGCCGAGGCGCACGTAGCCCAGGCCCACGTCGACCAGCGTCCTGAGGTGGCGCGAGATCACGGGCTGGTTGGCGAAGAACTCCGCCCCCTCCTCGCACGACATGTCGAGCACCTCGGCCACGTTCTTGCCCTTGAACGTGACGTCGAGGGTGTCCCGGTTGTACCGCCCGCCTTTGCACACCTCGCACGGCACGTAGACGTCGGGCAGGAAGTGCATCTCGATCTTGATGGTGCCGTCGCCGGCGCACGCCTCGCACCGGCCGCCCTTGACGTTGAACGAGAACCGCCCGGGCAGGTAGCCCCGGACCTTGGCCTCCTGGGTCTGGCTGAACAGCTTGCGCACGTGGTCCCACACGCCCGTGTACGTCGCGGGGTTCGACCGGGGCGTGCGGCCGATGGGCGACTGGTCGATGTTGATCACCTTGTCGAGCAGCTCGTCGCCCTCGATCTTCTTGTGCCGGCCGGGCACCGTCTTCGACTTGTAGATCCGCTGCATGAGAGCCCGGTAGAGGATGTCGTTCACCAGTGTCGACTTCCCCGACCCCGACACCCCGCTGACGCAGACGAAGCACCCCAGCGGCAGCTCGACGTCGATGTTCTTGAGGTTGTGCTCCCGAGCCCCCCGGACGACGAGCCATCCGTCCTTCGGCTCCCGGCGCATGGCCGGCACGGGGATCGACCGGGCGCCCGAGAGGTACTGGCCGGTGATCGACCGCTTCTCCTTGACCAGGTCCTTCACCGATCCGCTGACCACGATCTCGCCGCCGTGCTCCCCCGCCCCCGGGCCGATGTCGACCACGTGGTCCGCCACCCGGATGGTGTCCTCGTCGTGCTCGACCACGATCACCGTGTTGCCCAGGTCACGCAGCCGGATGAGGGTGTCGATGAGCTTGCGGTTGTCGCGCTGGTGGAGGCCGATCGACGGCTCGTCGAGCACGTACAGCACGCCGACCAGCCCGCTGCCGATCTGGCTGGCCAGCCGGATGCGCTGGGCCTCACCCCCGGCCAATGTGCCGGCCGAGCGGTTCAGCGTGAGGTAGTCGAGGCCAACGTCGAGCAGGAACCGCATGCGGGCGTTGACTTCCTTCACCACCCGCTCGGCGATCATGGCGTCGCGCGGGGAGAGCTCCACGGTGGCCAGGAACTCCGCCGACTTGGCGATCGACAGGTCGCAGACCTCGTTGATGTTCTTGCCGGCGACGGTGACACCGAGCGACTCCGGCTTGAGGCGGGCGCCCCCGCAGTCCTTGCAGGGCACCTCCCGCATGTAGCCCTCGATCTGGTCCCGCATGTAGTCCGACTCGGCCTCGGAGTGGCGGCGCTGCAGGTAGGGGACGGCCCCCTCGTAGTGGGTGAAGTAGGACCGCGTCCGTCCGTACCGGTTCCGGTACTGGACGTGGACCTGCTTGGTGCCCGACCCGTAGAGCAGGATCTTCTGCTGGGCCTTGGTCAGCTTCTTGAACGGAGTCGTGGTCCGGAACCCGTATGTCTCAGCCACCGCGGCAAGGACCCGGTGGAAGTACTCGCCCCGGGCCCCCGCCCAGGGGGCGACAGCCCCCTCGTCGATCGTGAGGTCGTTGTTGGGCACGACCAGCTCGGGGTCGACCTCGAACCGGGTGCCCAGCCCGTCGCAGTGGGGGCAGGCGCCGTAGGGCGAGTTGAACGAGAAGTTGCGGGGCGCCAGCTCGGGGAACGACGTGCCGTCGTTGGGGCACGCCAGGTGCTGGCTGAAGATGAGGATCTCCGGTTCACCCTCTCCGTCCTTGGGCAGCAGCTCCACCTCGGCCACCCCGTCCGCCAGGCGCAGCGCCGTCTCCAGGGAGTCGGTGAGCCGCCGCTCGATGCCCTCGCGGCGCACCAGGCGGTCCACGACCACCTCGATGGTGTGCATGTCGTAGCGGCCCAGCTTCTCCGACGTCTTGTCCGCCAGCTCCCGCAGCACGCCGTCGACGCGCGCCCTGGTGTAGCCCTGGCTCGCCAACTCCTCCAGCAGCCCCTCGTACTCGCCCTTCCTCCCCCGCACCACCGGCGCGAG
Source organism: uncultured Acidimicrobiales bacterium (assembly GCA_902805665.1). Lineage (GTDB taxonomy): Bacteria > Actinomycetota > Acidimicrobiia > Acidimicrobiales > AC-14 > CADCTB01. The sequence goes on from CADCTB010000047.1 coordinate 6,712, forward strand.
CACCTGGAACCGGGTGCCGTCGGGGAGCTGCAGGATGCGGTCGACGATCTGTTGCGGCGTCTGGCGGGCGACCACCGCCCCGCACGTCGGGCAGTGCGGAACGCCGATCCGGGCCCACAGCAGGCGCAGGTAGTCGTACACCTCGGTGATCGTGCCGACCGTCGACCGGGGGTTCCGGGACGCCGACTTCTGGTCTATCGAGATCGCCGGCGACAGGCCCTCGATGAAGTCCACGTCCGGCTTGTCCATCTGACCGAGGAACTGCCGGGCGTACGCGGACAGCGATTCCACGTACCTTCGCTGTCCCTCGGCATAGATGGTGTCGAAGGCCAGCGAGGATTTGCCCGAGCCGGAAAGGCCGGTGAACACCACGAGCTTGTCCCGGGGCAGCTCGATGGAGACATTGCGCAGGTTGTGCTCCCGCGCGCCGCGAATCACAAGCCTGTCGGACACCCCATGAGAGTACCGGCGGGCTGGGACTATCGGTCCAGGCCGACCACCAGTTGGAGCCCGTTGTCGGTCAGCGCGGCCTCGTGCACCGGCTTCAGCACCGGGTAAGCCCCCAGGTCGGAAAGCGGCACGTCGACCGCTGTGACCACGGCCACGTCAGCCACGCCCTCACTTCGCAGATGCTGCAGCAGGCCGGGAAGGCCGGCCTCGTCCGTCAGCATCCACGTGACCTCCCGGTCGGCCCGCCACGCCAGTCGGGGTAGCGAGCTACGCGTCGTCACCGTGATCGTGGCCGGGTGCCGGGCGATGGCGGCGACCATGTCGTCCTGCTGGTCTCGGAGGGAGCCGACGCTCGCCACCGCGAAGACGGCGGTGGTCAGGGCGAGAGCTGCCAGCAGCGCCGTTGCCCGCCCCCGATCGGCGCCAGGCACGGCCTCGAGGGCCCTGAGCAAGCCGGCGGCGGCCACGACGGCGA
>CADCTB010000048.1 GCA_902805665.1 uncultured Acidimicrobiales bacterium
ACGCCCCGGCGCCGTCTTCTTCACGTCCGCCAGCATGGAGCTGGCCAGCCCGGGCGACAGCACGCTCTCACCGCTGGCTGCGAGCCGGACGGTGGCCACCACGTCGTCGACCGAGCAGTCCTTCACCAGGTACCCGACGGCGCCGGCCTGGATGGCGCGGGCCATGACGTCGCCGTCGGCGTGCATGGTGAGCATCACCACTTGAGGCCGTGGGGTCATCAGGGAGACCTGACGCGTGGCCTCGACGCCGTCGAGGAGCGGCATGGACACATCCATCAGCACCACGTCGGGAGCCAGCGCCTCGGTGAGACGGACCGCCTCGGCCCCGTCCGCCGCCTCCCCCACCACGTCGAAGCCGTGCTCCTCCAGCGATCGGCGCAGGCTGTCGCGCAGCATGCGGTGATCGTCGGCGAGTAGGACTCTGGTCATCCGGCTGCGCTCCTTTGCACCCGGCACTCGATGACGGTGCCTACGAAGGGTTCAGACTGGATGTCAATCCGGGCGCCGATGGCATCGGCGCGCTCACGCATGCCGGTGAGCCCGTAGCTGCCGGTGCCGCCGACCTGTTTGGGATCGAAGCCCTTGCCGTCGTCCGCCACTGCGAGGCGACCGGTGACACCGTCACACTCCCACCGGACCCGGAGATGCCGGGCCCGGGCATGGTGCTCCGCGTTGCTGACGGCCTCATGGGCCACCCGCCAGAGCTCCCGCTCCTGCACCAGAGGGAGCCGCCCCGACGCCTCGTGGGTGAACGTCACCTCGAAGTCGGCTCGCGAGCGCACCCGTTCAAGGAACTCCTCGAGTGTCTCCACGAGGTCCCGTGCGTCGGTGACCTCTGTACGAAGGTCGCAGAGAGTGTCGCGAACCTCTCTGAGAACCCCTCGCACTTCACTCCGCAGGACATCGAGCTCCTCCTGCACCTTCTCCTCCTGGGCCATGCCCGCCAGCCGGTCCAACTTGAACGCGACGAAGGCCAGCGACTGACCGACGCTGTCGTGCATGTCACGCGCGATGCGGACGCGTTCCTCGTCGGCGCCGATCGTCCGCAGCCGGGCGAACCACCGGGCGTTGTCGATGGCCATGGCCGCCGGCTCCACGAAGCCGTCAAGGATGCGTAGGTCGCGGCGGCCGTAGAAGCCCGGCTCGTGCTGCTCCAGGGCGATGAGGCCGAGCAACGCGCCGCGCGCCCGGAGGGGGGCGTACAGACCGGACCTCGAAAGGATCTCCGGCCCCAGGCCCTCGCCCGGCCCCAGGCTCACGACCAGCGACGCCACGCTGCTGGTGGTCGCGGCGGCGAGCGGACGGGGCAGGTAGCTGTCCGGGAAGGTATGAGGCAGGGCCGCACCCTCGGACTCGGCAACCGTCCACGTGTCCGTGGCCTCGTCGCGGAGCAGCACGGCGACGACGTCACAGTCGATGAGACTGCGCAGGCGGGCGACGGTCGAGGCCAGGACCTGCTTCAAATCCAGGGAAGCCGGCAGGGTCTGCGCCACCCGGTGGAGCGACACGAGGAGCTCGTTGGCCTCGGTCAGCTGGCCCATGCGGTCGAGGGCCAGCGTGTGCTGCTCCTGGGCCTGGCCGAACAGGCGCCGGGCGTAGGCGGCGAGCAGGGCCACCAGCAGCAGCTCGACCGCCCACTGACCGGTGAGCCGGAAGCTGTCGAGCTCGGGCACTTCGAGGCCGAGGTGGAACGGCACGGCCACGGCGAGCGTGGCGACCACCGCCGTCTTGACTCCGGTGGCGAACCCCTCGGCCAGCCCGATGACCATGACGCCGCCGAGGAGGCAGAAGACGAACGGAGATCCCCAGGCGCCGGTGGTGACGACGGCGGCCACGTCGACCACCAGTGCGATCAGTCCAACGCGGCGACCGGGATGGAGCCGGCGCAGCCGGCCGGTCGCGGGCGCCGGGGAGCTCGTGCGGGTGTCGGACTGCCACAGGGCCATCCCCGTGAGGGCAAGGGCCCACGCGCCGACCCGGACGGTGGTCTGGCCCGATATTGCAGCCACCAGGACGGCCAGGCCCAGGGTGGCCCAGCAGACGCCGGCTCCGAACGACCACAGAGGTGTCGCCGCCACCGGGGGGAGCGTCGGAGCCGACGGGACGGCCTGCATGGTGCTACTTGAACGCCAGCGAGATGCCGAAGGCGGCCGGGCCGAGCACCGTGACCATGATGGCCGGGAACACGAACAGGACCAGCGGGAACAGCATCTTGACGGGCAGCTTGGCCGCCTTCTCCCGGGCCCACTGGCGCCGCTTGTTGCGCATCTCCACGGCCTGGGTCTTCAGGACCCGGCCGATCGGGATGCCCAGGGCGTCGGCCTGCAGCAGGGCGAGGACGAAGTTGGAGAGCTCCGGCACCTGCGTCCGGCGCTTGAGGTTCTGGAACGCGTCCCGGCGGGGCAGGCCGAGCTCCATCTCGTGCAGGGTGCGGGCGAACTCCTCGGACAGCGGCGAGTTGAAGTGCTGGCAGACGATCTCCAATGCGCCCTCGAACCCCATGCCGGCCTCGACTGAGATGGCCAGGAGGTCCAGGGTGTCAGGAAGGTCCTTGAGGATCGCCGCCTGCCGCTCGTTGACCTTCCGGGAGAGCCACGACGCCGGCAGGCACCACCCGATGACCGGGGCCAGGATCAGCAGCATGATGCCGATCCGTGGTGCCGGGTGGGCGAGCAGGAGGTACGCCAGCGCGCCGACCGTGAGCAGGCCGGTGGCGGCCGACTGGGCGATGACGAACTCCTCGGCCCGCATGGTGCCGGTGAGCCCGGAGAGCAGGAGCTTGCGCTGCGTGCGCTCGAGGTACTCACGGGGCGTCAGGCGGGTGACGCTCTTCAGGGCCCGTCCGCTGAACGGCTTCACCACCCGCACCCAGAACGGCTGGGCGAGCGTCGCCTCGAACTCGTCGACCGGGCGGGCGGCGTCGGCGTCGAGGTCGTGGAAGTACTCGGCGACGTTGAATGCCGGGCGCCTGGCCCGGGCGACCCCCACTGCGGCGAGGGCCGCACCGAGCGTCGTGATGGATATGGCGAGGATGCTGAGGGAGTTCACTGCACTTAGGAACATGATCTACACCTCGATCTTGCACATGCGGAAGATGACGACGGAGCCCACGACCATCAGGAGCGTGGTACCGGCAAGGACGATGAGACCGAGCCCGGAGAACATCGGCTTCATGTACACGGGACTGACGACCTGGATGGCGAGGAACATGAAGGGGGCGAGGGCGGTGAGCACGTATGCCGAGATCCGGCCCTCGGCGGTGAGGACGGCGACGTCCCGGCGGACCTCCTCACGGGCCCGGATGAAGTCGGCGAGGGTGTGCAGCAGGTCGGCCAGCCGGCCGCCCACCGTCTGCTGGATGCGGATGGCCTGGACGACCCAGTCCATGTCCCGCACCTCCAGGCGCTTGGCCATCCGCCCCAGGGCGTCGACCAGGGGGTCTCCCAGCCGGGTCTCGGCCACGACCCGCGAGAACTCCTCGGACATGGGCGGCTCGGCCTCCTCGCACATCATCTGGATGGCCCGCAGGAAGGTGTGGCCGGCGGACAGTGACGAGGCGATGAGGGTGAGAGCGTCGGGGAGGGCGGCTTCGAACGCCTTCCGCCGCTTGGCGATGCGATACCTGACGAAGGCCACCGCGCCGAAGGGGCCGGCGATCAATCCGGTGGCCGCGATGAAGACGGTGCCCGTGAGGCCGTACAGCACGGCGGCGACTGCGACGGATGCTCCCACTGCGGTGATGACGTACTCGCCCGGCCGCATCGGGATGCGGGCCCGTTCGAGAGCGGCGCGCATGTCGCCCTTCTCGTCGAACTGGTCGACCACCTTGCCGGCCAGGCCGATGGTGCCCTCCACCAGGGGGCCGTAGCCCTCGGGCAGCGCATCGGGCCGGACGTCGCGCTCACCGAACGGCAGCTCGAGGATCTCGGCGAGGGCCCGCTCGCGTTCGCGAACCCGCCACAGGAGGCCGGCGACCACCAGGGCCAGGCCGCCGCCCACGAAGATCATGGCGAAGATGCCCGCGTTCATCGGGCCCGCTCCGCGGTCGCAAGCTTGGAGACGGAGGGGACCCGGGTGTTGCGCAGCCGGGAGACCGGCGGCGGGGCCGCCGCCACAGGGGCCCGGAACGCCGACGCCGGCACGTCGATCCCCAGCTCGGAGAGCTTGTCGAGGAACTTGGGCCGGAGCCCGGTGGCGACGAGCTCACCGCCGGTGCGCCCGTTCTCGGCCCGCGGGAAGGCCCGGTACTTGAAGATCTCCTGGAGCAAGATGGTCTCACCCTCCATTCCTTGCAGTTCGGTGACGGACGTGACCACGCGCCGGCCGTCCGGCATGCGGTCGAGGTGCATGATCAGGTTCAGGGCCGAATTGATCTGCTCCCGGATCGCCTTGACAGGCAGCTCGTAGCCGGCCATCAGGGTCATCGTCTCGAGGCGGCTGAGCGCGTCTCGGGGACCGTTGCTGTGGACGGTGGTCATCGAGCCCTCGTGGCCGGTGTTCATGGCCGAGAGCATGTCGAGCGCCTCGGCGCCACGGACCTCACCGACGATGATGCGGTCCGGCCGCATACGGAGGGCGTTGCGGACCAGGTCCCTGATCCGCACCTCGCCGGCGCCTTCGGCGTTGGGCGGCCGCGACTCCAGGCTCAGGACGTGGGACTGCTGGAGCTGGAGCTCGGCGGCGTCCTCGATGGTGACGATGCGCTCGCCCTCGGGGATGAAGGAGGAGAGCACGTTCAGGTTGGTGGTCTTGCCGGTGCCGGTACCACCGGAGACGAGGATGTTGAGCTTGCCCCGAACGCACGCTTCCATGACCACGGAGAGGTCGAGGGTGAAGGTGCCGAAGTTGATGAGGTCCTTCACCGTGTACGGGTCGGCGGCGAACTTCCGGATGGTGAGGATCGGGCCGTGGATGGCGAGCGGGGGCAGGATGGCGTTGACGCGGGAGCCATCGGGGAGGCGGGCGTCGACCATGGGCGACGACTCGTCGATGCGGCGACCGACACCGGCGACGATCTTCTCGATCACGTGCCGGTACTGCTGGTCGTCGGTGAAGGTGGCGGGGGTGCGGTGCAGCCGGCCGTCGCGCTCGATCCAGACGTCCTCGTAGTTGTTGCACATGATCTCTGTGACGGTCGGGTCGCTCAGGAGGGGGTCGAGGGGCCCGTAGCCGAGGGTGTCGGAGATCATCTCCTGGACGAAGGCCCGCCGCTCCCGGGGCGAGACCTTCACGTCCTCCCGCTGGAGGATCTTGTCGAGCGCCGTCTTCACCTCGCCCTCCAGGGCCACCTCCGAGAGGCCGGTGGCCTTCGGCGCCACCTCGGAGAGGACCAGCTCACGGACCTTGCGCTTCGAGGCGTGCCAGCTGGCGGTGGAGGACTGGCGGGCCCGGGCGGCGCCGCTTGTCGGTTCGGCCGGGCGGGCCGCCTGCCGGCGGGCGGTTCCCGGTGACTGGGGCCGGCCCGATGACGAGGAGGCGTTCTCCTGCTCCTCGAGGGCAGCCAACTTGTCGGAGAGCTTCACGGGGTCCTCCTAGGACGCGATCTGGGCGGTCGAGCGGTGGAACATCCGGGCGAACAGCCTGCGCTTGTTCGGTCCCTCGGCCTCGAGGGCCTTGCCCCGGTTGGCCTCCGGCAGCAGCGGGCTCATGCCGGCGGCGATGCGCCGGCTGACGTCGGCGGTGGGTGCGAAGGCCAGCACCGGCGTGCCGACGTTCACCGACTTGGTGACCTCCTTGGCGTAGGGCAGCACCGAGGTGAAGCCCTGGGGGAAGAGGCGGGTGACCTGGTCCACGTCGAGGCCCACGTCGCGCTCCGCCTTGTTGAGGATGAGCTTGACGTTGTCGGACGAGATCTTGAGCTTCTCGAGGGTGTTGAGGAAGACGCCCATGTGGCGGATGCTCGGAAGGTCGAGCGTGGCCATGACGTAGAGCTGGTTGGACATGTCGAAGGCGGCGAGCACGATCTCGGTGAGCGCCGCCGGTGTGTCGACGATGACGTAGTCGAACTTGGTTCGGGCCGCCTCGATCACCCGCTGCACGTCGACCGGGTGGATCCGGTCGGCGTCCGAGGGGTCCTTGGGCGCCGGCAGCACCATCACCCCGGAGTCATGGGTGACCACGTACTCCTCGATGTGGGCGGCGAGGTCGACGTCGTCGATGTCCTCCCGGGAGAGGATGTCGGAGATGGTGAACCTGGGCCGCAGCCGCAGGGCGGTCGACACCTCGCCGAACTGCAGGTCGAGGTCGACGATGCAGGTGCGCTTCCCCGTGTACTGGTGCAGGTAGTACGCCAGGTTGGTGGCGTAGAACGTCTTGCCGCAGCCGCCGGTGGCGGAGGAGACGGTGAAGACGGTGCCCAGGTTGGCGGCCGGGACCGAGGCCTGGACGGTCGCCGCCGCCGGTTCGGCCGGCTGGCTCCGGCTCATGGCGACGGCCCGCTCGACGGCGTCGTGCAGGCTCTTGTCGGCCACCGGAAGCTGCAGGAGGTCCATGGCGCCGGTGCGGATGATGTCCCGCAAGGAGGCGTCGGGCCGCTTGGCGAAGGCCAGCACCAGGCTGGTGGCCGGAGTCTCGTCGTGGATGGCCTGCAGCGCGGAGAGCCCGGTCTTGGTGCTCAGGCTCGGCCCGGCGATCATCACGTCGAAGGGGCCACTGGAGCTCACGGCCTCCTCGAAGCCGGTCGCCCGGTCACAGGCGACGACCTCCGGTCGGGGGCGCAGCTCGGAAGCCACGCCCCTGACCTGGTCGGCCAGGCTCTCGTCCTTCTCCAGGACGAGGATCTTGGGATTGCGCACGGTGCTTCTCCTCACATCTCTCGGACGGCTGTCAGAACTGCTTCAGGGCGTCGGCGATGCTCGAGCCCGGGGTGGCCCCCACCGGCGCTGCGTCCTTGGAGACCAGCGAGAAGTACAGGGACTCGAACGTGCTGAGGTAGATGAGCCGCTCGGCCTCCGCAGGGGTGACAGCCAGCAGGTACAGGAGGCCGGTGCCGCCGGGCTGGCCCTGAGCGGCTGCGAGTGGAGCGCCGTTCACGTTCAGGACCTCGGTGTTCTGCATGATCAGGTGGGCGGCGCCCGCAGGCTGCTTCGGGTCGGAGCCGGCCTTGATCACGCCGTAGACGTTGATGCGGTCGCCGGCGCCGGCGAACCCGGCGACGCCCGGGACGTTGGCGAGCTGCACGGCGAGCGCCGTCTTCCCGTCGGGGATCTTGAGCGTGCCGATCCGGGTCTGCGCGGTCTGGAACTGGTCAGTGGTGAGGATCTCGCCCTCGGAGACGCCGAGGGTGACGGTCTTGCCGGCCAGCTGCGCAGGGTCGCTTATCGCCGTCGCCGGCTTCGCCCCGGGCTCGACCGTCCTGGTCTTGACCATGCCCTGGGTCACGACGTTGCTGCCGGTGGTGCCGGCGGGGATGGGCTTGTCCGCCACCAGCACCGGCACCCTGCCGCCGGCGGTGCTCGTGCTGCCGTCGTCGCTGTTGCGGACGACGAGGTAGGTGGCCGCGGCGCCGACGATGAATACGGCGAGGCCGAGGGTCACGATCAAGTTCGAGCGCTTTCCCATGTTTGGAGTCTCCGGTCTGTTCG
>CADCTB010000049.1 GCA_902805665.1 uncultured Acidimicrobiales bacterium
CCGAGGCCAATTCCCAGGTCAAGGCGGCCGAGCGGCGGCAGGCGTTCGACGACATGATCGCCGGCGACCTGGAGTTCCTGTTCGTCGCTCCCGAGCAGCTGGCCAACCCCGAGGTGCTGGAGCAGACCGAGGCGGCCAAGCCGTCGCTCGTGGTGGTCGACGAGGCCCACTGCATCAGCTCGTGGGGCCACGACTTCCGGCCCGACTACCTGCGGCTCGGGGCGGTCACCGAGGCCCTCGGCCGTCCACCGGTGCTGGCCCTGACCGCCACCGCCGCCCCGCCCGTGCGGTCGGAGATCGTGGAACGCCTGGGGTTGCGTGACCCGGTGGTGGTGGTCCGGGGCTTCGACCGGCCGAACATCTCCCTCACCGTCCTCCGGTTCACCGACGGCGACGCCAAGCGGGCCGCCCTGCTCGACCGGGTCGCCGAGGCCGCGGGCGCCCCTGGCGTGGGCATCGTCTACGTGGCCACCCGCCGCACCGCCGAGGAGGTGGCCGACGCCCTCGAGGAGCGGGGGGTCCGGGCCCAGGCGTACCACGGCGGTCTGCCGGCGGCCCGGCGGCGGGAGGCCGAGACCGCCTTCGCCGGTGACCTCGTCGACGTGGTGGTGGCCACCACCGCCTTCGGCATGGGGATCGACAAGCCCGACGTCCGCTTCGTCTTCCACCTCGACGTCGCCGACTCGCCCGATTCGTACTACCAGGAGATCGGGCGCGCCGGCCGCGATGGCGAGCCGGCAGAGGCCGTCCTCTTCTACCGGCCCGAGGACCTGGGTTTGCGCCGGTTCTTCGCCGGCGCGGGAGGGGCCGGTCCCGACGACGTGGCCGCGGTCGCCGAGGCGGTCGACGTCCTCGGGGCGACGGATGTCGACCCGCTGGTCGCGCACACCGGCCTGTCGAAGTCCCGGGTGACGGCCGCGCTGACCTGCCTCGACGACGGCGAGGCAGGGGAGGGGGCCGAGGAAGCCGCGGCCCGGGCCGCCGAGGAACGGGAGTCGCGGGCCAAGGTCCAGCAATCGCGGGTGGAGATGATGCGGGCCTATGCCGAGGCCCGGGGCTGCCGGCGCCAGGTCCTGTTGGGCTACTTCGGCGAGCCCCTCGACCAGCCGTGCGGCAACTGCGACCGCTGCGCCGCCGGTGTCGATGACGCCGGCACCGCCGACGAGCCGTTTCCGGTCCACAGCCAGGTGTCGCATCCGGTCTGGGGGTCGGGCCAGGTGATGGGGTACGAGGGCGACACCGTCACCGTCTTCTTCGAGAGCGTCGGGTACAGGACGCTGGCCCTGGAGCTCGTCCGGGCCGGCAACCTGCTGACACCGGAGGCCTGACCGGGCCGACCGTCAGCCGGTCGACAGCCAGAGGGCGACGAGGCCCCGCAGCCGTTCGATACCGGTGCCCTTGGCCGCGCTGACCCAGATCACATCTCCGGGCGACAGCCGGCACGCGGCCGCCACCTCCTTGGCCCGCTTCGCTCGGTGGGACGACTTGATCTTGTCGTGCTTGGTGGCGACGACGGTGTGCGGGAGCTCGTTCGCCCGCACCCACTCGAGGAGCTGCAGGTCGAGCTTGGTCGGGCCAATCTCCCCGTCGACCAGGACGACCAGCATGGACAGCTGCGTGCGCTCCAGCAGGTACCGCTCGATCATCACCTGCCACGAGGCCCGCATGGCCTTGGACGCCTCGGCATAGCCGTATCCCGGGCAGTCGACGAGGGTGGCGCCGTCGGTGACCGCGAAGCAGTTGAGCAGCCGGGTGCGCCCCGGGGTCTTCGACACCTTCGCCAGCCCGTTGCGGCCGCTGAGGGCGTTGACCAGCGAAGACTTGCCCACGTTCGACCGCCCGACCACCGCCACCTCGACCTCCGAGTCGGGAAGGTTGCGGGCGTCGTCGACCGACAGCAGGAACTGCATGGGGATGGGCGGCATGTCGGCCCCATGGTCGCTCATTCCGAGAAGGAGCTCTTCCGGCCGCCGGTAGAGTCTGAACGCCCCCGCCCTCGTAGCTCAGGGGATAGAGCATCGGTTTCCTAAACCGTGTGTCGCAGGTTCGAATCCTGCCGAGGGCGCCGAGGGGATGGTATCAGTATGATACCGTCGGAGCGTGCCGATGACGCTGCGGCTTACCAACCAGGAACAAGCCGCGCTCCGTGAGCGCGCCGAGGCCGAGGGCATCTCCATGCAGGAGGCAGCGCGCCGAGCTGTTCGCAACTACGTCGCCCAGGGCCGCCACAGGGACCGGGTGTCGGCGGCTGCCAGACGGGTGATGGACGCGCACGCCGAGGCCCTTCAGCGCCTCGGTGAGTGACCTCGACGTCGAGTACCTCGACGTCGAGGACATCGTCGATCTAGCCCGCCTGCTCCTCGGAGATCCACCGCCCATCCGGGATATGGGCCTACTTGGTTCAGCTGCGGCCCGCCCACAGACCACTGTCTTCGGCGTAGAGGCGTACACCGACGTGTGGACCAAGGCCGCAGCGCTCCTCCAGTCCGTTGTGAAGAACGATCCGCTGATCGACGGCAACAAGCGCCTCGGGTGGCTGTCCACGGCCGTGTTCCTGGAGATGAACGGCATCTCAATCCATCGCGCGTCCAACGAGGACGTCTACGGGTTCGTCATGGGAGTGGCCGCCGGCTCTCAGACTGTCGAGGAGATCTCGGACGGACTCCGAGCGCTGGCGCACTCATAGCGTTCCCATGCGGCCGGGTCTGCCAACACCCTGCGCCACCATCATCTTCGATCACATTTCGTCTGCGTGCTGGTGAGGCGCTCCCCCTGCGCAAGTGCGACAGAATTGAAGTCCTCGAGGCGGCTGACAACTAGCTCCGTTGTGCGTGTTCGGGGCGGGCACTTCGAGAACTGGCCGTCGATCGCCTCTGCGGTTATCTATGGAGCCGTGTAGACCCAGCCGTTGCCGGTGAGCACGGCGGCGGGAACGCCGTGGCTCGAGCGCGACATCTTCAACCTGTGCCGGTGGGCGAGGCGCCACGGTGTCGTGTGCGACGCCGGGCGAGTTCTTCGCCGAGCTGGTGGCCCAACCGCGGCGGAACGGAGCAACCGCCCGGCGACCCTGGTTCATGGCCTCGACCCATTTCGACTCTTTCTCCGCCCGTCACCAGCAGGTACGGTGTCGCCTCACCAGACGGAAGGGGGGCGTCGACCGAATGCAGGGGCGGGGGGTCGTCCGGATCAGGGCCTGGCGGACACCATGGTCCTCGCCGCCCGGGCACACCCGAGCCCCCACGGGTTGGAACTCGCCTCGCACCCTCGGGCACGGATAGGTTGTCCCGCCACATCGTATGAAGCGGATGCGTCGGGCGATGAGTACGAGGCGCGGCACCGGCGTTTTCGGGACCGCTGTCGCGCTGCTCCTCCTCGCCGCCTGCTCGGACGACTCGCCGTCGATCCTCACCCCCCGCTCCGAGGCGGCCGAGCGGGTGCAAGGCCTGTGGTGGCTGACCTTCTGGACCTCGGTGTTCGTGTGCGTCTTGGTGGCCGCGTTCCTCGTTCAGGCGGTGCGCCGTGGTCGGGCGACGGCCGCCGAGGAAGGCATCGACAAGCGGCCGGTGCTGTGGGGCCCACGATTCATCGTCATCGCCGGCCTGGTCGTGTCGGGCGCGGTGCTGGCCGGCACCTTCGCGGTATCGCTCCGGGCGCTCAACGCGCTGGCCGGTCCGGCGGGGGACCCGGCCCTGACGATCGAGGTCGTCGGCCGCAACTGGTGGTGGGAGGTCCGTTACCCCAACGGAGCGGTGACGGCCAACGAGATCCACATTCCGGTCGGACGGCCGGTGGAGGTGAAGCTCTCCACTGCGGACGTGATCCACAGCTTCTGGGTGCCGCAGCTCAACGTGAAGCAGGACCAGGTTCCCGGGATGGACAACCGCATCTCGCTCCTCGCCGATGAACCCGGGCGCTACCGCGGACAGTGCGCCGAGTTCTGCGGCCTCCAGCACGCCCACATGTTGGTGTACGTCGAAGCCCAGCCGCCGGCGGAGTTCGATCAGTGGCTGGCGGCGCAGGGTGCCCCGGCGGCGTCGCCCACCTCCTCCACGGCCGGCACCGGCCGCGACCTCTTCCTCAGGTCGTCCTGCGCCGGCTGCCACGCCGTCAGGGGCACCAGCGCGGCAGGGACGCTCGGGCCCGACCTCACCCATCTGGCTTCCAGGGAGACGATCGGCGCCGGAACCCTGTCCATGCAGCGAGGCCCGCTGACCGGGTTCGTGCGGAATGCACAGGACGCCAAGCCGGGGGCCGCCATGCCTCCCACCGAGCTGACGCCCGAGGAGCTCTCCGCCGTTGTCGACTACCTGATGGGCCTGGAGTAGGAGGGGAAGTGACCACCGTCCTCGAGCCGCCGGGCTGGAAAGACGAGCTCACCGAGGAGCTCGACGAGACCTGGCACTCCCCACCCGGACTGCACGAGTGGATCTCGACGGTCGATCACAAGCGCATCGGCATGCGCTACTTCTACCTGGGGATGGTGTTCTTCATCATCGGGGGCGTCCAGTCCCTGCTGATACGGATGCAGCTGGCCGGTCCCGACCTCGACCTGCTGAGCCCGGAGGCCTACAACCAGCTCTTCACCATGCACGGCATCACGATGATGTTCCTCTTCGCCATGCCGGTGCTGTCGGGGTTCGGCAACTACTTCGTGCCGTTGATGATCGGGGCCCGCGACATGGCGTTCCCCCGGCTCAACGCCTTCGGCTTCTGGGTGCTCCTGGGCGCCGGGATCTTCATGTACTCGTCGTTCGCCATGGGGGCGGCCCCGAACGACGGATGGTTCAACTACCTCCCCCTCGCCGGGGCGGAGTACACGCCCGGGGTCAACATCGACTTCTACACCCTGGGCCTCATCTTCCTCGGGGTCTCCTCCACCGGTGGCGCCATCAATTTCATCGTCACGATCCTCAAGCTGCGCGCCCCAGGCATGACGCTCAACCGCATCCCCATCTTCGTCTGGGGCGAGCTGGCGATGGCCCTGCAGATCGTCTTCGCGTTGCCCGCGCTCTCCCTGGCGGCCGTGCTCCTGACCCTCGAGCGCAAGTTCGGGTTCCACTTCTTCGACAAGACGGGCGGTGGCGACCCGCTCCTGTGGCAGCACCTCTTCTGGATCTTCGGCCACCCCGAGGTCTACATCGTCGCCCTCCCCGGCTTCGGCATCGCCTCCGCCATCATCCCGACGTGGTGCCGGAGGCCGATGGTCGGCTACACCTACATCGTCATCGGCGAGCTGGCGGTCGCCCTCGTGGGCTTCGGCGTCTGGGTCCATCACATGTTCGCGGTGGGGCTCTCCAACATCACCCTGAGCTTCATCTCGCTGGCCAGCTTCATGGTCGTCATCCCCAGTGGCATCCAGGTGTTCGCCTGGCTGGCGACGCTGGTCTCGGGGCGCCCGAAGCTCTCGTCGGCCATGTGGTTCGTCCTCGGCTTCATCATGATCTTCGTGATCGGCGGCGTCACCGGCCCCATGTTGGGCGCGGTCGTGCTCAACCAGGCCCTGACCGACTCGTATTTCGTGGTCGCCCACCTCCACTACGTGCTGGTCGGCAGCGCCGTGTTCCCCATCTTCGGGGCCGTCTACCACTGGGGCCCGAAGATGACGGGGCGCATCCTCGACGAGCGCCTCGGCAAGGTGAGCTTCTGGTTCATGTTCGTCGGGTTCAACCTCGCCTTCTTCCCCCAGCACCTCCTCGGGGTGCTCGGTATGCCGCGGCGCATCTACACCTACGACGAGGGATTGGGCTGGGACGCGTACAACCTGGCCTCCACCGTCGGCGCGTTCCTGCTCGCCCTGGGCATCCTGGTCACGATCGTGAACTGGTACCGCAGCAAGCGGAACGGGCCGGTGGCCGGCAACGACCCGTGGAACGGGGAGACGCTCGAGTGGTACACGTCGTCACCGCCCCCCCACTACAACTTCGTGACCGTGCCCACCATCCGGTCGCGTGAGCCCATGTGGGACCAGCCGGAGCTGGCCGGGGGGGCTCAGGCGCCGTCAGAAGGGGGGCGCTCGCTCACCGGAGGCCACGTCACCCTGTCGACCAGCCTGCTGGACGCACGGCCGCAGGCGATCGTCCACATGCCGCATGCGTCGCCCTGGCCGTTCTACTTCGCCGTCGCCCTGACGCTGCTGTTCTTCATGATCCTCGTCGAGCTCTGGTACGTCGCGGTGCTGGCGGGGGTGGCGTCGGTGATGACCATGGTCGGCTGGTACTGGCCCCGGCACGAGACCCAGGAGACCTGAGGGTGGCCGCCGACACGCACGAGATGACGATCGCCGAGACCGGGATGCCCGGGGAGGTTCTCCCCGAGCACGGGGTCGGCCCCAGGTCGTTCGCGTGGTGGGGGATGGTGTGGCTCATCGCCACCGAGGCGACGCTCTTCGCCCTCCTCCTCGCCAGCTACTTCTACCTCCGCTTCCGGAGCCCGCACTGGCCTCCCGAGCCCATCGAGGCGCCGGAGCTGATGCTGCCCCTGATCATGACGGCCATCCTGTGGTCCTCGAGCATTCCCGTCCATATCGCCGAGAAGGGCATCGAGAAGGGCAACCAGAAGCGACTCAGGTGGGGCCTGGCCCTGGGGTGGCTGCTCGGCGCCATCTTCTTCGTCATCACCGTCGGTATCGAGTGGCCCGAGACGCTGCACAGCCACTTCACCCCCCGGACCAACGCCTACGGCTCGATGTTCTTCACCGTCACCGGGTTCCATCTCAGTCACGTGCTCGTCGGGCTCTCGGTCAGCGCGTTCACCCAGGTCCGGGCCTGGCAGGGGGCGTTCGACGAGAAGAAGCACGTGTCGGTGCAGAACTTCGCCATGTACTGGCACTTCGTGGACGTCGTGTGGTTGTTCGTGCTCCTGTCCATCTACGTCTCCCCGCACTTCTGATGAGCGTCGAAGACGTCGAGAAGGAGGAGGCCCTCGAGGAGGCCGGAGAGGACATCAGCAAGGAGGAGCGGCGCGGCTCCATCGCCCTGTGGTTCGGTGTGCTGGGCAGCCCGTTGGCGTGGGCCGGGCACCTCGGGGTGAACTACTCGCTCGAGGAGTGGTTCGCCTGCTCCGAGTCGGCGCACGACAAGGGCGAGATCCTCGGGGTCGGCGTGAAGACGATCTCGTTCGGGTTCAACAGCGCGATGGTGGCCGTCGCCGTGCTCTCAGGCCTGGTCGCCCTGCGCTGCTGGCGGAAGCTCCAGGCTGAGGAGGGAGACGAGAACGGGAACGACCGCATGGAACGGGCCCGGTGGATGGCGTTCGCCGGCATGGTGGAGGCCGCCATCTTCCTGGGTTTCATCGTCTTGGGTTATCTGCCCTCCCTGATGATCGACCACGTGTGCGAGACGACGCCGTGATGCTGGCGCACCAGGCGGTCGCGCCCTCGGATCTCGCCGGGTCGTGGACGTTCGAGCCCGCCCTCCTGGCCACGCTGGCCATGGCCGCCCTCGTCCACTGGCGGGGCAGGGCCCGTCTCGGCCGGCGCATCGCCGGCCCCCGGGGGAAGCGGCGCGCCGTCGCCTTCTA
>CADCTB010000050.1 GCA_902805665.1 uncultured Acidimicrobiales bacterium
ATCTCCCCACTCCCTCTCAATGGGCTCGCCTCTGGGAGAAGGTACTCAGGACCGCGAACTTCAGCCAAACCGGCTGAGGGCCTACGACCGGGCTACCGCCACCCGCTCCCAGCTGAACAGGCTCGGATCACGCGGGTCGATGGTCAGGCGGAGATACTCGAAGGGCAGCGTCTCCCCGTGGACGACGATCCGTGTGAGGTTCGGGAGGCCGAGCGGGTTGTCGGACACGAACTCGTGGGAGTCCCCCTGAAGGAGCAGCACGTCCCCGTCGAACGCCGCCGTCCTGGTGGCGATCCGCTCGACGACGGCCTGGTGCCCGGTCAGCAGCGCGGGTCCATCCCAGGTGTCGGCCTGCATGGCGAGCACCACGCCCGCGAGCCCGCGGTCCTCGGCGGCGTCGAATGTGGCGTCGATCCAGGCGAGCGCAGCGGCGGTACGGTCCTCGACCTCGGCCACCGGCTCGGGCGTCGGTCGGGTCTGACCGGTCCAGGGCGCCAGCCCGTTGTTGCTGCCGACCACGTGCAGCGTGGCGAAGGCGACCCGGGACTCGATCCAGCGGACGTTCTCCACGAGCAAGGTCTGGTGGACCACCGCGGCCGGGCGACGGCCGGACGTCGATCCTGGGCTGGTGAAGAAGCTGGCACGGATGGCGCCCAGCCGTTCGAGGGGGTTGTAGGAGCCGTTGTTGACCCGGTGGCAGTCGGTCCACTCGTTGTCACCGGGCGTATAGACCAGGGGATCGGCGAAGGTGTCGAATGCCTGGCGCACGGCGGCGAAGCGCTCGTCGGAGCACGTCGTGCTGCCGCTCTTGATGTCGCCGACGTGGATGACTCGCCGCACCTTCTGGTCGTCGTTGACCGCATCGATGAGCGTCCCGAAGCTCGCCTCCTGGGCGGTCCCGTACGGGACGTCGCCGATGACGGCAACGGTTACCCGGTTCGCCGACCCGTTCTCGGCAGTGCCCGCACTGGCGGCGCCCGGCAGGGGCGAGGCGAGGAGGGCGGCGGACACCACGGCGGCGGCCCACGGCACGCTGCGTACGATTCGGCTCATGGCCGAGAGCTAACTCCTCCGACATGGCCGTGATGTGACGCTCGGATGAGGGGACGGCCAACCGCCGGCGAACTTCCCGGTGATCTACGTCTTTCCCCCACGCCCTCGTAGCATGTGTCGCAGAGGACACCGTCGGGCTCGGTGGTCCGGTAGAGGTTCCGGACACCACGCTCAGCGCCCGGTGGCACCGTCGATCTGCTCGCGGAGGATGTCGGCGTGACCTGCGTGGCGACCGGTTTCCTCGATCATGTGCACCAGCAGCCACCGCATCGAGGGCGCCGACCGCCGCCCCGGCGGCCGGGGGGCAGGACCGGTCAGGTCCGTGCAGGCCTCGATGACCTCGTTCGCTCGCCGGATCGCCTCCCGGTAATCGGCGAGCACACCGTCACGGGTGTCGCCGAGGGCCGGCCGTAGGGTGGCGTCCCAGTCGTCGACGTCCTCACCCAGGAAGTAGAACCGCTCGACACAGGCCAGGTGCTTGACCAGCCCCAGCAGGCTCGTGCCCGAGGGCACCCCGGGAGTCCGGACCTGCGGCTCCGGCACGCCCTCCGCCTTGGCTGCGATGGCCCGGCGGAGGTAGTCGAGGAAGCCGGTCAGGGTCGCCTTTTCGTCCGCACCGGTCTGGGGCGCTCGGGTGTCGGTCTTCGGCATGGTGTCGCCCCCTTCCCTGCGATCAGCCCATGGCCCGGCCGAGGACCAGGACGTGGTCGGTGACGGTTGCCGTCTCGCCGCCGGGGCCGGTGGCCTGGCGGCGCGGCATGTCGGCGCGACGCACTGGCCACTGGGCGGGGTCGAGGTCCAGTCCGGTGGCCACCTCCGCCGGCGTAGGGAAGTAGGCGTCGGGGTCCTGGTTCCACGACCAGGGCGCGGTGGAGCCGTGGTCGACGACCAAGAGCATCCCGCCAGGCCTCAGAGCCCGAGCGGCACGGCGCAGCACCTGGCTGCGGTCCATGGCGAACGGCGTGTGGAAGTACTGCGCGGAGACGAGATCGAACTCACCGACAGGGAAGGTGGAGGTGAGGTCGTGCCGCTCAGCGACGACCCGGTCGGCGACGCCGTACTCGCGGGCACGCTCGCGCACCCCTTCGACGGCGGTGGCGGAGATGTCCACGGCGATGACCCGCCAGCCGTGGCGGGCGAGCCAAATGGCGTCGCCGCCGGCGCCGCAGCCCAGGTCCAAGGCGGCGCCAGGGCGCAGGCATTCGGTTGTCTCGACGAGCAGCGGGTTGGGGCGCTCACCGCCCGTGCGGCCGTGGACGCTATAGCGCTGGTCCCAGAACCGCTCGGCCTCGTGCCCAGGTTCGCTGGTGTGTTCATCCGTGGTGCGAGCGGTATCCAACGGAGGTTCTCCTTTCAGCGGCGTTCACGACCGAGTGTCGTCCGTGCGGTCACGAGAGCGCACGCTTCCATGCCGAGCCGGCAAGATCTCCGGCCATGGGCGAGGACGTGAACGACGTGCTGGACGCAGTGGGACCCCGGCTGCGGGCGCTGCGACGCCACCGCCGCATCTCCCTGGCCGAGCTCTCGACGACGACCGGGATCTCCGCGAGCACTCTGTCGCGGCTGGAGAGCGGCAAGCGCCGGGCGAACCTGGAGCTGCTGCTGCCCCTGGCCCAGGCCTACGGGGTGCCACTCGACGACCTGGTCGGCGCCCCGCACACCGGCGACCCCCGGATCCACCTGCAGCCCATCCATCGCCAGGGGATGACGTTCGTCCCTCTGTCGCGACGAGCCGGAGGCGTGCAGGCCTACAAGATGATCATCCCGACACGGCGAGCCCCCGCCCAGAGCAATCCCCGGACCAAGACACATGAGGGCTACGAATGGCTCTACGTGCTCAACGGACGGCTACGCCTGATCCTCGGCGACCGGGACATGGTCTTGCCCTCCGGCGAAGCGGCGGAGTTCGACACCCGCCTCCCGCACTGGCTCGGCACCGCCGACGGCGCGCCCGTGGAACTGCTCATCCTGTTCGGCCACCAGGGTGAACGGGTCCACGTGCGGGTTCCCTCCACCGCACCATCTGCGCGTCCATAGCAGGACGAGCGCCCGTCTCTCAGCGCTCGCTGTCGAGCTCGCCCATGAGGAAGTCGGCGTAGCGTCCTCCGGCGGCGGAGCCGGCCGGAACCGCCTCTTCGATGCGCGCCAGCTCCGACTCGCCGAGTTCGACGTCGAGCGCGCCGAGTGACTCCTGCAGGCGGTCGCGGCGTCGGGCGCCGACGAGCGCGACGATGTCGTCGCCCCGGCTGAGCACCCAGGCGATCGCGACCTGAGCGACACTTGCGCCCTGCTCGTCGGCGATCTGGCGCAGTCGGGCGACGAGCTCGAGGTTGTGCTCCAGGTTCTCGCCCTGAAAGCGCGGGCTGATGGTCCGGAAGTCGGACCCGGACAGCTCGCGCTTGGGGCGCCAGTGCCCACTGAGAAGTCCCCTCGACAGCACCCCGTAGGCGGTGACGCCGATGCCGAGCTGGCGAGCGGTAGGCAGGATGTCGTCTTCCACCCCCCGGGACAGCAAGGAGTACTCGATCTGCAGGTCGCTGATGGGGTGCACTGCCGCCGCCCGGCGAAGCGTCTCGGCGCCGACCTCCGAAAGGCCGATGTGGCGGACGTACCCAGCCTGCACCATCTCCGCCATCGCGCCGATGGTGTCCTCGATCGGCACCCGCTGATCCAGGCGGGCGGGCCGGTAGATGTCGACGTGATCGGTGCCGAGCCGGGTAAGGGTGCTGGCCAGGTGGTCCTTGACCGCGGCCGGGCTGGCGTCGAAGCCGACGAAGTCACCGCCAGGATCGCGCTGGGCCCCGAACTTCACGCTGAGCGTGACGTCGTCGGATCTGCGATCTTTGAGTGCTCGAGCGATCAGGAGGTCGTTTCGACCGGAGCCGTAGAAATCGCCGGTGTCGATCAGGTTGACGCCGGCGTCGATTGCGGCATGGATGGTGGCGATGCTCTCGCCGTCATCGGTTGCGCCGTAGAGGTCCGACATCCCCATCGCACCGAGCCCGACGGCGGAGACCTCCGGGCCGTGGCTGCCGAGCTTTCGAGTCGTGGCTGTCTTCATGGACAAGACTGTCGTGGATCACGACGCGGATGGGAAACACCGAGTGGGCGTGTCTTCACAACAACGTTGCCAACGGTTCTAGATGCCCGACCTCCGCCAGCTACGGACCTTCGTCGTCGTCGCCGAGGAGCTCAACTTCACCCGGGCCGCAGAGCGGCTGTTCGTCGCCCAGCAGGCGGTCTCGCGCTCGATCGCCGGCCTCGAGCGCGAGCTCGGAGTGACGTTGCTCAACCGCACCACGCACGACGTGACGCTGACCCCCGCCGGCGTCGCCCTCCTCGAATCCGGCCGCCAGGTCATCGCCGCCGCCGAACGGGCCTTCTCGGAGGCTGCCGGGGTAGGTGAGGGGCGGGCAGGAACCGTTCGCATCGGCGTGACTCCCGCGGTCGGAGCGCTGGTGCGCGAGGAAGTTGCCCGCGTGTTGCGCGCCGGTAGTGCAGATGTCGCGGTGGATTTTCGGGAGGTGCGACCCGGCGAGCTGGCGCAGCTCCTTCGTGATCAAAAGCTCGACCTCGTCGTCGCCCGTACCGTGCCGGACGTCGCCGAGCTCGACAGCGCCGCCCTGAGGCCCACCCCCGCCACGCTGCTCGTGCCGGCGGATCACCGGCTCGCGAGCAGGAGCCCCGTGTCGCTGGCGGAGCTCGATGGTGAGCGGCTCCTGGTCTGGAGCCCGCCCGGGACGCCGTACACCGATTTGCTCCTCAGCCGCGTGGCTGCGAGCGGCGCGCACGTCGAGCCGGTCCAGGCGCCTGTGACGGGCGGCGGAGAGCCGGCGGCAATCTTCGAGACCCGAGCGGTGGCCCTGATGCCTTCGGGCTGGCCTCCGGGCGACGATGCCGTCGTCATCGAGATCAGTGAGCGAGTCGATCTTCCGCTGCTCGTCATCTGGCTCGCGGGTGGCCCGACCTCGGCGGTTCGCCGCCTCCGCAAAGGGATGGCCCATTCCGGCTGATCTGTGGCCGGACGACACGGGCCTCCGGTCCGTCCTACGGCTTCACGACACCGCGTATCGCCGACCGATACGCGTCGAGCGACAAGGTGGTGCCGCACACCGGACACGGCAGCCGTTCCGGCCCACCGTCCCAGTCTTCGAACCGGGTCTGGTCGACCAGGAGGACCCGCTCGCAGTGCGGGCACGTCACCGTCGTCTCGCCGTCACGGTCGGGGTCGACGGCACTCAAGCGGGCGAGCGGGAAGCCGGATAGACAGGGGTCGGCGCGCACCTCGGTCACAGGCGTCCCGTCCGAGAACACGGTGGCGGGACCATCCTGCGACACGACGAACACGACGGCATCGGGCTCCTCGAAGGAGAACCGACGCGCCGAGGTGTGGCGCATCCCGCCCACGCTCGCCACCATGCGGTCGGCCCGGTCGCTCCAGCTCAGGCCGACGTCGAGGGCGGCCACCGTCCCGTCGGGGTCGACGAGGACCGCCCTGTCCCGCTGGGCGAGCACGCTCCGGAGGGCGGGGAAATGGTCGCGGCACGCCACCGACAACGGGGGCGGTGTGGTGGCGGCAGAGTGGTCGAGGTAGTGGAGAAGGCGAGCCGGGCCGCGGAGGGCGACGACGAGGGTGGCGCCGACCTGGCCGGCGCTCAGCCAGTGGACGCACAGCTCCATCAAACCGGCCAACACCTCAGCATCGAGCTGGGGGACCACCCTGCGGACCTGGGCCGCGTGCTGCTCGGCGAGCGGCTTGAAACGCCATTCGACGCCCTCCCAGCTGACCACGCCGTCCGGCCCGCACACCCTGACGAGCCCATCGCGGACCCGCTGGACGACGAACGCCCCCGTCTCGGCCCGTAACCGCGCCGCGCTGGCCTCGGACTCCAGGCTGCGGTCGAAGATCACGATGCCCTGCTTGCCTCCGGTGCCCCGCACGACGAACGACGACCGGCCGTCGGCGAGCGAGCGCAGGAGGGTCAGATCGATGTCGTCCGACATCAGCTTGGTGGGTGCGCTGAGCTTCTCCCACTGCGGCCGTGTCCCGAATGAGACGATGGCGCCGTAGGGCGGAATCCGTCCCTCGTGGACCGGTGGAAAACGGGCGTAGTCGACCTCCTCGAGGAGAAGCCGTCCAGCCGCAGTGTCGATCGGCAGCGGCACGGCGTGGTCGACGAGCTCGTCGTGCAGCCGGGCCAGTCGGCGGGCGACGAGACGGCTCTCCGTCTCCCTCACACCAGCTCCTCGTCGATGTAGCACCACCGCCAGGACTCGCCAGGCTCCACCGAGCGGGCGATGGGATGGCCGGCCGACGCGTGATGGGCAGACGCGTGGCGGTTGGGGGACGAGTCGCAGCAGGCGACGATCCCGCAGGTGAGGCACATGCGCAGGTGGACCCAGCCGTCCCCCTGCGCCACACACTCCTCGCAACGGCGGGAGTTCGGCCTCACCGGCCGTATCTGGTCGAGGTGGGCGCAGGTCACGGGCGGGGGGCGGGGGGCGACAGTGGCAGCCGCACCTGGAAGCGGGTGTCCCCCGGCGACGACTGGACCCGCAGGTCGCCATGATGGCGCTTCACGACGATGCGATAGCTGACGTCGAGGCCCAGGCCCGTACCCTTGCCGACGTCCTTGGTGGTGAAGAACGGCTCGAAGATGCGCTTCTGGACCTCGGGCGGCATCCCGGGGCCCTCGTCGCCCACTTCCACGACGACCGTGTCGCCGTCCCGACGTGTTTGCAGCCGGAGCCGGCCTCTGCCGTCCATGGCGTCGATGGCATTGTCGATCAGGTTCGTCCACACCTGGTTGAGCTCACCGGGATAGCCCGGGACCGATGGAAGATCCTGGTCGTAGTCCCGGACGACCTCGATGCCGCCCTTCACCTTGTGGCCGAGGATGAGGAGAGTGCTCTCGAGCCCCTTGTGGATGTCTGCCCGGCCGTACGGCCCGCGACCCATCTGGCTGTGGCCCTTGATCGTGCTGACCAGGGTCGAGATACGGGTCGCCGAGCTCTCGAGCTCGTCGACGAGCGAGACGATCTCGAGGCGAGCCCAGAACCATCGCAGGACAGGACCGAGGTGGCCCCCGCTTGCCTCCTCGAGCCGGGAGAGCCAGTCGACGTCGAGGCCGGCGGCTACGAACGTGGACGCGAGCGGCAGCGAGTCCGGAACGCCGCGCTCATCGAGCCAGTCGGCGAGCTCGTCCTCCCGATCACCGGTCTCCAATGCGCGCAGTTGCGCCGTGCCGGCGGTGCGGGCCCGCTCCTCGGCCTCCGCCTCCAGGGATATGACCAGCTCGATGGCCTCGGGCCGCAGCAGCGTCATGGCCGTCCGCACGCCGTCCCGGGCGTCCTGGAGACGGTCCCTGAGGGCGTGCGCGGCACGGACGCCGGCCGCGGCGGGGTTGTTGAGCTCGTGGGCCAGGCCGGCCGACAGCGACCCCAGGGCCATGAGCCGCTCGCGCTGGGACGTCACCGCCTCGAAGTTCGTCATGCCGACGAAGAGGCCGGCCAGCAGGTGCACCGCCATGGGGAACCACTCGCTGAGCAGGGCCGCGAAATCGTCCGCCTTCAGCTGGAACATGCGCGTCGGCCCCAGGGTCCGCATGCTGGTCTCGTAGAGCCTGCCGGCGTCGGGGACGAAGGCTCGAGTGGCCCCCCCGTACACACCCTTCTGCGAGGAGGCGACCACTGGCACGTCGTCCCCCGCGGCTCGCTTGAGGATCTGCATCCCGCCGTCGAGCAGCACGAAGAACCACTCAGCCGGATCGCCCTCGCGATAGACGTCGACGCCTGCCTCGTAGGAGCAGACGACGCCATGCTCGGCGAGCCACGCCAGCTGGTCGTCGGTCAGCTTCTCGAACAGGAAACAGCCGCGGAGCTCCTCGACGAGGTTCAACGGCCTTCGAGGTAGCGGTGCACGAGCGTGACGGCCATGGCTCCCTCCCCGACGGCGGAGGCGACGCGCTTCACCGACTCGTGCCGTACGTCACCCGCGGCGAACACGCCTGGCACGCTGGTCTCCAGGTAGTACGGGTCCCGAGCCAGGTCCCATCCCTGCGGTCGGGTGCCTCGGACGGTGAGGTCGGGCCCCGTCAGGATGAACCCCCCACGGTCTCGGGCGACCACACCGTCGAGCCAGCTCGTACAGGGCTCCCCGCCGATGAACACGAACAGCCACGAGGTGGAGAGCTCCTCCTCGTGGCCGGCGTCGTCGCGCACGGTGATGCGCTCGAGGTGACCGTCCCCAGAACCGCCGATCACCGAAGCGTTGGTTCGCACCGAGATGTTCGGCCGCTCGGCCAGCTGCTCGATCAGATAGTGGGACATCGTCCGCTCCAAGCCGTCGCTCCGCACGAGCAGCGTGACGTGGCGGGCGAACCGTGAGAAGAACACCGCGGCCTGGCCGGCAGAGTTGCCGGCACCGACGACGTAGACGTCGTCGCCCTGGCAGCTGATCCCCTCCGAGGTCGACGCGCCGTAGTAGACACCGCGTCCGGCGAACCGCTCGAGGTGCTCGAGGCGGCGGTAGGCCACGCCGGTGCTGACAACGACGGCGTGGGCGGTCAGCTCCTGGCCGTTGGCCATGCGGACCACCCGGGCCGGCCCGCACACCTGGAGCCTCTCCACCTCCGAAACCGACAGCACCTCGGTGCCGAAGCGGCGGGCCTGAGTGGCCGCCCGGCGGGCGAGGTCGGCGCCCGAGAGCCCCGCCGGGAAGCCGAGGTAGTTCTCGATGCGCGCGCTCTGGCCCGCCTGACCGCCGATCGCCTGCCGCTCGACGAGGATGGTGCGCAGCCCCTCCGAAGCTCCGTACACCGCGGCGCCCAGGCCCGCCGGCCCGCCGCCCACGACGACCAGGTCGTAGAACGGCTGCGTGGGCGTCGAGGAGAGACCGAGCACGGCCGCGAGCTCGGCGAGAGACGGTCGCTCGAGCGCCCGGCCGTCCGTGGTGGCCACGAGAGGCAGCCCTTGAGATGTGTTCCCGCCGGCGTGCATCAGTGCTTCAGCTTCCGGGTCGGTCTCCACGTCGTACCAGCGGAACGGCACCTGGTTGCGGGTCAGGAAGTCCCTGACCTCGTGTGACCGGGCCGACCACCGATGGCCCACCACCTGCACACCGGTGAACGGGGCCGGATCGGTCGCGTGCCAGTCCGAGAGCAGGTCGTCTACGACCGGGTACAACTTCTCCTCGGGCGGGTCCCACGGCTTGAGCAGGTAGTAGTCGACGTCCGCCTCGTTGATGGCGGCGATGGCAGCTTCCGTGTCCGCGTACGCGGTCAGGAGGACGCGACGCGCGTTGGGGTATCGCTCCCGGGCCCGTTCGAGGAACTCGACGCCGCTCATGGCCGGCATTCGCTGGTCGACGAGGAGCAGCCCCACGCGCTCGCCCCGCAGCTTCAGCTCGTCGAGCACCTCGAGGGCGTCCGCGCCGGACTCGGCTCGACGGACCCGGTACTCCTGGCCGTAGCGCTGTCGGAGGTCGCGGGCGATGGCCCGCGAGACCCCGGCGTCGTCGTCGACGGTGAGCAGAACCGGCGCGTCGGCCATCGCCGCACCCTACCGGCGCATGCCGGCCTTCGTGCACGACGATCAGGGTCGACTATCGGGTGGTGCTGAGGCGCGGGGAGAACGGGACAGCCTCCTTCCCCCCACCTCAACTGTCTCGAGCCTTGACACGTTGGGAGTCAGCGCAGGTTCTCGACGTCCTGGGGCGTGCAGCCGATGCTCGGCGGTGCGTTGACGGGGTTGCAGCGGGCAGGACGGCCCGGGGTGGGCACGACGTATCCCGACGGCGCGGGCACGGGATAGTCGGTGCTCACCAACTGCGCGCCGGACGCCAGCGCGGCCGCGGCCCGGGAGGGGTCGTTGGCCCGCGCCTCGACGCCGCCGTCGTCGGCACGCGTCCTGACGATGTAGCCGCCGCGGAGCAGTTCGGCGATGCGCTCGCCGCCGAGCCGGGCGTCGCTCACGCTGGCGAACGCGGCCAGGGGACTCGACGGGTCGGCGTAGACGAACATGGCCCGCCCCTGCAGCGACGTCTCGCTCGAGGTATAGGCCAACCGGGTGCTGACATTGTCGGTGTAGACGAAGACGATCTTGTTGCGGGCTGACCCCAGCAGCGGCCAGCCGCCCTCCTGCACGGCCTGTCGCAACGACGGCCAGGTCCCCTGCACGTCGTCGGGCGTGAGGAGCTGGTCGGACCTCAGGACGCTGCGAATCTCGGCGTCCACCGCCAGGCCGTCGACCAGCGCCCCCAGTTCGTGCTTCGGCTCGAGCAGCACGAACAAGGGGAGATGGCCCCGATGACTCGCCGACCAGTCGCGGACCTCGCTGAGGCACTGCACCAGGGTCGGGCAGGTCGTCCCCTCGTCGCCGCGAAGGTGGTACACGCGGAGGCTCCCGCCGCCCGGAGAGGCGTGGACGTCGAGCTCGATCTGGCGGACGGATTGGCGCTCGAGCTGGACCGTCAGGGGCGCCTGCGTGATGTCACGCTCGGGCGTGAGGTTCGCGCCCGCCGGCGGCGCCACGTGGTAGCTGTTGTGCGTGCCGAGCACCTGGATCTGGTTCAGGCGCAGCGTGCCGTCGAGGCGATAGGTGGGCGCCGCGTCCCGGACGCCACCCTTGCCGTCCCCGCGGTCTCCGCCACACCCGGCGAGGATCATCAGGGCGAGCGCGACAGCGGCCGTACGCTTCACGAGCCCAGCGTAGGTCGCCGGTTACGCGTCGGTACTTTGGTTCGACGCTGGTTTGATCGACTCTGGCTCAATGGCGGCCGCTCTCGACCCTATAGACGACGTGCGCCCCGTCGGCCGCGAGAATGCCGCCGCCGATGATCGCGTCCCAAGTGGAGGCGCTGATTCCCGCGTCCTCGGCGCGGATGATGATCACTGCGTCTCCTGACAGGAGGTAGTCGCGGAGGGCCTGTTGCCAATGGAGGTTGTCTACACGAGACATACGCCTGCCGTTTTTGTCCCGAACGTCCATGTCTGACGCCACCCTCCGTGTGATGCGGCACGTACCGCTCAGGGGGACCGGGACGAGCGGCTGAACTAGCGGGCTGTGGCCTCACCGGTCATGCTCGCCACCACCCGCCTTGCTTCGATCTGAGCTGGATTGCCAAGGCGGAGAAGAGGAGCGGGGCAGAGAGGGCGGCGGCTCCCGGGGTCTGCGGCCCGCCTTCGGAGGGTCAAGCCTTCCGGCTGGCATCCCGTCTGACCTGCACTATGTAGCGCGCTGGGAGGGATTCGAACCCCCAACCTTCTGATCCGTAGTCAGATGCTCTATCCGTTGAGCTACCAGCGCAGGGGCACCGAGCAGTGTACCGGTCCGGTCAGGGCGAGCCGGTGGGTACCTCGGTGCGGCCGGACAGCGATGCGAGGTCGGCGGCCGCGGCGCCGGCGGCCCAGCCGGCGGCGTTGCTGATGCTGACCGACCGGCTGACCGTGTCCGGGAAGGCCTCGGCCTCGGCGGCCCGGACGGCGGCCGAGCGGTCGGCGAGGACCGGCAACAGGGCGTCGCCGTACTCCTCGGCGGCCGCAGCCCGGCTGGCGGCCTCCGCCGCCCGGAGGCGGTGACCGATGCGGGTGGCGTAGGCCAGGAGAAACGCCTGCCGGAACGAGCGGGTGCGCGACCGACCGCTCCGATCGACCTGTGAGCCGGCGGCGACCATGGCCGAGGTGGCCTGGACCAGCAAGGAGGTGTAGAGGACCTCGACGAACTCGAGGTCCGACGCGAAGCCGACCACGGTGCTGAATCCCAGACCCTTGGACCACACGGCCCGGCAGCGGTTGACGGAAGCCACCTCGGAGAGCAGGATCGACTTTGCGCCGGCGTACGGATCGTCGACCGGCACCCGTACGCCGCTCGGGGCGTCGTCGACCCGAGCGGCACCGGCGCCGACCATCGCTTCGTCGATGGAATGCCGGGCCATGAGCTCCTGGGCCTTGGAGGACAAGGCCTCGGCCTCCTCGGGGAAGGTGGTCGACTCCGCTTTCGCCAGCAACGCCCTCACCTTCTCGAGGATCCGGCGGTCCTGCGCCGACCGGGCCGGCCGTCGGGCAGATGCCGGCGCTGCGCCCAGCCGGGGCAGAGGTGGCAGGCTCAGCAGGAGAGCCAGCACCTCCACCGCGCAGGCCAGCGCCTCCATCAGCGGCAGACCCTGCCGCTCCGCCCACGGTCCCAGGTGGGCCTGGCCACCCGGGTCGGTCACGTACCCGGCGTGACGGACTCCCAGCCGGCGCTCGGTCTGGCGAGCGACCTCGGCGGCGGTCCAGTTCCGGCGAAGCGCCTCCTCGAGCGCCTCGCCGACCACCGCGTCGACCTCGACGGCGACTTCCGGCGGGCCCTCGGCCAGCATGGTGAGCAGCTCCCGGTAGCGCCGGCCATCGACGACCGGCTCCCGCAGCAATCCGACGGCCGCATAGATCACCTCGCGGGCCGGAAGGGCCTCGTGGCGCCGCTCACTCCTGAAGGTCGACGCCCGCTCGCCCATGGCGACTCACCCTATGCAGGGGGTGGGACAGCTACGGCGCCCGGGTGGTGGTCGTCGTGCGAGGCACGGCGGTGGTGGTGGTGGTCGGACGAGGAACGGTGGTGGTCGGACGCACCGTCGTGGTGGGCCGGGGGATGGTCCGGCGGGGCGCGGTGTCGGGCGGAATGGTGCCGACCGTGGTGGTCGGGAACGGGTTGTTGTCAGGGTTGAACGAAGTGGTCGTCGTCGTGTCCACCGGCAGAGGAGGCGGCGGTACCAGCGTCGACACGGAAGACTTGAGGTTCAGCTCGTCCACATTCGCGGTGTACAGCTCCTGCACGGGAACCCCGGCGAGAGCGGCCCGCATGTACTGGCTGAAGATGCGAGCGGGGAAGCTGCCCCCGGTGACGTTGATGCCACGGACGTTGCGCATGGGGACGTCGCCCTCGGGCCGGCCGACCCAGACCGCAGTGGCGAGCTGGGGCGTGTAGCCCACGAACCAGGCGTTGCCGTAGTTCTCACTGGTGCCGGTCTTGCCGGCCACCGGCCGGCCGATGTTCGCCGCGGTACCGGTGCCGCCCTCGACCACCCGCTTCAGCGCCGCGTTCACCACGCCGGCCTCCTTGTCGCGGAAGGCCTGGTTGGTCTTGGGCCTGCGCTCGTAGATGACCTGGCCCCGGCGGTCCTTGATGCGGGTGATGGCATACGGCTCGGCGGCCAGGCCCTTGGCCGCGAACGTGGCGAACCCGGACGCCTGCTCCAGCGGGGTGACCCCTTCCCTCAGTCCGCCCAGGGCCATGGCGCACTCCGGCGGGGTGAGCCGGTCCCTGTTGATGCCGGCCTTCTCGGCCACCGCCCGCACGTCCTCCGGGCCCACCCGGGCCATGAGCTGGGCGAACACCACGTTGACCGAGCGGGTCATGGCCTCGTCGACGTCGATCATGCCCCGGCCCTCGCCCTCGAAGTTGTTGACCGTCCACGGCGCGTTGGCGCAGCGCAGGCTCTGGGGTGACGCCGAGTCGAACTGGCTGCGGGGGTCGATGCCCTCCTTCAGCATGGCCAGGTAGACGTACGGCTTGAACGACGAGCCGGGCTGGCGGCGGCCCTGGCTGGCGGGGTCGAACTCCAGGTTCGGGTCGAGCCCCCCGAACAGCACCCGGATGGCGCCGTCACCGGGCTGGATGGAGACGATGGCCGTGGTCGGGTCGTTCGGAGCGCCGAGCACCGCCTTGGCCGCGGCGACTGCGTCGTCGGTGGCCTTGAGGTCGACGGTGGTCTCGATCGTGTACCCACCGGTGAACGCCTGCTTGCGGCGGGCGTCGGCGGTGGATCCCAGGGCCTCGATCCCGGCCGCCTCACGGCCCACGAAGGCCACGAAGTCGGGAGCCTTGGTCGCCGACCCGACGCCCCGTCCGGTGGCCTTGCGGGGGCCGAGGCCCAGCGGTGACGCCAGCGCCGACTCCAGCTCGGCGCCGCCCAGCCACCCCTGACGCGACATGTTGCGCAGGACCTGGTCGCGGCGGGACTGGACGGTGCCCGGGTCCTTGTAGGGGTCGAGGCCGTTCGGCGACCGGATCTTCCCGGCCAGCATGGCGGCCTGGGCCGGGTTCAACTGGCCGGGGGGCACGTTGAAGAAGGCCTGGGACGCCAGGGCGATCCCGTACGCTCCCTCGCCGAAGTAGACCTGGTTCAGGTAGCGCTCCAGCAGTTCGTCCTTGGAGTACTTGCTCTCCAGCTTGCTGGCGTAGAGCACCTCCTTGAACTTCCGCAGGAAGGTGCGGTTCGAGCCGACGTAGTTCAGCTTGGCCAGCTGCTGGGTGATGGTGCTCCCGCCCTGGGTCTGGCCCCGGGCGTTGTTGATCATGGCCCGGAACACCGCGCTCGGGTCGACGCCGGAGTGGGAGTAGAAGTCGGCATCCTCGGCGGCCAGCACCGCCTGGCTGACGTGCGGGGGGACCTGGTCGAGGCGCACGGGATCGCGCTGCTCGAGCCCGAGCAGTCCGACGTCGGCTCCGTCCCGGGCCACCACCTTGCTGGCGTCGGGCAGGTCCTCGAACCCCTTGATGTCGGGGGCGAACGGTGACGCCACCACCAAGATGGCCCGGCTGGCGACGTTGGCCACGCCCCGCCGCAGCGGGGGGACAAGGGCGACCAGCAGCAGGCAGCCGAGCAGGCCTCCGCCGATCGCCAACCAGGGAAGGCCCTTCATCCGGTTCCACACGTTCGGTGTTCGCTCCATCTCTCGAGGTGTTCAGTATGAATTTCGACCAGACGCCGGCCGAGCTTGAGGCCCGTAGACTTCGACCCATGCCGAGGAACTACCGCTACATGGAGACGGGGGTCTGTGCTCTCTGTGGGGCGGCGGTCCGCCTCGACGACAAAGAGGGGCGGGTGGTCTGCGAGGGCTGCGACAAGCCTACGGACAACTGCATCTGTATGAAGGACGACCTCGACACCCGCCACGAGTCGTCGTCGAAAATCGGATCCATGCGTCCCGGCACCTCCGGCCAGTGGATCGCCGATCCCCAGCCCGAGGACGACGACGACCCGGACTGACTGTGCCGGGCTGACGATCTTGGCGGAGAGGGAGGGATTTGAACCCTCGAAGAGGCTTTACACCCCTTAATCGCTTAGCAGGCGATCACCTTCGGCCACTCGGTCACCTCTCCAAGGCCTGACGAGTCTGGCACGGTGAGCGGAGGGAGTGGGATTTGAACCCACGGGACTCTCGTCCAAGGCTTTTCAAGAGCCTCGCATTCGGCCGCTCTGCCATCCCTCCCGGCGAAGTCGACGCTAGCGGCCCACCTGCCTGCGCAGGTTCGCGATCCACTCGTCCGCCGCCTTCCACGCCACCTCGGCGTCGCGGCGGACGGCGGGGCCGTGCTCGCCGGCCGCCGGGTAGGAGCCCAGGAACTTCACGCTGGCCAGCTGGACCCGCAGGTCGCGCAGGCAGTCGGCCACCACCTCGTCGTCGACGTGGCCCTCGAGGTCGATGATGAAGCAGTAGTCGCCGAGGCTGTGCTTGGTCGGGCGGGACTCGAGCTTGGTGAGGTTGATGTTCCGGGCGGTGAACTGGCCGAGGATGGCGTGCAGGCTGCCGGGACGGTCGTCGCGCTGGAAGCAGACGATGCTCGTCTTGTCGTGCCCGGTCGGAACCGGGATGCCCTTCCGTGCGACGACCACGAAGCGGGTCTGGTTGTTGTCCGGGTTGTCCTCGACGTCGGCCGCCAGCACCTCGAGCCCGTACAGCTTGGCGGCCAGGGCCGCGCCCAGGGCGGCAGTGCCGGGCGGACGGTTCTCGGCCACCTCCTGCACCGCACCGGCGGTGGAGTTGGCGGCCACGATCTCCACGTCGGGCAGTGACGCGGCGAAGAACTTCCGGCACTGGGCCGTGGCGACAGGGAAGGAGACCACCCGGCGCACGTCGGCCAGGGCCATGCCCGGCGGGGCCAGCAGGTTCTGGCGGATGGTGAGGACGACCTCCCGCTGGATGAAGAGGTCGTGGTCGAAGACCAGCTGGTCGAGCACCACCAGCACGCTGCCCTCGATGGAGTTCTCCAAGGCGACGAATCCGGCGTCGACCTCGCCGGACGACGTGGCGGCCAGCACTTCGGGCATGGAGCGCATGGCGATGAGCTCGGCGTCGGCCAGGTCGGCCTGGCTGAGCAGCGCCTCCTCGGTGAAGGTGCCAGGAGGGCCCAGATAGGCGACTCTCGCTGCGCCCGGAGGGGCCGTAGGGGACGGGGGGGTCATGGGCGGAGGATAATTGCCGGCATGGACGAGACCGCAGTCCGGCGCATGCTCGACGACGTGCGCTCCGGCGCGCTGTCGGCCGACGACGCCGTGGCCCGCCTGCGGCGCCTCCCCTACGCCGATCTCGGCTTCGCCAAGGTCGACCACCACCGCACTCTGCGCCAGGGCCTGCCCGAGGCGGTCTACGCCCCCGGGAAGTCGCCCGAGCAGTGTGCCGCCATCGTGGCCGAGCTGCTGGCCGAGGAGGACGGCGGGCCGGTCCTGCTCACCCGGGCGAACGACGTGCAGGCCGCGGCGGCGCTGGAGCGCAGCCCGGGCGCGGTCCGCACGGGCTCGACGCTCGCCTGGCGCAGTCGCCTGCCCCGCCCGGGACGGGTGGTGGTCCTGACCGCGGGCACGGCGGACCTGCCCGTGGCCCACGAGTGCGCGGCCACTCTCACGGCCCACGGCCTTACCCCCGTGCTCGACGCCGACGTGGGCGTGGCGGGCGTCCACCGCCTGCTGGCCACGGTCGACGAGCTCGCCGGGGCCGACGCCATCGTGGTGATCGCCGGCATGGAGGGGGCGCTGGCCAGCCTGGTCGGCGGCATCACGCCCGCTCCGGTGATCGCCGTCCCGACCAGCACTGGGTACGGCGCCGCGCTCGAAGGGGTCACCGCCCTGCTGTCCATGCTCTCCTCGTGTGCCGCGGGCCTCACGGTCGTGGGCATCGACAACGGCTTCGGCGCCGCCTGCGCGGTGCTCCGCATCCTCCCGGCCCCATGACCGGCCCGGGAGGCCGGTCCAACAGGCATTCATGGGGACACCCTGCAAGGGTGGCCCCATGAGCACCGCTGCGTGGTTCCACTGCTTCTCGGGCATCGCCGGCGACATGGCCCTCGGCAGCCTGATCGACGCGGGGGCCGACGTGGGCGAGGTGCGGGCGATGCTCGACCGGCTGCCCATGGCCGGGTGGTCGATGGAGGTCTCGCCCGTCATGCGCGGCGGCATCGGGGCCACGAAGGTCGACGTGGTGGCCGCGGAGACGGCCGTGGTCCGCACCTACGCCCACATCACCGGGCTGGTCGACGAGGCCCGCCTCCCCGAGCGCGTGCGCAACCGGGCCCAGGCCACCTTCGCCGCCCTGGCCGACGCCGAGGGCCACCTCCACCGCCGTCCGGTGGCCCAGGTCCACTTCCACGAGGTGGGAGGGGTCGACGCCATCATCGACGTGGTCGGAAGCTGCGCGGCGCTGGAGGTGCTCGGCGTCGACACGGTGTGGTCGAGCCCCGTCGCCAACGGCATGGGCATGGTGCGGTCGGCTCACGGGATGCTCCCCGTGCCCGCCCCCGCCGTCGTCGAGCTCCTTCGCGGTGCGCCCACCTACGGGCGCGACGTCCCCTACGAGCTGACCACCCCCACCGGCGCCGCCCTGCTGGCCGCAACCGTGACCGGGTGGGGCCCCATGCCCCAGATGCAGGTCACCGCGGCCGGGTTCGGGGCCGGCACCCGCGACCTGGAGGGCCTGCCGAACCTCCTGCAGGTGGTGCTGGGCGAGGCGATGGCCGCGGTGCCGGCTCGGACCGAGCCGGGCCAGCCCGTCACCCTGCTGGAGGTCAACGTCGACGACGCCACCGGCGAGACCCTCGCCCACGCCACCGCCGCCCTGCTGGCAGCCGGCGCCCACGACGCCTGGATCACCGCCATCGTGATGAAGAAGGGCCGGCCGGCCCACACGGTGAGCGCGCTGGTCGACCCCGCCCTGGCCGACCAGGTGGCGGCGGTGATGGTGGCCGAGACCGGCTCCCTCGGCCTGCGGGGCGAGACGCTGCAGCGCTGGCCGTCGGCCCGGGTCAACGGCCAGGTCGAGGTGGGCGGCGTGCCCGTGCGAGTGAAAGTCGGTGCCGGGCGGGTCAAGGTCGAGCACGACGAT
The DNA here is from genome assembly GCA_902805665.1 of uncultured Acidimicrobiales bacterium. Classification (GTDB taxonomy): domain Bacteria; phylum Actinomycetota; class Acidimicrobiia; order Acidimicrobiales; family AC-14; genus CADCTB01. The sequence continues at coordinate 18,192 of CADCTB010000050.1, forward strand.
GCAGCCCGCGCCGCTCGTCGCACCGGACTTCCCCTCCGGGAGGTGGTCTCCCGGGCCGAGGAGGCCTGGCGCCGCCGCGACCCGGACGAGTCGGCCTGACCGTCTGGTAGATCCGAGCCGCTCTGGCGCGCCGCATCTACCAGACGCTCAGCTCTCCTCGAACAGGTCGTCGCCCCGGCGCAGGCGGGCCGCGGTGCGGACGACGTGGGGCAGCTCCCGGCGGGTGGGAGTGTGGGCGGCAAGGAAGCGGGCGGCGCCGGTCAGGATGAGTGCACCCTCCTCGGACCCTTCGGGCCATGCCGAGTACTGGCGGACGGCGGCCTCGATGATCTGGAACCAGTGGAAGCCGGCATCTTCCGACAGAAGGGCGTGGCCGAGGGCGGCCACCACCTGGCGCGGGTCGCCACCGGACTTGAGCCAGCCGTAGGCGATCGCGCCCGCGCGGTCGACGCCGCCCTGGGCATCCCAGCACGCCTGCAGGTCGGCAAGGTCAGCGTGGTCGGTCGCCGGTAGCCGGGCGGCGGGCACGTTGAGGAACCGGTCGAGGTAGACCCGCAGCGCCCCGTGGATCACCCCCCGCACCAGCTCGTCGGACGGCTGGCGGATGAGGCACTGGTGCAGGGCGTTGGCGTAGGTGAACCCGTGGTGGACGGCGTCCCAGTCGCCGAAGTCGTTCTGGGTGTGGAAGCGGGTGATCCGCAGGCCGGCAGCGAGGGCCACGGCCCGGCCCAGCTGCTCGGGCGTGGCCCCGGCGGAGATCGCGTCGAGGGTGGCCTGGACGACGGCGTGGGGCTCGTCGTCGAGCATCTGCCACCCCAGCCCGCTGACGTCGTCGAACTGGCCGTACTTCGCACGACCCTCGGCCAGCAGCGCGGGCAGACGCTCCTCGGTCGACGCCACCAAGGCGGCCAGGTCGTGCGGATGGCGCCAGCGGCTGCCTTCCTCGGATCGTGACGCACGCGCCGTCTGCCCGGTGAGGGTCGGTAAGACGGTGGCCGCCGAACCCCACCCCAGATGCTCGACCGCCTCGAACGCCTTGTTGGTGAAGTCCAGTGTGTGGCCGACGTCGATGAAGACGTGGTCGGTGACCGCGGCCGACATCATCCGAGAGACGGTGGCCGCGTCGGTACCGGCGGAGAGGGCGGTGACGAGCGTGCGCTCGGCCGCGTCAGCGGAACGGGTCTCGATGAAGCGGCGGTACCAGTCGGTGAGCCGGTCGGTGGACACCGGTGCCGCCGAGCCGTCGCCGAGGGGTGCCAGGGGGAATCGGGGCGGGCGGTTGGCCGTGTCCCGGGCGACGAACGCCAGCCCGTGCACCAGCGCCAGAGCGTGGTCGGCCGGGTCGAGCCAGGACAGGAGGTTGGCCATGGCCACCAGCACGGTGAGGCCCGACCCCCAGCCCTGGGCCCGGTTCGCCGTGCCGAACTCCACCCCGACCCGCACGATCTCCGCTGCGGGGACATCAGCCTCCAGCAGGCCGTGCACCGCCTTGGCCGTCACCAGGGTGAGGCCCCCTTCCAGGCCCTCGGCCAGACGCCGGCGGAGCTGGTCGACCCGGTTGTCCGGGGCCGTGACGGTCAGGTAGACGTCGTCGCCCTCCACCTCCACGGGGAACGCCCGGGCGTCGTCGGCGAAGGGGTCGAGCGTGCCGCCCGAGGCCAGGTCGAACCGGGCGTGGTGCCAGTGGCAGGTGACCAGGCCCGCCTCCACCGTCCCCCGGTGGAGCGGGAAGCCCATGTGCGGGCACCGGTCGTCGAGCGCGTAGGCCCGGCCGTCGTGCCAGAACACGCACACCCCGTGCCCGCCCGCCTTCCCGACCAGCCGACCGTCTCTCTGCAAGGCTTCGAATGACCCCACGCGGACTCGCATGGGCAAATGCTACGGAGGTGTACATGCTCAAAGACTTCAAAGCCTTCATCCTTCGAGGCAACGTCGTGGATTTGGCCATAGCGGTCGTGATCGGCGCCGCCTTCGGAACCGTCGTCTCGTCGTTCGTGGCGAACATGCTCACGCCGCTCGTCGCCATTCCGGGCACCAAGGACTTCTCCCAGTTGAGCTTCAAGATCAGCGACAGCACCTTCCTCTACGGCCGGTTCATCAACGACCTGGTCGCCTTCCTGCTGGTCGCCGCCGCCGTCTTCTTCTTCGTTGTCAAGCCGGTGAACGCGCTCATGGCCCAGCGCAAGACCGAGCCCGACGTGCAGTCGGTCACCAAGGAGTGCGACTACTGCCTGAGCAACGTGCCCGCCCGGGCGATCGTGTGCGCGTTCTGCACCCGGGAGATCGATCGGCCTGCAGTGTCGTAGAATGGAGGTTGGCCGCGGTCGGGATGTCCGGACTGGTTCGACGAGAGGCCATCCCCCACCATGACGCTCCAGGTTTCCTCCCTTCGCATCGAGATAGGCGCACGTGTCCTGCTCGACGACGCCTCCTTTCGCATCGGCGAGGGAGAGAAGGTTGCGCTGGTCGGGCCCAACGGCGCCGGGAAGACCACCCTGCTGAAGACGCTGGTCGGCCAGGTCGCCCCTGCGGCCGGCGAGGTGAAACTGCCCGAGGCGTACGGGTGGCTGGCCCAGGAGACCGCCCCCCACGCCGAGGTGAGCCACCTGCTGGCCTGGGACCACCTCCTCGCCGGGAGCAGGCTGCACTCGCTGCACGAGCAGGTCGAGGAGGCGCAGGTCGGCATCGAGAAGGCCAGCATCTCCGACGATCCTGACGCCCTGGACAACGCCGTCCACCGCTACACCGAGCTGGAGGAGAAGTTCCGTCTGGCCGGCGGCTACGACCTCGAGCGGACCGCTGAGTCCATCGCCCGGGGCCTCGACCTCGAGGAGGAGGCGCTGCTGCTCGAGGTCGGGTCGCTCTCCGGCGGCCAGCGCCGTCGCCTCGAGCTGGCCCGACTGCTGCTGGCCGGTGGCGACCTGCTGATCCTCGACGAGCCCACCAACCACCTCGACGCCAAGGCCAAGCTCTTCGTCATGGACTTCCTGCGCACGTCGCCCAGCGCGGTGCTGGTGGTCAGCCACGACATCGAGCTGATGAGCGAGTCCATCGACCGGGTGATCGCCCTCGAGCAGGGGCGGGTGGAGCTCTACCGGGGCACCTACAGCGTGTTCCTGAAGAAGCGGGCCGAGCGGGAGGCGTCGCTCACCCGCGACGCGGCCAACGCCCAGCGCGAGATCGAGCGGCTCAAGACCACCGCCGACAAGTTCCGGCAGGGCAACGCCACCGCGGCCCGCAAGCGGCGCAACCTCGAGCAGCGCATCACCCGCATCGTCGACCAGCAGGCCACCAAGCTGCCCCCCGTGCGCCGGCGGGCGCTGAAGGTCCGCTTCCCCGATCCGGCCCGGGCGGGCGACGTGGTCATGCGGGTGGAGGGGCTGACCAAGGCGTTCGGCAGCGACATCATCGTCAACGAGGTCGACTTCACCGTCAGCCGGGGCGAGGTCTTCCTCGTCGTCGGGGTCAACGGCGCGGGCAAGACCACCCTGCTGCGCTGCCTGGCCGGGTTGTACGAGCCCGACGGCGGCACCGTCCGCCTGGGCACCAACGTGACCCTCGGGTTCTACGCCCAGGAGCACGAGGACATCCGCCCGGGGGACAGCGTCCTCGAGGTCATGCAGGCCGCGTCCACCACCGGCCAGAGCGCGTCGGAGCTGCGGTCGATCCTCGCCCACTTCGGGCTGACCGGTGACGTGGCGTCGCAGGAGGCGGCCACCCTCTCCGGCGGCGAGAAGACCAAGCTCTCCCTCGCCCGCCTGGTCGGCGGCAAGGCCAACGTCCTGCTGCTCGACGAGCCGACCAACAACCTCGACCCGTCGTCGCGCGAGGCTGTCCTCGCCGCCCTCCAGCACTTCAAGGGCACGGTGATCCTGGTCAGCCACGACATCGAGTTCGTGACCCAGCTGGCGCCCAAGCACGCCATCTCCATGCCGTCGGGCCGCCTACTGCCCTTCGACGAGAAGATGCTCGACCTGGTCCCTCAGCTCGAGCCGCTCACCGCCCGCCGCGGCGCGTAGGCCGCCTCGGGACGTTGGACGATCAGGCCTTGGGGGTCGGATCTTCTCCGACTGCGGCCTCGAGCGCCCTCACCCGCTCCTCGAGGAGCCGGATTCGCTCCTGAAGGCGGTCCTCCGCCTCTTGTACATCGAGCTTGAGCGCATAGGTGCTCAACCGCCACCTGCGCCGAAGGGACGTCTCCTGCTGGCTCATCGGGGCACCGCCGCAAGGACCTGCACGCCGCACCTCCTAAGGCAGTGCCGTGGGCCGGCACCGACTCCTCGACGGGAGTCATACCCAGGTGGTCGTTGGTCAAGTGCCCTGGTGGAGCTCCTCGAGGGTTCTGAGGCAATTTCCCCGCCGGTTCACAGCCTCGCCTCAGGTTGGAGGCGTTGGGTACAGACGTGGAGATGTTGGCTGCGCCGGCGCGCCCTCGGGTCTCGACCCGGCTCACCGGAATCGACGCCGCCAGGGCCCTGGCGTTCGGGGGCATGCTCCTGGCCCACTTCGCCGCCTCACGTCGATCAACCGACCCCGGCTGGCTCCAGGCGATCGACAACGCGGCGGACGGCCGGGCCGCCCCCCTGTTCTGCCTCCTGCTGGGGGTCGGCGCCGGACTGCTGGCCGCCAAGGGGACTTCGGACGGGGCCTTCGTGCGGCGGGGGCTGGTGCTCTTCGCCCTTGGGCTGGTGCTGTGGCCGTTCGTCGACGACGTCTATCTGATCCTCCCCCACTACGGCATCCTCCTGGCCCTCTTCCCCCTCGTGCGGCGGTTGCCGACCCGCCGGCTCTTACCTGCGGCAGGCGTGGCCTTCCTACTTCCGTCCTTGGTCGTGGCCACGGCGGGTGACCTGGGCCTGCGGGCCTCGGCGCAGCCGTCGACCTACGCCGAGCTCCTGGACGCGCCGACCGTGCTGGGCGGGCTCGTCTGGACCGGCGGCTACCCCCTCGTCGGCTGGGCCGGCTTCGTCCTGGTCGGCGCATGGGTGGTGCGCCTGCGCCTGGGCGAGGCCCGCATCCAGTGGGCGCTGCTGCTGGGTTCCGTGGTCGTCGCCGGTGCCCAGCCGCTGGTGGCGTCGGCCTACCGGGCGTTCGACGGCTCGCCGTTCCTCGCCAGCGCCGCCCATAGCAACCAGACCGCGTGGTACGTGCTGGCCGCCGCCACCGCTGTCGCCGTGGTGGCCGCCTGCCTGATCGTCGCCCGCCGGGCTGCCGCCGTGGTCCGCTCTGTCGTGCCGCTCGGCCAGATGGCGCTGACGGCGTACCTGGCCCATCTGTTACTGGGCGAGGCCGTCGTCTTCCCGTGGCTTCGGAGCTCGACCCCTCCCCTGCCCGTCCAGGTGGCGGTCGCTCTTGCCGTCTTCGTCGGCTTCGCACTGGCCGCACGCGCCTGGCTGGCGGAGCACCGGAGAGGGCCGGTGGAGACGGTGGTCCGCACCCTGGCCACGTGAGCCGACATCGGTGTTACTGATGTGGCTCAAGTGGTTAGAGTGACAACGGCGAAGGGGGAGACAAGGACCGATCTCACATGCACGTCAGGGCGCTCGCCGCCGTTGTCACCCTCGCGGTCGCCGCGGCCGTCGCCCCCCTGTGGTGGTCGTCGCCCGTGGCCGCCGACTCCTACGTGGTCCAACCCGGAGACGCCTTGGGGGTGATCGCCTCTCGAGCCGGCATGTCGCCCTCCCGACTGGCTGCGCTGAACGGGATAGCGGACCCCAACACGATCTATCCCGGCCAGGTGCTGACCACCTCGGAGCCGGCCAAGTACATCGTCCGCAGCGGTGACGTGCTGGGGAGCATCGCGGCCCGCAACGGCCTGTCGACCACCTACCTGGCCGCACTGAACGGGATCACCGACCCCAACACCATCTACGAGGGCCAGAGTCTGGTGACCTCGGGCGCCTTGCCGGTGGCCAAGACGGTCACTGTCGACATCGAGTGCCCGGTCGACGGCTCCATGACCTTCGTCAACGACTTCGGGTATGTCCGACCGGACGGTGGCCGGCACAACGGCGTCGACCTCTTCGCCGCCCGGGGCACGCCTGTGGTCGCCCCGGTGTCGGGCCGGATGTCGCCCTATCCCAACCCGAGCGGCGGCAAGGCGTTCCAGTTCTACGGCGACGACGGCATCCGCTACTACGGCGCCCACCTCGACCGTTACGGCGAGACCGGGTATGTGGAAGCCGGCACGGTGATCGGCTACGTGGGCAACACCGGCGATGCGGTCGCCACCTCCCCGCACCTGCACTTCGAGATGCACCCGGGCAGCGGGCTCTCCATGAACCCGTACCCGTCGCTCTACCGGGCCTGCTGACCCACCGTCGCCCGATCCGGGCTTTGATTGGGGGCTCATGCTCGAGCTCGTCGCACTCACGAAGCGCTATGGCGACGTGGTCGCCCTCGACGGCCTCTCGATGACGGTTGCCCCAGGGCGCATCCATGGCTTCGTCGGTCGGAACGGCGCCGGCAAGACCACCACGATGCGGATCGCCCTCGGCCTGGCCCGGCCCGACGCGGGGGAGGTGCGCTGGAAGGACCGGCCCGTGACCGCCGCCGACCGCCGGGGCTTCGGCTACATGCCGGAGGAGCGGGGGCTGTACCCGAAGATGACCGCCCTCGACCAGATCGTCTACTTCGCCCGCCTGTCGGGCATGGGGCCGGCGGAGGCATCGACTGCCGCCCAGGCGATCCTCGAGTCGATCGGCATCGGCGAGCGCAGCGGGGAGCCGGTGGAGCAGCTGTCGCTCGGCAACCAGCAGCGGTGCCAGCTGGCTGCTGCTCTTGTCACGTCGCCGGAGCTCCTCGTGCTCGACGAGCCGTTCAGCGGCCTCGATCCCGTGGGCGTCGACGCCCTGTCCGGGGTGCTGCAGACCCAGGTCGATCAGGGGACGGCGGTGGTGTACTCCAGCCACCAGCTCGAACTGGTGGAACGGCTGAGCGACGAGGTCACGATCATCGACCAGGGCCGGGTGGTGGCGTCCGGGGAGGTGCCGACGGTGCGCAGCAGCCGGGGCGCGGACCGGCTCAAGGTGGAGCTGGCCGACGGGGGGACGGGGTGGGCGGACGGCCTCACCGGGGCCAAGGTGGTCGGGCGCGACGGCAACGAGGTCGTGCTGGAGCTGCTTCCGGGGGGCGACGACCAGGACGTGCTCGACGCCGCCCGCCACGCCGGCCGGGTCCGCTCCTTCCGGCGGGAGGCGCCGACGCTGACCGAGCTGTTCCGGGAGGTGGTCTCGTCGTGAGCACGTTGCAGGTGGTCCGCCTGGTGGCCGGTCGGGAGCTGCGGGAGCGGATCCGGTCAAAGGCGTTTCGCATCTCCTGCGGGGTGAGCCTGGCGTTCATCCTGGCCGTCGCCATCCTCCCCGGCGTCCTCTCCGACGACGGCCCCACCACCTACGACGTCGGCGTCTTCGGTGAGGGGGCCGAGCAGCTGGGTGACCGCCTGCCGGTGGTTGCCGGCCAGCTCGACGACGACCTGGCCATCGACGTCCGCCGGCTGGGCGACGCAGCCGAGGCCGAGCGGCTGGTGGAATCGGGCGACCTGGACGCGGCGGTGGGCGACAACCGGATCGTGGTCGACGAGGAGCTCGGCGGCCGCCTCGAGTTCGTGGTCCAGGAGGCGAACCGGCAGGTGGTGGCGGAGGCGACACTGTCCGGCGCCGGCGTCGCCCCTGACGTGGCAGGGCGGGTCCTCACGCCCCAGCCCCTGGAGGTGCAGGCCCTCGACCCTGAGTCCGACGAGGACTCGGCCAAGGAAGGGCTGGTCTTCTTCGGCACCATCCTCCTGTACGGCCAGCTCCTCGGCTTCGGGTACTGGGTGGCCAGTGGCGTGGTCGAGGAGAAGGCCTCCAGGGTGGTGGAGATCCTGCTGGCAAAAGCCCGGCCCGGTCAGCTGCTGGCCGGCAAGGTCATCGGCATCGGCCTCCTCGGCTTGGTCCAGCTGGTGGCGTTCGTGGTCATCGGCCTCCTCACCGCCCAGCTCACGGGCAGCGTGGACCTCCCGCCCGAGACGGTCTCTGTCGCCGTGCAGGTCGTCCTCTGGTTCGTGCTCGGCTTCGCCCTTTACAGCTGCCTGTTCGCAGTGGGCGGCGCCATGGCCAGCCGGGTCGAAGAGCTGCAGAGCACCACCACCCCGCTGACGTTCCTGGCCGTAGCCTCTCTGTTCGCGGCCATGAACACGGGCGGGGACCCCACCGGCCGGATCGCGGAGATCGCCACCTTCATCCCGTTCTCGGCGCCCATGGTGCTGCCCATCCGGATCGCGGCCGGGGAGGTGGGCCTCGGTACGGTGGTGGTGGCCGTGGCGATCGTCCTCGCCTCGATCGTGGCCGCCATGATGCTGGCCGCCCGCGTCTACGCCGGTGGGGCGCTCCATCTTCGGGGCCAGCTGGCGCTCCGCAAGGCCCTCAGGGCCGGCTGACCTTCTCGCCCGAAGAAACCCTTCGATCGCATGAGTAGTCGGAACACCACGCGGGTAGACGGCGTTCCCATAGAGAAGTCAACCGGTCGAGTGTCGGCCAGGAGTAAGTCCGATGCAGGACGTTGGGCGTGCGAGGTGCAGGCGAGCGACGAGGCCGCTTGTAGCAGTCGCCCTGCTTTCCACGTTCGTGCTGGGCTGCGGCCGAGCGGGGGAGGTCCAGGTGGGCACCGCCTTCCCGAAACCTGTGTCCGCTCCTCCCAGCGCCACCTCCTCGTTCCAGGGTGCGGTCACCGCGTTCGACCGGAACGCCGGGCACCTGACAGTCGCCGTGCAGATCGTCTGGACCCCGGTCCTCAAGGCCGACCCGCACGAGCGCCAGGTCGTGGTCGACCCCCGCACCCGCTGGGAGCCGTCGGCCGACGTCATGATCGGCGACGAGGTCCAGGTGGAAGCCGAGGATCCCGTGGACGGACGCTGGCCGGCCGTGCGGGTACAGCTGCTCGACATCGACTGACCGAGGTCGAACGGCAGCCTTCGCCATCCCGCAGCTAGCGTGGGGATCTCGACAACGAAGCGAGGCCCAGGTGCTACGGCGGTCCCTACGTGTCATCGGTCTCGTGGCGATGTTGACCCTCGCGTCGTGCGGGGGCGGGTCGTCGCCCGGCTCGACCTCCGACCCGGCGCCCTCCGAGCCCGCGACGACAAGACCGGCTCCCCCTGCGGAGGTGGCGACTCCGCGCGCGACCACTGAGCCGACGGATGCCTTCCCCGTCACCATCAGGCACGAGTATGGGTCCACGGTCGTCCCCCGGGCGCCTCAGCGGGTGGTGGCGCTCAGCAACCGGTTCGGGGATGCGGCCTTCGCCCTGGGGTGACCCCCCTGCCCTCCCGTCACAACGATGAGCGGATTTACACCATCCCGCGCCCGTGGGCGCAGTACGCGGCAGGTTGGGCCAGGTCGACGGTCCTCTTCAGTGGTGGAGGGCCCGACCTCCCAACGATCGCCGCCCTGAAGCCGGACCTCATCCTTGACGGCGTGGGCTTCTCCGACTCGGAGGGCTACGAGCAGCTTTCCAAGATCGCCCCCACCGTTGTCCGAGCGAGCCGCGACTCGGGAAATTCATGGCAGGCGGTCACCCGCTCAGTGGGAGCGGCGCTCGGCCGCAGCGCTCGAGCCGAACAGGTCGTCGCCGAGTTCGAGGCCCGCCTGGCCAAGGTCGCCTCCGAGAACCCCCGCTTCAAGGGGAAGAGGCTGGTCTTGGCCAGCTACTCCGACCCCACGGAGGCGGTCTATGTCTTCGAGCCCCGCAGCCCCGAGATGCAGTTCTTCGCCTCCCTCGGTTTCACCGTGCCCCAGATGACCCAGCGGGTCGACCCCGCGAGGTTCAGCAACCTCGACGTCGACGTCCTCATCTGGGACATGGCTACTGAGAAGGAGGAGAAGGCCGTCATCGAGGCCGACCCTCGGCTGAACACCCTCAGAATGATCAAGGAGAAGCGAGCGGTGTACATCGACGGAGACCTGGCCTACGCGTTCAGTTTTCCGTCAGTGCTGAGCTTCCAGTACGCCCTCGAGAGGATCACGCCGCTGCTCCAAGCGGTTCCCGGCTAGTTCACGGTCGTGCGGCTACGCGGTGCGTCGGGGCGCTCGGCGTAGGGCCACGTCGGGGTTCACGCGGCGATGACGGTGGCGAGCAGCTCGTCGAGTGCCGACTGGCCCGGCGGTGCGATGCGCGGCTGGCCGGCCAGGGTCCGGACGCGGTCGAAGGCGTCGTGAATGTCACCGCCGCGCAGCACGTGGCCGTGGGCGGAAGCGACCACCTGGGGCCGTAGGGCCTCCACCGTGTCCACATGGCGGTTGTAGGCGACGGGGTCGAGCCACTCGTGCCAGGGCGAGATCATGCTGTTGAACAGCTGGAAGCTGTCCTCGTACAGGTCCTTGGGCACCTCCTCGACCTCATGGACGGCACCCGTCGTGAGAGCGGCAAAGGAGTCCACCGCCCACATCACGCCGGTCCGCTCGTCATAGAGGGCCCGCGTCGTCGGCCCGTCGAAGATCGGAGACACGACGAGCCGCAGGCGACGGTCACCGGCGTCGAAGGACTCGTTGGGTCCCCGCCAGATCATGCGGTCGGGCGCGACGGCCGGTCGCTCCAGCGCCAGCCGCTCCCAGGCGAAGAAGTTGGTCACCAGCGTGGCCGCGGGGGATGCCTCGAGGACGTCGTACAGGCTCCCGGTGTGGTCGCCGTCGTCATGGGAGAGGAAGACCCAGCGAACGTCCTCGGGGTCGACGAGCGAGTAGACCTGCTCGAGCCAGTGCTCCCGGTGCACCGGCGCCCCGGTGTCCACGATGATCGGCTCCTCGCCACGGATCAGCAGCGAGTTGACCTGGACGAAGGTGCCGGGTTCGGCGGGGGCGAGGTTCGGGATGAGGAACGTCTCGGGTGCGATGCGCACCGGGCTGGTGGTCGGGACTGACGCTTCCATGATCGACTCCGTTCTGTCGTTGCTTTCCTGCTGAGGATGCGCCTCGCTCGGTGACCCGGGTACCGCCCGTTCGAGCAGAACGGGAAGCGCGGATACCCCTCATTTGGGGGGTGCCAGGAAGGCGCGTCAGGAGTACGTTTCAGGCATGAGCATCGCTACGGCCGATCCCCGGATCGTCGAGCGCATGGAGCGGGCCTGTTCCCGGGCGACGACGGTCGAAGAGCTGTTCGCCGCACTCAGCCACGAGGTCAACAAGGTCGTTCCCTTCGACGGCTCCATGTGGTTCGGCGTCGACCCGTCCACCGTCCTCGCCGTCGCTCCCGCCCGGTTCGAGGCGCTCGACGACGGCTACTGCCAGACGTTCTGGGACGGTGAGTTCCACGAGCCCGACGTCGCCCTCTACCGCGACCTCGCCCGGCAGCCCACGCCGGCCGCGGGGCTGCGGGAGCTGACCGCCGACCGGCC
>CADCTB010000051.1 GCA_902805665.1 uncultured Acidimicrobiales bacterium
CTCCGGAGCAGGTCCAGCCGGTCCGGCAGCGCTCGGTACCAGACCCAGCGTCCCCGCTTCTCGCCCACGATCAACCCGGCGTCGGCCAGGATCTTCAGATGATGGGAGATGGTGGGCTGGGAGCGGCCCAGCGGCTCCACCAGCTCGCAGACACACGCCTCACCGGCCTCCGCTGACGCCACCAGGCTGAGCAGGCGCAGCCGCACAGGGTCGGCCAGCACCCCGAACGCCACCGCCAGCTCCTCCGCCCGGGCTTCGGTCAGAGGGGAGGAGAGGACGGCCGGGCAGCACTCCTCGATCGCCGTGACCGCCACGTGGGTTCGCGTCTTCATGCGATGCACCGACCTTCCATTGACAACCGTCGATGCGTCGTGCAGACTCATCGACATAGATCAATCTATCGCAGGAGTGACGACATGTCCCGTGTCCAGCTGGCTCTCAACGTCGACGACCTGGAAGGGGCCGTGGATTTCTACTCCAGGCTCTTCGACACCACCCCGGCGAAGTTGCGCCCGGGCTACGCCAACTTCGCCATCGAGAACCCTCCGCTGAAGCTGGTCCTCTTCGAGCAGCCGGGCAAGGGCGGGACGATCAACCACCTGGGCGTCGAGGTCGAAACCCCTGAGCTGGTCGGGGCGGCCCAGCAGCGGCTGGCGAAGCAGGGTATGTCGACGGCTACCGAAGAGGGTGTGGCCTGTTGCTACGCCCGCCAGGACAAGGTGTGGGTCGACGGGCCGTCCGGCGAGCCGTGGGAGATCTACACCGTCCTCGGTGACGTCGAGATGCCCGGCGGTCAGCTCCGCACGGTGGACCCCGAGACGGGTGACGTGTGTTGCGCAGTGGCCGGCGACGACGGCGGGGTCGTCACTTCCTCTGCGTGCTGTTGAGCCGTTGACGCCGGCGCTCGCGCGTCGAGCCGTCGCCGAGGCGGTCGGCACCGCCCTCCTGGTCCTGGCCGTGATCGGGTCGGGTATCGCCGCTTCCCAGCTGACCAGCGACGTCGCGCTGCAGTTGCTGGCCAACGCCGCAGCCACGGCCGGAGCACTCGTCGCGATCATCGTCGCCGTGGGCCCGGTGTCGGGCGCCCACCTGAACCCGGTGGTAACGCTGGCCGACCGGGTGCTCGGTGGGATCACAACCGCTGAGGCGGGCGTCTACTGCGGGGCGCAGGTGGTGGGCGGCGCCGTCGGGGCCGTCGTGGCCAACGTGATGTTCTCCCTTCCCGCCGTCGAGCTGTCGACCCGGGCCCGAAGCTCGGGTGCCTTGTGGACGAGCGAGGTGGTGGCCACGTTCGGCCTGCTCCTCGTGATCTTCGGAGTGGTCCGCTCCGGCCGGTCGACAGTCGCCCCCTTCGCCGTCGCCGCGTACATCGGCGGCGCCTACTTCTTCACCTCTTCGACCAGCTTCGCCAATCCCGCCGTCACCGTGGCCCGGACTCTCTCGGACACGTTCGCCGGCATCGCCCCCTCCTCGGTGCCTGCCTTCGTACTGGCCCAGCTCATGGGCGCGATCCTGGCGATCGCGCTTGTCCGCCTGCTGTACCCGACCATCGCCGACGTGGCCTCGGCGGTGCTGGTGCCCCATCCGACACCGGGCGGCGAAGCCGTCCCCGCGTCCTCCGGACGCGACGGCCTCTAAGACCCATGTCAACCCCTGCGAAGAGGAGACATCCGTGTCCGACACAGAATCCGTCACGACCGAGCAGCGACTCGTGCTCACGTCGGCGGCGGGCCGCCTGGCCACCGAGTTCGAGGGAACGTTCAGCGGCGAGACCGTCGAGCGGTTCCTGATCTCCAGCTACGACCAGTTCGCCGGTCGAGCCACTGTCTCGACGTTCCTCCCGCTGATGGCCGAGCGGTTCGCCCGGCAGCGCCTGAGGGCCCTGGCGCGCGTCGAGGGCAAGGCCTCCGACGGGGTGCCGGTGGTGCTGTTCCTGTGCGTCCACAACGCCGGTCGTTCCCAGATGGCGCTGGGCTGGTTCAACCACCTGGCGGGTGAGCGCGCCGTCGCCTGGTCGGGTGGGTCCGAGCCGGGGAACGAGGTCAACCCGGCGGCTGTCGCCGCCATGGCGGAGATCGGCATCGACATCTCGGAGGAATTTCCGAAGCCCTGGACCGACGAGATCGTTCGAGCCGCCGACGTGGTGGTCACCATGGGTTGCGGTGACGCCTGCCCGCTCTTCCCGGGGAAACGGTACGAGGACTGGGTGCTGACGGACCCGGCCGGTAAGGGCGTGGAGGAGGTGCGGCCGACTCGGGACGAGATCGGAGCGCGGGTCGGGGAGCTGCTGGCCAGCCTCGGAGTCACTCCCGTGGCGACCGGGTAACCGGTCCGTCTGGACCGTTCATGCTGCCGACGCCTGTCGTTCACCGGGCTGAAGCCGGTCCGCCATCTCGGTGCCCGAGACTGGCAAGGTTGTCCGCACATGGCGAAACTCTGCCGGACCAAGCCCGTCCCCATGGCGCAAGGAGTCCCCGCGTGACCTCGCCCGCGACCGCCGTTCCTGCTCCCGTCCTCGAAGAGCTCACGAAGACGGTCGTCCTCGACACCTCCGTGCTCGTTGCCGACCCGGGCGCGGTCAACGAGTTCAGCGGGTGCGCGTTGAAAGTGCCGTTGACGGTGATCGAGGAGCTCGACGGGTTGAAGACCCGCACCGACAGCGTGGGCCAGACCGCCCGCGAGGCGCTGCGTCGGATCGAGTCGCTGCGGGTGGCTGCGGGTGGTTCTCTGGTCGAGCCCCTGACCCTCGGACACGGCGGCACGCTGGCCATTGTGCTCAACGGGGTCAACCACACCCTGCTGGCCGAGCACTACCTCGATCCGTCCAACCCCGACAACCGCATCATCGGCACCGCTCTCGGCCTGCAGCACCGCGGGACCACGGTGGAGGTGGTCTCCAACGACGCCGCCCTACGGATCAAGGCGGCCCACGTCGGCCTGGCCGCGAAGGACTATGTCCCCGTCCCCGCGTACGGGCGCGACGGCGATTCCCCCGGCTGGGTGACCCTCGACGGGCTCGACGGTGCCCTGATCGACCAGCTCTTCGACGAGCGCAAGCTGGAGATGACCGAGCTGGACTCCTCGATCGTCCTGTACGAGAACGAGTTCGCCCTCCTGCGGGCCGGGAAGCAGTCGGCGTTGGCCCGGCGGCGAGGCGACCACCTGTGGCTCCTGCGCCAGAACCAGGAGGCCTTCGACCTCAAGCCGCGCAACATCGAGCAGCGCCTCGCGCTCGACCTCCTCTTGGATCCCGCGGTCAGCGTCGTCGCCCTCGACGGGCCGGCGGGCACCGGCAAGACCTTGCTGGCCATCGCCGCCGGCCTCGAGCAGGTCTGGAACCATCCGGCCACCCGCAGGTACGAGCGCATGGCGATCTACCGCCCGCTGGTCGCCGTCGGGCGTCAGGAGGTCGGCTACCTGCCCGGTACGCTCGACGAGAAGCTCGACCCGTGGATGGGCGCCATCCACGACGCGGTGGTGGCCATGAGCGACGGACGCCGCAAGGGCGCCGCCGACGAGATCATCACCCAGATCACGGCCGAAGGGCGCCTCAGCATGGAGTCGGTCACCCATCTCCGGGGACGCTCGCTGCACGGCGCGTGGATCCTCCTCGACGAGGCCCAGAACCTCGAGCCCAGCTTGGCCAAGACCGTGCTCACCCGGGCGGCCGAGGGCACGAAGGTCGTCTTCACCGGTGACACCAGTCAGATCGACGCGCCGTTCCTCTCGGCCCACAACAACGCCATGTCGGTGCTCACCGCCGCCCTCGGTCGAGGGCGGGGTGGCTCGCTGTTCGGCCACATCCGCCTGTCCCAGGGCGAGCGCAGCCCCCTGGCGACGCTGGCGGCCGCCCTGCTGTAGCCGCCGCAGAGCCGGCTACCGGACGGTGAAGCGGCGGGCCACCAGCCGGGCGACGGCTGTCAGTACGAAGACAAGGACGATGAGCGTCAAGGCCGCTCCCCAGGCCCGATCGATCGCCCCCTCGAAGGGCTGCCGGGCGTTCACGAAGATCTGGGCCGACAGCGCGGTGTTGGTTCCCTCGAACAGCTGGGGGTTCGAGGAGGTCACGGTGCCGATGGTGAAGAGCAGTGGGGCAGTCTCCCCGGCGGCGCGGGCGACCGCCAGCAGGGCGCCACTCAGAACGCCCGGCAACGCGGCGGGGAGGACCACGGTGAGGATCGTGCGCGATGTGCGGGCACCCAGTGCCGCGCTGGCCTCCCGGAGCTCGCTCGGCACCAGCTGCAGCGCGGTCTCAGCCGAGCGGATGACGATGGGCAGCATCAGACAGGCCAGGGCCAGCGCGCCGGCGAACCCGGTCTGCCCGAAGCGCAGCACCCACACCGTGTAGATGAACAGGCCCATGACGATCGACGGGACGCCGGCCATCACGTCCGACAGAAATCGGATCGTTGCCGCCAACCGTCCCTTGCCGCCGTACTCGTTCAGGTACACGGCCGCCAGCACCCCGAGGGGTACCGCCATGGCGGTCGCCGCACCGGTCGTGAGCAGCGTTCCGAGGATCGCCGGTCCCATGCCGGGTCCGCGAAGCCGCGAGCTGATCGGGATGTCGTCGGTGAGGAAGCTGAGGTCGACGATGCCCGCGCCCCGCTGGACCAGGTAGGTGATCACGAACGCGAGAGGCACCGCCGCGACCAGGACGCAAAGCCAGATGGATCCCATGGCGATGCGATTTCGGAGACGCCGCCCCGGGCTGATGCTGCCGAGGAGGGCGCTGCTCATGGCCTGATCGCTCATGCGTGCCGCCGTCCTCTCGCGATGATGACCCGGGCGATGACGTTGACGAGGATGGTCAGCGCGAACAGCTCCACACCGAGGCCGATGAGGGCGGCGCGGTGCAGACCGCCCGACTCACCGAACTCGTTGGCGATGACCGCGGCCATGGAGTCGCCCGAGCCGAACAGCTGAGCGGTGATCCGGGCGCTGGAGCCGATGACCAGGGCGGCGGCGATCGTCTCGCCCATGGCCCGGCCGAGCCCCAGCATGACGGCCCCGATCATCCCTGCACGGCTGTGCGGGAACACCGCGGCCCGGATCATCTCCCACCGGGTGGAGCCCAGCGCGTAGGCGGCTTCCTTGGCCATGGCCGGGACGGTGTCGAACACCTCCCGGGTGATGGAGGTGATGATGGGCGTCACCATGAGGGCGAGGATGATTCCGGCCGTGAACAGGCCACGACCGGTGGACGGGCCGGCGAACAGTGTGGACAGCACGGGCACCGGCGAGGTGATGTCACTGATCCGGTCGTAGACGCCGGTGATCCACGGTGCGAGCACGATGACGCCCCACAACCCGTAGACCACAGAAGGAATGGCGGCGAGGAGATCGACGAGGGAGCTCACGGGCCGGCGGAGCCGGCGAGGCGCCACATCGGACAGGAACAGGGCGATCCCGACGCTGACCGGGACGGCCAGGACCAGGGCGATGACCGCGGTTACGACAGTGCCGTAGACGAACGGAAGTGACCCGAAGACCTCCGCATTCGGGGCCCACCTGGTGGTGGTGAAGAACCGCATGCCCTCGTCGGCGAAGGCAGGCCACGCCCGACGGGTGGTCGCCACTGCGATGAGCCCGAGGATGAGGAGCACCATGAGCCCACATGCCAGGGTCAGGCCTCGGAAGAGTCGGTCGCTCAGGCCCGCCCCGCCTCGGCTGCTGAGCGCCGGGGTGGGCGAGCCGGGTGGAGCGGGCGGAGCAGCGGTGATCGTCATCCGAGCGCTAGGGCGTCGGGACGAAGATGCTGTCGATCTGGCTGATCGTCTTCTCCTGCAACGACTTCGGCAGTGGCGCGTAGTCGATGTCCTCGGCGAGCTTCTGGGCGTCGGTGACCATGTAGCGGAGGAAGGACTTGAGGGCCTCACCCTTTGCCCGGTCGGTCTGGTTCTTGTAGACGAGGATCCATGTCGGCGCGGTGATCGGGTAGGCGCCGTCGCCGGCGGCGTTCAGTGGGTTGTAGGAGAGGTCGGCCTTCACCTCGGCACCGTCGAGGGCCGCGGTCGTGCTCGCCACGCTGGGCACCACAGCCTTGCCGGCCTTGTTCTTGACCTTGGCGAACTGCAGCCCCGACGCCTTGGCGTCGGACAGGTCCACATAGCCGATGGCGCCGGCGGTGCCCTTGACGATCTGGGCGACCCCCTGGTTGCCGTTGCCGGCCTGGGTGTCCGCCGGCCACTCCACGGTGGCGCCGGACTTGAGTGTCCAGGTGTTCGGTGCCGCGGCGACCAGGTACAGGGTGAAGTTCTCGGTGGTCCCGGATCCGTCCGAGCGGTGGGCGACGGTGATGTCGGTGGCCGGCAGCCTGGTGCCCGGGTTCAGTGCCGAGATCGCCGGGTCGTCCCACTTCTTGATCTGGCGCTGGAAGATCTTGGCGATCGTGTCGGCGTCAAGGGTCAGGTCCTTCACGTCACCGAGGTTGTAGGACACGGTGATCGGTGCGGACACCGTCGGGATGTAGAGGAACTCACCCTTGTACTTGGGGACATCGGCGGCCTTCACGAGGCCGTCCGAGCCGGCATAGTCGACCACACCGTCCTGCAGGTTCTGACGCCCGGTGCCCGACCCTCCGCCGGCGTAGTTCACGGTCACGCCGGGCTGGACCTTCTGGTAGCCGGCGATGGCGACCTCGTAGAACGACTTCGGGAACGTGGCGCCTGATCCATTGAGCGTGGCCGACAGGCGAGGTTGTCCGGTCGCCGCCGCCCCGGCACTGGTGTTGTCGGTCGAGGCGGTCGGCGTGTCATCGGCACCACCACAGCCCACGGCGAGCATGGCCACCGCGACCAGTGCGGCGAAGGGACCAGTGAAGCGGGCGGACTTTCGGTACATCGGAGATGCCTCCTTCGGATGTCTTGAACAAGGGGCACGGTAAAGACCGTTCCTTGCCGGCAAGTAGCTCGAAGGTGGATCCCAGGTGAACGAGGCGTGAAACGCAGTCGTGCTCGCGGGATGACGCCTCTCGTTCACCGGCAGTTCACCTCCCGGACGAGTTCTGGCCATCGCGGGTCGTTACCTTCACCCTGAGCCCATGACCGACTTCCGCCGCGCACAGAGCAGAGAATTGTTGACCGAAGGAAACGAACGTCTGCCCGAGGCAACCGTCGTACCCCGGCTGGCGCCTGTAGGCCGCGACGCACCCCCCGCCGGCGCCGACGGCGCAGCCGTCTTCGAGCTGGAGAAGCTCAGCATCTTCTACGGCACGTTCCGGGCGGTGCGTGACGTCACCCTGAACATGAGCAAGGGTCAGATCACCGCCCTCATCGGCCCGTCGGGCTGTGGCAAGACCACGTTGCTGCGCAGCCTCAACCGCATGCACGACCTGATTCCCGGCGTCCGG
>CADCTB010000052.1 GCA_902805665.1 uncultured Acidimicrobiales bacterium
ACCATGAGCGGCGCGACGGGAAATGCGGCGGCCAGAACGCCGAGCGCGGCCGACGTGAACGCTCGTCGGCGGACGAGGTGGCGGACGTTCATGGCGGCCACCACGGCCACCGTCACCGGCTTCGGCGAACCGCGCCGGCCAGGGCCGCCACGGCCAGGACGCCACCGGCCACCAGCAGGTGGGCGATCCTCGAAGTGTTGTGCCCCTCCCTGCAGTAGTCGAACAGGGTGAGGGCCGAGGCCGCGAGCTCGATGAAGCCCAAGGGGAGCAACGCAGCGGCGGACCAGAGGACGGAACGGTCGGCCGCCTCCCGGTCGTCGCCGGCGCGGATCCGGAGCCAGAACACGATGGCCAGCCAGGCGACGATGGCCAGCAGGCCGGCGGCCAGAGGGATGAACCTCAAGTCCAGGCCGGCGTCGTCGTCGCCGCAGTACACCGGCAGGGCGAAGGTCAGTGGGAGCACGGGCAGGGCCACTGCGACGACGGCCAGCGCCGCAGATCTCACTGCACCCCGACGGAGCAGGCGGTAGACGGCGATCCCGGCCAGGAAAGCGAAGGTCACCGGCCAGAGGAACCACACCGGATCGCTGAAGCTGTTCTCCACGCGGCGCCTCCCCGCTACAGGATGACGTGCGCCGGCCGGTACGATCCGGGCATGGAACTGGAGCTGCTTTTTTCGGTTGCCAAGCCTTGGGCGTACTGGATCGCTCCCATGCTCCTTGGTGCGTCGGTGCTGGGCGTCCTGGGCGTCATCTTGAACTACGTGTTCAAGGTGGTTGCGGCCAAGTACCCGAAGACCTGATGGACGCCATCGCCTGGGACACCGCGGAGCGGGTCGCTATCCGGGTGGCCGGGCGTGAGCCACTTGCCGAGTCGTACCACTACTCATCGCTCGAGCCCGACTTCCGGGAGTTCACGGCCGAGGCCGAGGCCCTGGTCGAAGCCGAGACCGGTCTGAAGTCGCTGGCCGGCCCGGCCCGTTCCCGGGTCACCG
The DNA here is from genome assembly GCA_902805665.1 of uncultured Acidimicrobiales bacterium. Taxonomy (GTDB): domain Bacteria; phylum Actinomycetota; class Acidimicrobiia; order Acidimicrobiales; family AC-14; genus CADCTB01. The sequence continues at coordinate 995 of CADCTB010000052.1, forward strand.
ACCGGGCCGGTTGGATCCGGGCCAACCTTGCCTCGTTCCAGCGGCTGCTGCGCCCCCTCACCGACCGGCTGGGGGAGCGGATGGGCGCCACCAAGGTCGCTCCGATCGGGCGGCAGGTCGCGGGGGCCGAGGTCGGCGCCCTGCTGGGGTGGATGTCGACCCGGGTGCTGGGCCAGTACGACATGCTCGTCATCGAGAACGAGAACCCCCAGGACCAGGACCTCGTCTACTACGTCGGGCCCAACATCCTGGCCCTGGAGAAGCGGTACGGCTTCCCGCCCCGGGAGTTCCGGCTGTGGCTGGCGCTCCACGAGGTCACCCACCGCATGCAGTTCACCGGCGTGCCCTGGCTGCGCCCGTACTTCCTCTCCCTGGTCGACGACAGCCTCGGCTCGTTCGACCCGGACCCGAAGCGCATGATCGAGTCGCTCAAGCGGGCGGTGGCCGAGGCCCGCGCCGGCCGCAACCCCCTCGACGAAGGCGGCATCGTCACCATCCTGGCCACCGCCGAGCAGCAGGCGGTGATCCAACGCATCGGTGGCCTGATGAGCGTGCTCGAGGGCCACGGCGACCTGATCATGGACCGGGCGGCCACCGACCGCGTCCCGAGCGCCGAGCGGTTCAGCAGCGTGCTGCACGACCGGCGCCAGGCGAAGGGCCCGGCCCGCGTGATCCAGAAGCTGGTCGGCCTCGAAGCCAAGCTGCGCCAGTACGAAGAGGGCGAGAAGTTCCTCGAGACCCTGGAGCAGGCAGGGGGCGAGGGCATCGAGCTGCTGTGGCGGGGCCCCGAGTACCTGCCCGACCTCTCCGAGATCCGCGATCCGCAGCGCTGGCTGTCGAGAGTGTCCGAGGCCACCGCCCAAACGGCGTGAGGGAGTGGGCCAGGTTGCTGGCCCGCTGCACCTTCCCGCCCCCCGGCACCGACGTCACCTGCGCGGTCTCGGGCGGAGCCGACTCCCTCGCCCTCCTGGTGCTCGCCGTGGCCGCCGGCTGCCGGGCCACGGCCGTCCACGTCGACCACGGCCTGCGCCCGGAGTCCGAAGCCGGCCTGGTGGAGGACGCCGCGGCCAAGCTCGGCGCAGCGTTCAGAGCCGAGAAGGTCGACGTAGGCCCCGGCCCCAACCTCGAAGCCCGGGCGCGGGCCGCCCGCTATGCGGTTCTGCCCGCGGACGTCCTCACCGGCCACACCGCCGACGACCAGGCGGAGACGGTGCTCCTGAACCTGCTGCGGGGCGCCGGCCTCGACGGCCTGGCCGGCATGCGGCCGCAGAACCACCCCATCCTGGACCTGCGCCGAGCCGAGACCGAGACCGTCTGCGAGGCCGAAGGCCTGCTTCCGTTCACCGACCCGACGAACAGCGACCCCGTCCATCGCCGCAACCGGGTGCGGGCCGAACTGCTGCCCCTGCTCGACGACATCGCCCAGCGCGACGTCGTCCCCGTCCTCGCCCGGCAGGCGGCCCTCCTCCGGGACGAGGCCGACGTCGTCGGCGTCCTGGCCGCCGCCCTGGATCCGACCGACGCCCGGGCGCTCATGACGTCGCCCCCCGCCATAGCCCGGCGCGCCGTCCGCAGGTGGCTCACCGACGGCCAGGAGCATCCACCCGATGCGGCCACGGTGGAACGGGTCCTGGCCGTCGCCCACGGCATGGCCAAGGGCACCGACGTCGGCGGAGGACGGCGGGTGCTGCGCACGAGGAACGTCCTCCGACTGGAGCAGTAACGTCCCCGACGTGGCCCCGCTCGACGACCCCAACCTGGGCGAGATCGTGGTCAGCGAGGAGCAGCTGCAGGAGCGCATCGCCGCCCTCGGGAAGCAGATCACCGAGGACTACGCAGGACGGGCGCCTCTGCTGGTCGGTGTGCTCAAGGGTGCGTTCGTGTTCATGAGCGACCTGGCCCGGGCCATCGACCTGCCGGTGGAGTTCGACTTCATGGCCGTCTCGTCCTATGGGAGCGCGACCAAGACGAGCGGCGTCGTGCGGATCGTCAAGGACCTCGACCTCGACCTGGCCGGTCGCCACGTGATCGTGGTGGAGGACATCGTCGACAGCGGCCTGACCCTGTCGTACCTGCGCAAGAACCTCAAGGCCCGGAACCCGGCCAGCCTCGAGGTGTGCGCCCTGCTCGTGCGGAAGGGTCGCCAGAAGCGGTCGCCGACCCTGCGCTACGTGGGTTTCAGCATCCCGCCCGAGTTCGTCATCGGCTACGGGCTCGACGTCGACGAGCGCTATCGCAACCTCCCATTCGTCTGCACCTGGGCAGGCTCGGTACCGTAAGCCGGGTGAACATGCACACTGGAGGAGTGAAGAGCAAGCTCCCCAAGGTCATGCGAGGCGCCCCCTTCTGGGTCGGCGTGGCGCTCATCGCAGTGATCGTGGCGGGCGGCGTCTTCCGAGGCGACGGCGGCACCAAGAAGCTACGCCTCGACGAGTTCGAGTCCAACGTGGCGGCGGGCCAGGTGAAGAACGCCACGGTCGCCGACCGGTCGGCCGCCATCACCGGCGAGCTGGCCAACGGCGACAAGTACCGCGTCAACTACGTGCGCGACGACGCCGAGAAGGTGCTCGACGTCCTGCGCCAGGGCGAAGTGGAGACGAAGGTCGACCACCAGCGCGACCCCATCTGGTGGACGATCCTGCAGACGTTCCTGCCCTTCGTCCTGCTGATCGGCGCGTTCCTGTTCGTCATGAACACCATGCAGGGCGGCGGCAGCCGGGTGATGCAGTTCGGCAAGGCCAAGGCCAAACAGGTCAACAAGGACCAGCCCAAGGTCACCTTCGCCGACGTCGCCGGCGCCGACGAGGCGGTCGAGGAGCTGCAGGAGATCAAGGAGTTCCTGGAGTCACCGGCCAAGTTCCTGGCCATGGGGGCGAAGATCCCGAAGGGCGTGCTGCTGTTCGGCCCGCCCGGCACCGGGAAGACCCTGCTGGCCAGGGCCGTCGCCGGCGAGGCCGGTGTCCCGTTCTTCTCCATCTCCGGCTCCGACTTCGTGGAGATGTTCGTGGGCGTCGGCGCCAGCCGGGTGCGCGACCTGTTCGAGCAGGCCAAGTCCTCGGCGCCGGCCATCGTCTTCGTCGACGAGATCGACGCCGTGGGCCGCCACCGCGGCGCCGGCATGGGTGGCGGCCACGACGAGCGCGAGCAGACCCTCAACCAGCTCCTCGTGGAGATGGACGGGTTCGACACCAAGGCCGGCGTCATCCTCATCGCGGCCACCAACCGGCCCGACATCCTCGACCCCGCCCTGCTGCGCCCCGGGCGCTTCGACCGCCAGATCGTCGTCGACCGCCCCGACCTCCAGGGCCGCCGGGCCATCCTCAACGTCCACGCCAAGAACAAGCCCCTGGCCAAGGGGGTCGACGTCGACGTCCTGGCCCGTCGCACGCCCGGCTTCACCGGCGCCGACCTGGCCAACCTGATGAACGAGGCCGCCCTCCTCACCGCCCGCCGGGGCTTCACCGAGATCGGCATGCCCCAGCTGGAGGAGGCGGTCGACCGGGTCATCGCCGGCCCCGAGCGCAAGTCCCGCCTCATGTCCGAGGCCGAGAAGCGGGTCATCGCCTTCCACGAGGGCGGCCACGCCCTGGTCGGCCACGCCCTGCCCGACGCCGACCCCATCCACAAGATCTCGATCATCGCCCGGGGCCGGGCGCTGGGCTGGACCCTGGCCCTGCCCACCGAGGACAAGTACCTGACCTCCCGCTCGGCCCTGCGCGACCAGCTGGCCATGCTCATGGGCGGGCGCACGGCCGAGGAGCTCATCTTCCAGGACCCCACCACCGGGGCGTCGAACGACATCGAGCGGGCCACCCAGATCGCCCGGGCCATGGTCACCGAGTACGGCATGAGCGACGAGATCGGCCCCCAGCAGCTGGGCCACAAGAACGGCGAGGTCTTCCTCGGCCGCGAGTTCGGCCACCAGGCCAACTACTCGGACCAGGTGGCCGCCAACATCGACTCCGAGGTCCGCCGGCTCATCGACGAGGCCCACTCCGAGGCGGCCGAGATCCTGATCGAGCACCGGGCCACCCTCGACCGCCTGGCCGACGCCCTCATGGAGAAGGAGACGCTCGACACCCCCGAGGTCATGGCCCTCATGGTCGACGTGCCCAAGCGCCCCCGCCGCCCGGCTGCGCCGTCGCCCGGCATGACCGTCCCGCCCCGCCGCATCCGCCCGTTCGGGACGCCCTAGTGATGGCCGAGAGCACCGAGATCAGGTCGAACGGCCGGCCTCCTGCCCTGCGGGCGTCGATCGCGTTCGGGGTCGTGGGCGCCATCCTGCTGGCCATCGGCTTCGTCTCCGGGGCCACGCCGGTCCTGGTCGCGGCCACCACGGCCGGCAGTCTCTCGCTCGTCTGCGCCCTGATCTGGCGGGCCCAGCTCATCGAGGCCTGGCGCAAGGAGCACGGCCGGCCGACGCGGGATTGGTAGACAAGGGCCGCATCGAGAAGGCCGTCCGGGAGATCCTGGAGGCCATCGGCGAGGACCCCGACCGCGAGGGCCTGGTCCGCACGCCCGAGCGGGTGGCCGACATGTACGAGGAGATCTTCGCCGGTCTGCTCGTCGACCCGTCCGAGCACCTGGCCGTGACGTTCACCGCCGACCACGACGAGATGATCATGGTCAAGGACATCCCGCTCTATTCGGTCTGCGAGCACCATCTGGCCCCGTTCATCGGGCGGGCGCACGTCGCCTACATCCCCAATGCCAACGGGCGCATCACCGGCCTCTCCAAGCTGGCCCGCCTGGTCGACGCCTACGCCCGCCGACCTCAGGTGCAGGAGCGGCTCACGTCCGAGATCGCCGACCAGGTCGACGAGAAACTGTCGCCTCGAGGCGTGCTGGTCGTCATCGAGGCCGAGCACCTGTGCATGTCGATGCGTGGGGTCCAGAAGCCGGGGACAACCACCGTCACCTCCGCCGTGCGAGGCCTCTTCCGCGACAACGCCGCCACCCGGGCCGAGGCCATGGCGTTCATCCACGGCATCCGGTAGGTTTTCACCCGATGAAGATGGTCGTCGTCGGGGAACCGCCCGTCGAGATCACCGCCTTCCTCGCTCGGCGACGCGCCCTCGGTCAGGACCTCTTCGACGAGGTATGGGAGGGCGACTACCACGTGGTCCCGGTACCGCACCCGTGGCACGCGTACGTCCACAACACCCTTGCCGAGCTCCTCGGTCCGGCCGCCCGCGCCGCCGGACTGGTCGGCACGACCCAGTTCAATCTGGGCGAGAGCGACGACTACCGCGTCCCCGACAGCGGCTACCACCGTGGCGTGCCGAACGAGGTCTTCATCCCGACGGCGGCCATCGTCGTCGAGGTCCTGTCGCCGCACGACGAGACGTGGGAGAAATTCGGGTTCTTCGCCCGCCACGGGGTCGAGGAGATCTGCGTCGTCGACCCGCAGGGCAGGCAGATCAGGTGGTTCGTGCTCGCCGGCGCCCAGTACGAGGAGATCGGGGCCAGCCCCCTCCTCGGCGTCACCGTGGCCGACCTCGCCGACCGGGTCGACTGGCCCGGTTGAGCCGAAAAATACCCGTCCTCCCCGGCAGACCCCCGCCAAACGCCCACTACTCTCTGTGCCTGTGAGGCCGTTGGTCATGGGTGTGCTGAATGTCACGCCCGATTCCTTTTCCGACGGCGGTCGGTGGCTCGATCCCGAGGCCGCGGTGACGCACGGCCTGCGCATGGTGGCTGAGGGGGCCGACGTGATCGATGTGGGGGGCGAGAGCACCCGACCGGGAGCCGAGCCGGTGCCGGTCGACGAGGAGCTGCGCCGGGTCCTGCCCGTGGTCGAAGCCCTGGCCGGCCACGTCCGGGTGTCCATCGACACCCGCAAGGCGGAGGTGGCCGAGGCGGCCATCCAGGCAGGTGCCTCCCTGGTCAACGACGTGTCCGCCTCGCTGGCGCCGGTGGCCGCGGCGGGAGGCGCCGGTTGGGTGGCCATGCACATGCAGGGCGACCCCCGCACCATGCAGCAGGCGCCGGCCTACGACGACGTGGTGGCCGAGGTGCGGGCGTTCCTCGTGGAACGGGCGGCCTCGTCGGGCGTCGAAGAGGTCTGGATCGACCCGGGCATCGGCTTCGGCAAGACGCTCGAGCACAACCTGACCCTGCTGCGGCGGCTGGGCGAGCTGGTGGACACCGGGTTCCCGGTGGTCGTCGGCACCAGCCGCAAGGCCTTCCTGGGCCGGCTGACCGGGGGCGCGGAGGTCGACGACCGGGTCGAGGCCTCGGTCGCCACCGCGGCGTGGTCCCTGTCCCAGGGCGCGGCCATGGTACGGGTCCACGACGTCGCCCCCACGGTGGCCGCCGCGCA
>CADCTB010000053.1 GCA_902805665.1 uncultured Acidimicrobiales bacterium
GCTAACACCAAAGAGCTGCTCGCCGGCTGACGAGCAGCCGCACCGACGCTGAGGATCACGCCGGTGCTTCATTCCCACCACTCCGCGGGGCACTGTCGGACGGATCAGCTGGGAGGATCAGCACCGCCCTCCTGGCGACGCGTCGCCGCCACCGACGAGATGGCGCGAAACCCGCTCCACCCGTACCGTGCGGGTGACGCCAAACCATCCACACCGTCGGAAGAGCCGACCCCGCCTGCTACCGGACCGGAGGCCTAGATGCCCGCCACCTGCCCCAACGGCCATCAGTCCGAGCGCACCGACTACTGCGACATCTGCGCCGCGTTCATCACCACCCTCCCGCCCCTGCCCCCGACCGCCGATCCGGCTGCGACCGCCGCCGGCACCGCAGTGATGCCAGTCGTGGCCGTCCCGCCGGGCGCTACCTGCCCGAACTGCGGATCCCCCCGGGCGACTGACAAGGTGTTCTGCGAGGTCTGCGGGCTGAACTTCTCCACCGGGCAGCTGCCGTCGCCGGCGGCCGAACTGGCTGCCGCCGACCCGGAGGCGGTCACGGCCGAGTGGGTGGCGGCGGTCTCGGCCGACCCCGGCTACTTCGAGTCTTACCAAGCTGAGAACCCCGACGACACTGTGACCTTCCCCACCGACGCCGAGGTGCGGGAGGTTCCGCTGACCTCGAAGGAGATCCTGATCGGCCGGCGCAGCGACTCCAAGGGCATCGTCCCCCTCATCGACCTCAGCGAGCCGCCGTCGGATCCGGGGGTGTCGCGCCGCCACGCAATCCTGCGCCTCAACCTCGACGGCTGGGTGGTCGTCGACCAAGGGTCGACCAACGGCACCCTGGTGCGGGGTGCGGTGACACCCATCAGCCCCGGCGACGCCGTGCGCCTGCACGACGGCGACCACCTTCACGTGGGGGCCTGGACCCGCATCACCCTCCGCCGGGTGGGCACCCCAGCACCCTGAGTGTCCTCAACGGTTCCCCCGGGCGTCATCGAACGGGTCCATCGCGCCGCCAATCAGCCTCGTGGAACGCCTCATCGCCTTCCTAGAGATTCCGCGGGTTTCCGCGGGGCGTTTCGGGGCTTCAGGCCTCCACCGAGAGAGCACACCCCCTCTGACCTGCTCTTATAGTTGTGGGCGATGAGGGTTTTGATCCCCCGACCTCTGCCGTGTGAAGGCAGCGCTCTGCCGCTGAGCTAATCGCCCGTGTGGGTGTGGTGACCCTGGGAGCCCCACGTTAACGCGGGCTCAGGGGCCCGCAGTGGTGCCCGGAGGGTGGCGGTCAGGCCCACCGGTCGGCGGGCGGGGCTGACCACGAGCCGCATGCCCGAGACCATGAGGCCCCGATGGGGACCGGCGAGGCTGGCCAGCGGGTCGTCGTCAGGAACGGTCACGTCCACCTTGGCCACCCGTCCCCGGCCTCTGGCGTGACCCAGGACCGAGACCAGCCCGTCGGAGCGGCGCTGGAGCGCCCGGAGAGGAAGGAGTACGGGGAGCGCAGGGCCGACGGGCGTGGCCCGGACGATGATGCCCCTCTCCTCCCAGCGCAGGACTCGACCGTCGCCCTCGTCGTACCAGATCAGGGTGCCGAGCTCCTTCGGAAACCCCCAGTTGACCCGTCCTCCCAGGCGCGAGTCGACCGAGGTGACCGCCATGGTGGTGATGCACACCCCGAGGCGGGCCCCGAGGCGGGCCGGCTGGCCGACGGCCAGCTCCCGGTAGGGGCCCACTGGTGAGTCGTCGTACCGGGCTGCGGTTATGACACACGGGCCGGGCATGCGCCGAAGTCCGTCCGGAAGCTCTCCGACGAGGGTCTTGGCCGACGCCATGGCCATGATGCACTCACCCCCGAGCACCCACGGCGCATGCGGTGGCTGAGAGCTCACCACCTCCAGAGTACCGGGCCGGTGTGTTCAAATCCGAAGGTGAGGATCGGAGTCATCGCCCCACCGTGGGCCCCCATACCGCCGGAGCTCTACGGCGGGATCGAGCAGGCGGTGGATTGTCTGTGTCGAGGCTTGCAGGCGGCCGGCCACGAGGTCCTGCTGTTCGCCACGGGCGACTCCACCTGCCCGGTGCCCACCAAGTGGCTGCTCGAGCGCTCCGAGGGCGCCCGGATCGGGTTCTCCGTGCCGGAGCTCCGCCATGTGCTCGCCGCCTACGACGCGGTCGGCGACTGCGACCTGATCCACGATCACACCATGATCGGCCCGATCTACGCCTCCGCCCTGACCGACGTGCCCGTGGTGACCACCATCCACGGGCCGCTGAACGTCGAGCTCATCGACCTGTACCGCCGCATCGCCGACCGGGTGCCTCTGATCGCCATCTCCCACATCCAGCTGACGGCCGACCCCGGTTTGCCCGTCGCCGGGGTGATCCACCACGGCGTGGACGTGCAGGACTTTCCCGTGGGCGACGGCAAGGGCGACTACTGCATGTTCCTCGGTCGCATGGTGGCCGAGAAGGGGGCCCACCGGGCGATCGTGGCCGCCCGAGAGGCCGGGGTACCCATCCTGCTGGCCGGCAAGATGCGCGAGCCGTGGGAGACGTCGTACTTCGAGTCGGAGATCGAGCCGCTCCTGGGTGACGGGGTCGAGTACCTCGGCGAGGTTCCCTACCAGGAAAAGCTCCGGCTGCTCTGCGACGCCAAGGCCACTCTCTTCCCCATCCGGTGGCCCGAGCCGTTCGGCCTCGTGATGCTCGAGTCGCTGGCGTGCGGGACGCCCGTCCTGGCCTTCGCCGAGGGCGCGGCGCCCGAGGTGGTGGCCGACGGCCGGACCGGCTGGCTCTGCCGGGACGAGAGCGACATGGCCGCCAGGCTGAACGCCATAGGCGAGATCGACCGGGCCGAATGCCGGGCCGACGTGGAGGTGCGGTTCTCGACCGGGCGCATGGCCCGCCAGCACGCTGAGCTCTACGAACGGGTCCTCAACTCGAGGACGTAGGTTCCTGCGGTTCGGGCTCCGGGATGGTCGCCTCAGCCACCACACCGTCGCGCCGGAGACGGTAGGAGATCCGTGACCGCATCGCCCTGGCCAGCGGCGTCCGCTGTGCAGGCGTCGTCTTGGTCGACACCCGCACGGTGATGTTGTCCACGCCCATGGCGTCGACGCCGAGGATCTCGGGCGGTTCGAGCACCGAATCGGACCAGGCGGGGTCGGCCGCCACCGCCGCCGCCTCCTCCTCGATCACCGCGGTGGCCGCGTCCAGGTCCGCCTTTCTCGGGACGACCACGTCGACGATCGCCCTTCCCCAGTCCTTGGCCGCGTTGCCCACCTTCCGGATCTCCCCGTTGGGGACGAACCAGACGGTGCCGTCGACGGCACGGATCCGGGTGGTCCGGAGGTCGATCTCCTCGACCGTGCCGGTCTGGTCGGCGATGGTGATGACGTCGCCCACCGCGTACTGGTCCTCGACCAGGATGAAGAAGCCGGACAAGAAGTCCTTCACCAGGCTCTGGGCCCCGAAGCCGAGGGCGACACCGACGATGCTGGCGCCGGCGAGGAATGGGCCCAGGTTCAAACCCAGCACATCGAGGACGAGCAGGCCGGCCATGGTCCAGACCACTATCCGGATCAGGCTGACGGCGACGCCCGCCAAGGTGTCGGCTCGTTGCTCTGTGCGGGGGCTGCTGTCGCGAAGGGGCGACCGGGTGGCGATCGAGCGGATCGACCGCGCCGCGAATCGGCTTCCCAACCGGGAGAACAGAATGGCAAGGACAAGGATCAGGACGAACTGGAGCCCGCCCTCCAGGAATCCCTCGAGCGTCCACGGGGACTCGAAGCCGAGCATCTCGATGTCCATCTGGCGGTGCATGGGTGACCTGATGCTAGAGAAGGGACCGTGATCGCCGAGGCTCTGGCCGGAAAACGCATCGCCATCACCGGCTCGACCGGCTTCCTGGGCACCGCTCTGGTCGAGCGCCTGCTGCGTTCAGTGCCCGACTGCGAGCTGGTCCTGGTGGTCCGGGCCGGGCGACGGACCACCCCGGCGGCCCGGGCCAAGCGCGAGATCTTCGCCAACGACGCCTTCCGCACTCTGAAGGTTCAGCTCGGTGACCAGTTCGACGCCGAGATCGCCCGCCGGGTCCAGGTGGTGGCGGGCGACGTGTCGGTCGACGGCCTGGGCCTCGACGCCGAAGGCGCCGCCCTGGTGACCAGCTGCGACACCGTCATCCACTCGGCGGCCATCGTCAGCTTCGACTCCCCCATCGACGTCGCCGCCGAGGTCAACCTGCTCGGCCCGGTACGAGTGGTCGAGCTCCTGCGAGACGCCGGGTCCTCGGCGCACCTGGTGGCAGTGTCCACCGCGTACGTGGCAGGCACCCGGCGGGGCCGCGCCGCCGAGGCGTCGCTGGCCGATACACCGTTCAGCACCGAGGTCGACTGGCGGGGCGAGATGGCCGCCGCCCGCCGGGCTCGCGCCGACGCCGACGCCGCCAGCCGCGACCCCGACCTACTGGCCCAGTTCGCCAAGGAGGCCCGCAAGGAGCTGGGCGCGGCGGGCCCTCCGCTGCTGGCGGCCAAGACCGAGAAGCGGCGGGAGAAGTGGGTGGCCGACCGTCTGGTCGAGGCCGGCCGGTCGAGGGCCAAGAGCCTGGGCTGGCCCGACGCCTACGCCTACACCAAGGCGCTGGCCGAACGGGCCGTGCTCGAGGTCCGGGGCGACGTGCCGGTCACAGTCGTGCGGCCGTCCATCATCGAGTCGGCCTGGGCCGAGCCCCATCCCGGCTGGATCCGCGGCTTCCGCATGGCCGAGCCGGTGCTGATCTCCTACGGGCGTGGCCTCTTGAGTGAGTTCCCGGGCATCCCCGAGGGCGTGGTCGACGTGATCCCCGTCGACATCGTGGTGGCCACCATCATCACGGTGGCGGCCATGGGGCCCGAGCCCGACGGCCACGGCGTCTACCAGGTGGCCACCGGCAACCGGAACCCCCTTTACTACCGGAACCTGGTCAACCTGGTCCGCGAGTACTTCCTCGACCATCCTCTGTACGACTCCGACGGCCAGCCCATCGTCGCCCCGGACTGGTCGTTCTCCGGTCGGGGGAAGGCCCTCCGCAAGCTGCAACGGGGCGTGAAGGCGCTGGGCCAGGCCGAGCAGGTGGTGGCCTCGCTCCCCATTCGGGGCAAGCGGGCCGAGATCACCGCCCGGCTCGAGGAGCGGCGCGACATGGGCGAGCGGGCGCTCGACTACGTCCGCCTCTACGGGGCGTACGCGGAGACCGAGGCCGTCTTCGACGACACCCGGCTCAGGGCGCTTCTGGCTGGCATGACTCCTGACGACCGGGCCGTCTTCAACATCGACACGAACGTCGTCGACTGGGCGCACTACGTGCAGGTGATCCACCTGCCCTCGGTGGTCCGCCAGGCCCGGGTGCGAACCACCGGAGGGGTCCGGGAAGGGCCGAACCGCTATGAGCGGGGCAAGCGCTCGATCCTCGCCCCCGACCGCCACATCGCCGCCTTCGACCTCGAGAACACCCTCATCGCCTCCAACGTGGTGGAGTCGTACTCCTTCCTGGCGTCCCGGCGGCTCCCCGACGACGAGCGGGCCCGCTTCACCCTGGACATGCTGCGCCAGGGGCCGGGGCTGCTGGCGCTGGACCGCCGGGACCGGGGCGACTTCCTCCGCCACTTCTATCGTCGCTACGACGGTGCACCGGCCGACCGCATCCGGGCCGACGCCTGGGAGCTGTTCAGCCTCCTGCTGAGCAAGTCCTTCCCGGCCGGCATCCGCCGGGTGCGTGAGCACCGGGCCCTCGGCCACCGCACGCTGCTGATCACCGGCGCCCTCGACTTCGTCGTCGAGCCTCTCCGTCCCTTGTTCGACGACGTGGTGTGCGCCCGCCTGGCCGAGCGCGACGGCCTGCTCACCGGCGAGATGATCGACGCCCCGCCCACGGGGGAGGCCCGGGCCATCGTCATCGCCGACTACGCCGCCGCCGAGGGCCTGCTGCTGTCCGAGTCGGTCGTCTACGCCGACTCGGCAAGTGACCTCCCCATGCTGGAAGCGGTCGGACATCCGGTGGCCGTCAACGCCGAGCCCAAGCTCGCTGCCATCGCCCGGAAGCGGGGGTGGCACATAGAGCAGTGGACAAAGGCGCCCGGCGCTCCCGTGCCGCTCCTGCCGCTGGCGCCTCGTGGGCTGGCCCGTTGAGGGCCCTCCAGTTCCGGCGGTCGGTGCCGAAGTACGCGGCGGCCATGGTGGCGGGCGGGGTGATGCCGGGATTCGGCGCCCGGGTCGGGCCGCTGCGCCTGGCCGAGGTCGACGAGCCGGACCTTCCGGGCCCCGATTGGCAGCGCATCCGTCCCCGGCTGGCCGGCATCTGCGGATCCGACCTTTCGACGATCGACGGGAAGTCGTCGCGCTACTTCGAACCGATCGTCTCCTTCCCGTTCGTGCCTGGGCACGAGATCGTGGCCGACAGCGACGGTGGCCGGGTGGTCGTCGAGCCCGTCCTGAACTGCGGTCCCCGAGGCATCGACCCGCCGTGCTCGTTCTGCTCGGCCGGGCTCACCGGTAGCTGCCAGAACCTGGCCCTGGGCCGGCTCGAGCCCGGGCTCCAGACCGGCTACTGCGCCGACACCGGCGGTGGCTGGTCGACCGCCATGGTCGCCCACGAGAGCCAGCTCCATGCCGTGCCCGAGGGCATGACCGACGAGGCTGCCGTGATGGTGGAGCCCGCTGCCTGTGCCGTGCACGCCGCCCGGCGCCCGGATGTCGACCAGCCGTCGACGGTCGTCGTGCTCGGCGCCGGCACCGTCGGCCTCTGCACCATCGCCGCCGTACGGAACCACCTGCGCCCCGAGACCCTGATCGCCTCGGCCAAGCACCCTGACCAGCGCAAGCTGGCCCTCGATCTAGGCGCTGACGTGGTGGTCGAGCCGGGGGAGGTCCGCCGGGCCGTGCGCCGGATGAGCCGGTCGCCGATGGTGGGCGACGGGGTGGGCGAGGGCGCCGAGGTCGTCTTCGACTGTGTGGGCACGGCGGAAAGCGTCGACGACGCGCTAGCCATCGTCCGGCCTCGCGAGCAGGTGGTGCTGGTGGGCATGCCGGGGCGGATCTCCGTCGACCTGACCAGCCTGTGGCACAAGGAGATCCGTCTCGTCGGGGCCTACGCCTACGGCCGCGAGAAGACCGGGGAGCGGACATTCGACCTGGCCTTCGAGCTCGTGGCCCAGGCCGATCTGGGCCGCCTCGTCTCGGCCACCTACTCCCTCGACCGCTACCGTGACGCAATCGACCACGCCGCCCACGCCGGTTCCCGGGGAGCGGTGAAAGTGG
>CADCTB010000054.1 GCA_902805665.1 uncultured Acidimicrobiales bacterium
CCATTCGCCTGGCGGTACTGGTTGATGAGGCCGAGCAGCGCCTGTTCCTCGGCGTCGATCGCCTGGTCCTGAGCCGACACCGAACAGGCAGCCGTCTGAGCGCCGGCCGGGAAGGCGGCCCACGTCACCACCCCGAACACCATCAGTGCGGCAGCACACACCCCTACTGCGGATCTCGCGGTCCGGGTCACCGGTCCTCCTCATTGGAATTGGGCCTACGACACCGCCGGCAGCGGGACCGTTCGAGCATCAGGTCAGACGGCGCCCTGGCGGAACCGATCGAAGGATCTGGGACACGATCGGAAGCCGCCGCCCCTAACCGTAGCGTCCTGATCTGAGCGCCAGTCGTGACTGAGGGCGATCAGGCCCTCCGCCGGCGGCCGGACCACCAGGCGAGAGCCATCATGGCGCCGCCCACGATCCCGAAAGACCCCACGGCCAGTGTGAGCCCGGCCCGGTCGGCGATCATTCCGACTGCGACCGGAATCCAGAATCCGGTGGACTCGATCGTCCCGAGAACCGCCTTGGTCATGCCCACCTGACCCGGTCGCAGGGTCAGCGATCGGTGCTGCACGGCGAGCCACGCCAGGTTGAGACCCACCGAGGTCACCAGTCCTGCGGCCGCCACCACCGCCAGCACCGGCGCCAGTGCGATCGCCACGGCTCCCGCGGTCATCGCAGCCACCGACCCGAGGAGAAGACGGTCGTCCGGCACGCCCTCGAACCGGCGGGCGAGCACCGCGAACGCGAGCACCCCACCGCAGATGCCCACGAACGCGACCAATGTGGCCGCCGCGGCCGAGGCACCGCGGTCGTTCTCGAGCAGGGCGATGGTGAAGCCGACCAGCGGTTCGTCGAACGGCACCATGAGCAGCCCGATCAGACCCATCGCCCACACGGCCGGATCGCGCAGCACCGCCGCGAGGCCCAGGCGGCTCTTGACCCCATCGCCGGAACCCCCGTCCTCCTGGTCCCCAGCCGGTGGAGGAAGCGGCGCACCGGCCAGAGCCAGCGCGTAGATCCCCATGAGGAAAGCACCAGCGCCGAAGGCGGCGCGCCACGAGAGCCCGGCGACGGCGGCCGCGGCGACCAGGGCCGGGCCCAGGAGGTCGCCGACGGTGGCCAGAAGGTTGGAACGGGCGAGATACCGGCGGAGGTCGTCGCCCGCCATGTCGACGAGTGCCACCTCGGCTCCGTCCACCATGGCCGTGCTCGCCATGCCCATCACGAACCCGGCAAGAACGAGCATGGCGAAGGACGCGCCCATGGCGAACAACGCCAGGGAGAGAGCGAACCCGAACGCGCCGCCGGCCGTGATCACCCGACGGCTGTAGCGGTCGGCCGCGGCGACGAACACACCGCCGGCCGCCGCTCCGGGGGCGATGGCGGCGAGAACCGTCCCCGCCTGGGCGTACGTCAGCCCGAGATCGGCGCGGAACGACTCCAGCGTGCCGAAAGGCAGGAAGACCGCCGCCTCGTCGGCCAGGCGCACGAGCAGGACGGCGGCCAGCGCCGACACCGGCGCCCGCCGGGCGACAGGTACAACGTGGCGGAGAGCGCCAGGTCAGAAGTGGGTGAGACGGCCCATGCGCCAACGGTACGCGCTCCGTCGACACTCTGCAGCGCACTACGTTTCCGGCCTCGCGGAGGTGGGCAGGTAACGACGCGCATCAACAGCCGGGCCGGTGCCGGCCGGGCCGCCGACGAAGACGCCGCCGACGATCTGCATGGCGCCGCCGCTGCCAGTCTCAGAGAGGACCAGGCGACCATGAGCGACACCACCATCCAGCCGGACGCCGTCGAACTGCTCGAGACCGACCACGCCGAGGTCGAGCAGATGTTCGTCCAGATCGAGTCACTGCCCGAAGGCGACTCGCGGACCCAGCTGATCCAGGGCGTGATCCGTGAGCTCTCGGTGCACGCGACGATCGAGGAGCAGGTTCTGTACCCGGCGGTCCGCGAGGCGCTGCCCGACGGTGAGGCCCTCGCGCAGGAAGCCATCGACGAGCACCAACAGGTGAAGGAGACGCTGTCGGCCATCGAGAGCGCCGACGCGCCGACCGAGCGAGACCAGCTGCTCGTCACGTTGATGAGCAATGTCCGCCACCACGTCGAAGAAGAGGAGACCGAGCTCTTCCCCAAGCTCAAGGCCGCGATCGGGGCATCGGAGTTGCAGGAGATGGGCGGCAAACTGGCATCGGCGAAGAAGCTGGCTCCGACCCACCCCCACCCCAACGCGCCCAACACCCCGCCGGGGAACATCGTGGGCGGCATTGCCGCGGCGGCCATCGACAAGGCGCGAGACGCACTCAAGCGGGACTGACGTCCCCAGGCCGGCGGACGTTTCTCCAAACACTCCCGCCGGGTAGGTCCAAGTGACCGTGCGGACGACATCTAGGAGGCTCCCTTGGCCCCACAGGCCATAGTCACACCCCGGCCGGCCCCCGTGGCCCGCTCGCGCAAGGCAACGCCCCCCATGGCCCCCATGCCGGCCGCCGTCCCCCCTCGCGCGCCGGCCGCCGCGACGACCAAGCGGGCCCAGGCCGCGGCCAAGACCACGAAGAGCACTGCGGCCCAGGAGACCAGGCGGGTGAAGGCCACGGCCACGACGCAGGCCAAGCAGGTCAAGGGCACTGCGGTCGGCCAGACCAAGGTGGTGGCCCGCACCGCCAACCAGGACGTGCGCGAGCTGGCCGGCACCGTCCGGAGCTCCGCCGACCAGGTCAAGGGCGAGGTCACCGGGCAGGTCCGCGAGATGCTGGCCGAGACCCAGGGCCAGCTGCAGGAGCAGGCCGACATGCAGGCCGGCCGGCTGGCCAGCGCCCTGTGGCAGGTGGGCACGCAGGCGGTCGCGCTTTCCGAGGGCCGCCCGGAGCAGGCCGGGCCGCTTGTCGACTACGCCGAGCAGGCTGCCGAGTGGCTGGACAACTGCGCGTCTCACCTCGAGGACCGGGGGCTGGAAGGTCTGGCGACTGACGTCGTCGACTTCGCCCGCCGCCGCCCAGGCGTGTTCCTGGCCGGCGCCGCAGTCGTGGGCTTCGGCGTCGGACGCCTGATCCGCTCGGGTGCGGTTTCCGCCGACGGCGACTCCGACGGCCTCCCCCAGCTGGAGGCGTGATGGCCACCCAGGCCGAAGACCGCTCGCTCTCGGAACTGGTGTCCGACGTCACCGGCGAAATCGCCACCCTCTTCCGTAAGGAAGTCGAGTTGGCGCGCGCCGAGACGAGTGAGCAGATTTCGAAGGCGGCCAAGGCCGGCGCCATGCTGGGCGCTGCCGCTGTCGTCGGCTTGCTCACCCTGATCCTGCTGGCGTTCGCCGCCGCGTGGGGCCTGTCCGAGGTGGTGCCCGAAGGGGTGGCGTTCCTCATCGTGGGACTGGTGTTCGGGCTGGTGGCCGCGGTGCTCGCGTCCGCCGGCAAGAAGAAGATCGCCTCGGTCAGCCCGATGCCCGAGCAGACGGTCCAGACGGTCAAGGCCGACGTGCAGGTGGCGAAGGATTCCTTCTCCCGCGGCGTCAAGTAGAGGAGACCTCCAACCATGAGCAGAAACCCCGACGAGATCCGCCGTGAGATCGAGGCGACCCGAGGCCAGCTGGCCCAGAACCTCGAAGCCATCGGCGACAAGGTCAGTCCCAAGAATGTCGTCGAGCAGATCTCCGACAAGGTGAGCCCTCGCCGCATCCTCAACCGGCAGACCGAGAAGGTGAAGGACAGCCTGTCCAGCGTCGGTGACTCGGTGCTCGGGCGGGCGACAGACGCCACTGACGGTGTCCGCGGCAGCGTGGGCGGAGTGGTCGGCAGCGCCCGAGGCGCGGTCAACGGCGCCGCCGGCTCCGCCTCGGGAGCCCGCGACAGCACCCGCCAGCAGGCGGCGACGTTCAGCGAGCGGATCCGTTCGGCGTCGACGTCGGCATCCGACCAGCTGCGCGCCGCTCCCGACAGCAACCCGATGGCCACTGCGCTTGTCGCCTTCGGCGCCGGACTGGTGGTGGGCCTGGCCCTGCCGCCCAGCGAGAAGGAGCGTCAGGCCGCCGGCACCGTTCGCCAGGAAGTGGTCGAGCCTTTGAAGCAGCAGGCGGTGCAGGCGGGCAAGGCCGTCGCCGGCGAGCTGCAGCCCGCCGCCCAGCAGAGGGTGGAGCGGGTCAAGCGGACAGCGACCACGGCCGCCACCCGGGTCAAGGAAGAGGCCCAGAGCTCGGCCGGCGACGTGCAGAGCCAGGCCGGTGCTGCGGCTCAGTCGGTGAAGGGCCAGGCCAAGCGGGCGACCAAGACCACCAAGTCCCAGGCCAAGGCCGCGGCCGGCACCACCAAGTCGACGGCCAAGCGGAGCGCCGGGCAGGTCCGCCAGCAGGTCTCCGTCTAGAGCGACCATCGTCGGCGGCCCCCCAGGACGCCGCGCGCCAGGGCGACTAGTTCCGCCCGGCGATCTACGCTGTACCCGTGGTCGTCGACGGCGACCGGTACAGACGATGACCACAGCCTCCCCCGCCAAGCGGCTCGGCCGCTACGAGCTCAGCCACCTCGACGCCCTCGAGTCCGAAGCCGTCTTCATCTTCCGCGAGGTGGCGGCCGAGCTGGAGCGGCCGGTGGTGCTGTTCAGCGGAGGCAAGGACTCCATAGTCCTCCTGCGCCTGGCCGAGAAGGCCTTCCGCCCCGCTGGCTTCCCGTTCCCCGTCATGCACATCGACACCGGCCACAACTTTCCCGAGGTGCTCGACTTCCGCGACCGGCGGGTGGCCGAGCTGGGCGAGCGGCTGATCGTGGCGTCGGTGCAGGAGTCGATCGACACAGGGCGGGTGGTCGAGGAGCCTGGCGAGAACTCGAGCCGCAACCGGCTGCAGACCACCACCCTGCTCGACGCCATCCTCGAGCACGGCTTCGACGCCTGCTTCGGCGGCGGTCGCCGAGACGAGGAGAAGGCGC
This sequence comes from uncultured Acidimicrobiales bacterium, assembly GCA_902805665.1. GTDB lineage: Bacteria > Actinomycetota > Acidimicrobiia > Acidimicrobiales > AC-14 > CADCTB01. The sequence goes on from CADCTB010000054.1 coordinate 4,923, forward strand.
GAGCCAAGGAGCGGGTCTTCTCCTTCCGCGACGAGTTCGGCCAGTGGGACCCCAAGCGCCAGCGCCCCGAGCTGTGGTCGCTCTACAACGGCCGCATCCGCAAGGGCGAGCACATCCGTGCCTTCCCCATCTCGAACTGGACCGAGCTCGACGTCTGGCAGTACATCGAACGGGAGAACCTCGAGGTGCCCGAGATGTACTTCGCCCACCGCCGCCAGGTCGTGGAGCGGGACACGATGCTGCTGGCAGTGAGCGAGTGGATACAGCCCCGTCCCGGGGAGCAGGCGTATGAGGCCACCGTCCGCTACCGCACGGTGGGCGACATGAACTGCACCGGCGCAGTGGAGTCGAAGGCGGCCACTGTCGCCGAGATCATCCACGAGGTGGGGGCCACCCGGATCACCGAACGGGGCGCCACCCGGGCCGACGACCGCTTCTCCGAGGCGGCCATGGAAGACCGCAAGAAGGAGGGGTACTTCTAAGCGGATATGGAGCTTCTGCGCCTGGCCACGGCCGGCTCCGTCGACGACGGCAAGAGCACACTGATCGGGCGGCTGCTGTTCGACTCGAAGGCCATCTTCGAGGACCAGCTGGCGTCGGTGGAGCGGGCCAGCGTCCAGCGCGGCCACGAGTACACCAACCTTGCCCTCCTCACCGACGGCCTGCGGGCCGAGCGGGAGCAGGGAATCACCATCGACGTCGCCTACCGCTACTTCGCCACGCCCAGGCGGAAGTTCATCATCGCCGACACCCCCGGCCACGTGCAGTACACCCGCAACATGGTCACCGGGGCGTCCACGGCCGACGTCGCGGTCGTCCTCGTCGACGCCCGCAAGGGTCTCCTCGAGCAGTCCCGTCGCCACGCGTTCATCGCCACCCTCCTGCGCATCCCCCACCTGGTCGTGGCGGTGAACAAGATGGACCTCGTCGATTGGGACGAAGGCCGCTTCCGCAGCATCGTCGCCGACTTCTCCGAGTTCTCCGCCAGCCTGCTCGAGGTGGCCGACGTCACCTTCATCCCGCTCTCCGCGCTCCAGGGCGACAACGTCGTGGACCGCTCCGAGCGGATGCCCTGGTACGAGGGGCTGCCGCTGCTCGAGCACCTCGAGACGGTCCACATCGCCGAGGACCGCAACCTGGTCGACATGCGGTTCCCCGTCCAGTACGTCATCCGACCCATGTCCGACGCCCACCACGACTACCGCGGCTATGCAGGGCAGGTGGCCGGAGGCGTGATCCGGGCCGGCGACCACGTGATGGTCCTTCCCTCGGGTCTGCGCTCCCAGGTGGCAGGGATAGACACCTACGACGGGCCCATCGAGGAAGCGTTCACCGGGATGTCGGTCACCGTGCGCCTCACCGACGACATCGACGTGTCGCGGGGCGACATGCTCGTGCGCGCCGACGACCAGCCCTCCACCAGCCAGGACGTCGAGGCGGTCGTGTGCTGGATGATCGACCAGCCTCTGCGCCAGGGTGGGCGGTACGCCATCAAGCACACCACCCGCTGGGCCCGAGCCATGGTGGGCGACCTCCGCTACCGGCTCGACATCAACACCCTCGAGCGCGACGAGACGGCCGCCGACCTCAGCTTGAACGAGATCGGGAAGGTGCGCCTACGGGTGACCGCGCCGATCATGCACGACCCCTACGGCGCCAACCGCACCACCGGCAGCTTCATCCTTGTCGACGAAGCCACCAATGTCACCGCCGGTGCGGGGATGATCGGCTGAACTGAACCGGCGCTGCGCAGGAGCGCGGTCAGTCGTCGGCGGGCGGGACCGATGTCGTCGATGACGCGGTGTTCGGCACTGCGGTGGTATCCGGGATGGTCGCGCGAGGCCGCCTTGTGGTCGGGGGCGTATCCGGTTCCTCGTACTCGGGCTCGGTGGAGATGACCGGTGCCTCGGTCGCAGAAGGGGCGGCGGGGGCAGCCGGGGTCGGCGGCGGGCTTGCGGCGACGGTTGCGTTGGAACGAGGGGGTGACGTTGTCGCACTCGGTGCCGGCGACGCCGAGCGATTCGCCGCCACCTGGCCCGCGGTGGTCGTTGGCGGCGGCGAGCCGTTCGGCGCCACTTTGGTCGACGTCTCGCCGGGCGCGGCCGCCGGGAGGGTGCTGGCAACCGTCGTCGTGGTGCTCACAGGAACGGAGGATGCAGGCACGGAGGCCACCGGTCGGGTGCCGGCACTGACGACCTGCGGCTGGGGACGGTCATCCTCCGACGACCGGTTGCCAACCGCGACCAGCAGAGCAGCCACTGCGACGCCGGCCAGCCCGGCCGCGGCCGCCCGCTGGTTCAGATGGAGATTTTCGACGGATCGCCGCATCGCCTGCCAGCGGCC
>CADCTB010000055.1 GCA_902805665.1 uncultured Acidimicrobiales bacterium
GACCCGCTGCGCTTCCCGGTCATGCGGGCCCCCGGGTACGACGAGCCGGCGTGCTTCGAGGTCGCCTGCCGGATGGTCGACGCCAACGCCGGGCGCCTGGCCGGGGTGGTGGTCGAGCCCCTGGTCCAGGGGGCGGCCGGCATGCGCATGGCCGGGCCCGACGGCTTCGTCGCCCTGGCGGAGGCGTGCCGGGCCGCCGACGTGCTCCTCATCCACGACGAGGTGGCCACCGGCTTCGGGCGGACAGGCACCCTCTTCGCCACCGAACAGTGCCCCCGGGTCCGTCCCGACCTGCTCTGCCTCGGCAAAGGCATCACCGGCGGCTACCTGCCGCTCGCCGTCACCGTCGCCAACGGCCGGATCCATCACGCCTTCGCGGGCGCGGGGCAGGCCTTCGCCCACGGCCACTCCTACGGGGGCAACGCCCTCGCCGCGGCGGTGGCGCTGCGCCACCTGCGCCTGCTGGACGAGCGCGACGCGCTGGCCAACGTCGCCACCCGCTCGGCCCAGCTCGCCGGCCTGCTGACCGAGCACGTGTCGCCCCTCCCGGGGGTGGGCGAGGTACGCATCACCGGTCTGCTGTGCGGGGTCGACGTGGCCCCCGGCACCGGCCGCGCCGTGTGCGACGCCGCCGTCGCCGCCGGGGTGCTGCTCCGACCGATCGGCGACACCGTGATCATCGTGCCCCCGCTCACGATCACGGCCGCCGAGATCGAGCGCATCGTCGACGTGCTGGCCCGGGCCATTCGTGCAGAGCTGGGCTGACCGGGTCGCCGCCGAGTGCCGGGCCGTCGAGGCGGCCGGGCAGTGGCGGCTGATCACCGACCTCGACGAGGGCCTCGTCTCGTTCGCCTCCAACGACTACCTGGGCCTGGCCACCCACCCGGCGGTGGTCGACGCGGCCCACGCCGCCGTGGACCGATGGGGTGCCGGGTCGGGCGCGGCGCGGCTGGTGGCCGGGTCCCGGCCCGTGCATGGAGAGCTGGAGTCGGCGCTGGCGGCCTGGAAGGCGGAGCCCGCCGCCCTTCTGTTCCCGACCGGCTACGCCGCCAACCTCGGTGTGCTGGCCACCTTCGCCGCCCCCGGGGTCCGGGTCCTGTCCGACGAGCGCAATCACGCGTCGATCGTCGACGGCTGCCGGCTCTCCCGCGCCGAGGTGTGTGTCTACCGCCACGGCGACGTCGACCAGGTCGACGACCTGCTGCGCACCTCGCCCGGTCCGGCAATGGTGGTCACCGACACCGTCTTCTCCATGGACGGCAACCTCGCCCCGGTCCCCGAACTGGCCGACCGCTGCGCCGCCCGGGGCGCCCTGCTGGTCCTCGACGAGGCCCATGCGGTTCTCGGCCCGAACCCCGACCTCGACGGTGTCGACCACTTGCGCGTCGGCACCCTCTCGAAGTACCTGGGCTCCCTCGGCGGGTTCGTCGCCGGCCCCCGGTCGTTCGTCGACCTGCTGGTCAACCGGGCCCGGCCCTTCATCTTCACCACCGCCGGCACTCCCGCCGACGCGGCCGCCGGCCTGGCCGCGCTCGCCGTGCTCCGCTCCGCCGAGGGCGCCGAGCTGGTCGACCGCCTCCGGGCCAACGTCGACCTCCTCCGGCCGGGCCACCCCTCCCCTATCGTGCCGATCGTGATGGGCGACGAGGCCGCCGCTCTCACCGCGTCTGCGACACTCCGCGAGCGGGGCCTGCTGGTGCCGGCCATCCGTCCGCCCACCGTCGCCCCGGGCACTTCCCGCCTGCGCGTCTCGCTCTCGGCGGCCCACACTCCAACCCAGGTCCATGCCCTGCTCGCCGCGCTCGATGCGGTCGGCTATGCGTCCTGAGCGGCTGGTGGTGGTGCTGGGCACCGACACGGGTGTGGGCAAGACCTGGGTGGCTGCCAATGTGGCGGCCCGGTTGAAGGCCCGGTGGATCACGGTGGCGGCCCGCAAGCCGGTGCAGTCGTTCGGTCCCTGCGACGCCGAGACCGATGCCGACGTCCTGGCCATGGCCACCGGCGAGGCGCCCGCGGACGTGTGCCCCCGTCACCGATGGTATGCCGTCGCGATGGCGCCCCCCATCGCCGCCGCCTTCCTGGGCATCGAGCCCCCCGCTCTGGAGGCGCTGGTTGCCGAGCTCGAGTGGCCGGCGGACCAGGTCGACGTCGGACTTCTGGAAACGGTGGGCGGTCCCCGGTCGCCGATTGCCGGCGACGCCGACAGCGCCGGCCTGGCCGCGGCAGTCGAAGCCGACCTCATCGTGCTGGTGGCCAACGCCGGGCTGGGCGCCATCAACGCGGTGCGGCTGTGCGCACCGGTCGTGCCGGGGCCGCCGGTGGTGTTCCTGAACCGCTTCGACGGCGGTGACCTGCACGAGCGGAACCGACGATGGCTCCAAGCCGAGGGCTTCGACGTGGTCGTCGACATCGCCGAGCTGGCCCGGCGGGCGGCCGGGCCCTGAGGGATGACGCGAAAAAGCCGCCGGCAGTGCCGGCGGCTCGGTTCGGATCGACCCTAGATCACTCGGACGTTCTGTGCTTCCTCGCCCTTTCGACCGGGAGCCACGTCGAACTCGACGCGCTGACCCTCATCGAGCGACTTGTAGCCCTGGCCCTGGATGTTGGAGTAGTGAACGAAGACGTCGTCGCCCTGCTCACGCGAGATGAAGCCGAAGCCCTTCTCTGCGTTGAAGAACTTGACGGTACCTGTTGCCACGGAAAACTCTTTTCTTTCAGAACAGCACCCCACCTGAGGCGCTTCCATCAGCCTATGCCGATTTGAAGGCCGCGCGACGCCTCGAGCCGAAATGCTCGGTGAGACGGCGCCGACTGACGGCGCCGTAGGTCAGGCCGGGACGATGTTGAGCTGCTGGAAGCCCTCGCATTTCGGCGGGCCGGAGACGACAACCGCTAGTCGATAAACGACGCCCGGTTCGAACAAGCCGCGGACCGTCGTCTTCGTGCACTCCGCACCCGCTACCTGCAGGTCGATGGTGGCGCTTCCGTTGGCCTCCAGGGCCAAGTCGACGGGACCCTCTTCCTCGTTGCGTGCCAGGTCGAGGCTCCGACCACCCACCGTCACCACGACGTCGTCCGGGTACCGGTTGACAAAGGTCGCGCTCGCCCGGCGCGGGACAGTCGTCGACGTAGTGGCCGTGGTGGCGGTCGTCGGCGGCACTGGCGCCCTGGTGGTCGTCGTCGCAGGAGGTTGGGTGGTGGGGGGCGCGGTCGTCCCGATGGCGGCGAGGACGGCGGCGGCCGCCTTGGGGACCGTGGTGGACCGGGCGACGGTGGAAGGCGGCGCCGGTGTCACGGCCGGCAGGGCGGACGGCACCGTTGTGGTCGATGACGACGGCACGTCGACCGTGGGGGTCGTGTTGCTGGCTGCGGTGACCACACTCGGGTCGGATCCCGACCGCCGTGCGTCGACGACGCCCGCCGAGATCACGCCGACGGCCAGCAGGACGGCCGTGGCCAACGCCAGCCAACGGGCCGTGGTGGGTGTCACCCGCACTCCCTCATCCACCGTTTCGCTTCCCCGATCCCGCGTCGTGCCTCACGTCTCGGAGGGTATATCGGCGCATCAGTGACCGGCCTTGAGCGCGGAGTATCGGGCGAGGGCCTCGGCCCGCTCGGTGGCGTGGTCGACAATCCGCTCGGGATACCCGCCTGGGACCCCGCCGGGCAGGTTCCACGGCTCGTGGACCGCGGCCCCGGCGACGCCGGCCAGCTCCGGCACCCAGCGCCGCACGTAGTCGCCGTCGGGATCGTGCTCCTTGCCCTGGGTCACCGGGTTGAAGATGCGGAAGTACGGCGCCGGGTCGGTCCCGGTGCCGGCCACCCACTGCCAGTTGTGGTTGTTCGACGCCAGATCGCCGTCGACCAGGTTCTCCATGAACCACCGGGCGCCCCGGGTCCAGTCGATGTGGAGGTCCTTCACGAGAAAGCTGGCGACGATCATCCGCACCCGGTTGTGGACCCAGGCCTCCCCCCGGAGCTGGCGCATGCCGGCGTCGACCATGGGGAAGCCGGTACGACCCTGGGTCCAAGCCGTGAAACGCTCGTCCGGTTGGGGGCCGGAATCCAGCCGCATGGCCGCCATGTTCGGCTGCAGCGAGCGCCGTGCCGACTCCGGCGTACGCCACAGCACATCGGCGTAGAACTCGCGCCACGCCAGTTCACTCTGCAGCTTCTCGTGAGACTCCGACTTGCCGAGCCGGGCCAGGATCGTCCGGGGATGGATGCAGCCGTACTTGAGGTACGGCGACAGCCGGGTGGTCGCATCTGCCGCCGGCGTGTCCCGGTTGGCGGCGTAGTCGTCGATGGGGTCGGCGACGAACTTCTCCAACCGGGCGAGCGCCGCCGCCTCCCCTGCCTGCGGGAGGGCGGCGTCTACGGGCGGGTCGTCCGGGATCCCATGGGACCGGAGGCCCTTCACCCACCCGCCCTCCTCGGGAGCCGGCCGGGGCGGCGGCCAGCCGTGGGCCCCCCAGGCCCGGTAGAACGGGCTGAAGACCCGGAACGGCGTGCCGTCGGTCTTGACGGTGCGGCCGGCGTCGACGGCATACGGTGACCCGATCCCCGTCAGCCGGCGGCCTGCGGCCCGGAGGGCCCCGGCGACGTCATGGTCCCGGCGCCGTCCGTAGGGGCCGAAGTCCGCCGAGACGAGCACTGTCCCGGCGTCGGCTTCGAACGCCACCTGAGGGACGACCTCGACCGGGTCGCCGGTGCGGACCACCAGTCGCCCACCCAGAGACTCGTCCAACGACCGGAGGCACCGGTACAGGAAGGCCACTCGAGCCGCGCCGGCGGGCCTCAGTAAGGCCGGGTCGAGGACGAACAGCCCGACGACGGGCCCCCGACCGGCGGCTTCGGCAAGGGCCGGATGATCGGCGAGCCGCAGATCCCGCCGGAACCACAGTACGGATGGGTTCAATCGTCGAGCTTGAGAGCGGAGACGAACGCCTCCTGAGGCACCTCGACCCGGCCGATGGACTTCATCCGCTTCTTGCCCTCCTTCTGCTTGTCGAGGAGCTTGTGCTTGCGGGTGATGTCGCCGCCGTAGCACTTGGCGATGACGTCCTTGCGCATGGCCTTCACCGTGGTGCGGGCGATGATCCGGCTGCCCATGGCGGCCTGGATCGGCACGTCGTACTGCTGGCGGGGGATCAGCTCCTTGAGCTTCTCGGTCATCTTGCGGCCGTACTCGTCGGCCTTCGACCGGTGGAGGATGGCGCTGAACGCATCGGCCGGCACGCCGTTGAGGAGGATGTCGACCTTCACCAACTCGCTGCGCTCGTATCCCGACAGCTCGTAGTCAAGGCTGGCGTAGCCCTTGGTCCGGCTCTTGAGCTGGTCGAAGAAGTCGATCACCACCTCGGCCAGGGGGATGCGGTACACCAGCTCCACCCGTTCGGGCGACAGGTACTCGAGCTTCTGCAGCTCCCCCCGGCGGTTCTGGCACAGCTCCATGACCGTGCCGGTGTACGACGTCGGCAGCAGGAGGGTGGCCACGAAGATGGGCTCCTCGATGAAGTCGACCTGGTTGGGCGGCGGCATGTTCGACGGGTTGTCGACCTCCACCACCTTGCCGTTGGTGAGCGTGGCCAGGTACTCCACCGACGGGGCGGTGGCGATCAGGGCCAGGCCGAACTCCCGCTCCAGCCGCTCCCGCACGATCTCCATGTGGAGCAGGCCCAGGAAGCCGCACCGGAAGCCGAAGCCCAGGACCCCGGAGCTCTCCGGCTGGTAGGTGTACGACGAGTCGTTGAGCCGCAGCTTCTCGAGGGCGTCGCGTAGCGCGGCGAAGTCGTCGCCTTCCACCGGGTAGAGCCCGCAGAACACCATGGGCTTGGGGTCCTGGTAACCCACGAGCGCCTCCTCCGCCGGGCGCGAAGCCAGGGTCACCGTCTCCCCGGAGCGGGCCTCGCCCACGTCCTTGACGCCGGCGATGAGGTAGCCGACCTCTCCCGGCCCGAGGTCGGCCAGGGGCACGGGGACAGGAGTACGGGCGCCGATCTCGTCCGCGTCGTGGCTGGCACCGGCCTGCATGAACCGCAGCTTGGCGCCGGTGGTGATCCGGCCGTCCATGACCCGGATGGCGCTGACCACGCCCCGGTACTGGTCGTAGTAGGAGTCGAAGATGAGGGCCCGCAGGGGGGCGTCGGGGTCGCCCGTGGGCGGCGGAATGCGCTCCATCGCCGCATCGAGCAGCTCGGGCACGCCCTCGCCGGTCTTGCCGCTGATGCGCAGGACGGTGGAGGCGTCGATGCCCAGGACCTTCTCGATCTCCCCCGCCACCCGGTCCGGCTCGGCGAAGGCCAGGTCGATCTTGTTGACGGCGGCGACGATCTCGAGGTCGTGCTCCATGGCCTGGTAGCAGGTGGCCAGCGTCTGGGCCTCGATGCCCTGGGTGGCGTCGACCAGCAGGATGGCCCCTTCACAGGCGGCCAGCGAGCGGGACACCTCGTAGCCGAAGTCCACGTGGCCGGGGGTGTCGATCAGGTGGATGACGTGGTTCTTCCAGCTCAGCCGCACGTTCTGGGCCTTGATCGTGATGCCCCGCTCCCGCTCCAGATCCATGGAGTCCAGGTACTGGGCCCGCATGTCGCGGGCGTCGACGGCGCCGGTCAGCTCCAGGATCCGGTCCGACAGCGTCGTCTTGCCGTGGTCGATGTGGCTGATGATGGAGAGGTTGCGGATGCGTGACGGGTCGATCATGGCTCAGGCCATTGTCTCAGGTCGGGCGTAGCATGAGACCCATGGTTGACCTGGCTGTCTCGGGTTACACGGTCGACGACATCGACTGGCTTCGCGACGAGATAGGCGTCGCCCACCTGGAGCTCGACCCGTGGGGAAGCCTGATCGTGGCACCGACCGACGACGCCCACGAGGACGCTGTCGCCATCCTCGACGCACAGGCACGAGAGCAGCTCGACCTGCCGCCGACCTGTGTGCGCACCGGTTTCGCCTGGGTGGTGCCCGGAGGCACCGGGTACCTCATGATGCCGGACCTGACGATCGTGGCCCCGGGCTGGCAGCGGGTCGAGGACGTGCACATCGATCCGCCGCCGCTGCTCGTGGTCGAGATCACCTCCCGATCCACCCGCCGGGTCGACCGGAGCCGCAAGCTGGCCGACTACCGCCTCGGCGGTGCCGAGCAGTACCTGCTGGTCGACCTGCCGGCCAGCTTCGAGCTGCACGACTTCGCCACGGGCACGGTGACGAAGGCCGAGGGCGCCATCGAGCTGGTCGTGGGCGGCCAGCCGGTTCGGTTCTCGCTGCCGGCGTAGCGGGGGTTTCCCCCACCCCCGAGCCGTGGGGCGCCAGGATGGTCGGCAGACGGTCTCCTCCGTACGGTTGACCCATGGTCGCCGTCCTCCTCCGCCCCTGGCGCGACGCCAGGACCTGGCGGGAGCTGAGCCACCTCTGTACCGACCTGCTGGTCGGCACGGTCACGTTCACCGTCATGGTGACCCTGCTGGCCACATCGTTGGGCCTGGCGATAGTCGCCCCACTGGCCGTGCCGGTGGTCTGGCTCCTGTTCACTTCGGCCGAGGCGCTGGGTCGGGTCGAGCGGGCCCGGCTGGCCGCGCTGCTCGACCTCGACCTCGGAAATCCCCATCGTCCCTCGGTCGCCACCGGCTGGTGGGGGCGCCTGGTGGAGCGGCTGAAGTCGTCGAGCCGGTGGAAGGAGATCGCCTATCTCCTCCTCCTGCTGCCCGTCGGCGTCCTGACCATCTGCGCGACCACAGTGGTGTGGTCGGCCGGATTCGCCCTGACCGCGCTGCCCGCGTACGTTTCGTCGCTGCCCGATGGCCGGGCCAACCTGGGGGCGTTCTACGCCGGCCCGGGAATCCCGTCGCTGGCCCTGGCGGTCGTCGGGCTCTCACTGCTCCTGTCGGCGCCCTGGGTGGTACGGGCGCTGGCCGACCTCGACCGGAGGGTGGCCACCTCGCTGCTCCGCCCCGGCCCGACGGTCGCCCAACTGTCCGCCCGCCTCACCAAGGTGGAGGCCAGCCGGGCCGCGGCGGTCGACGCCGGCGAGGCGGAGCGCAAGCGGATCGAGCGCGACCTCCACGACGGCGCCCAGCAGCGGCTCGTCGCCCTGGCCATGGACCTGGGCCAGGCGAGGGAGAAGATGGACACCGACCCCGAGGCCGCCGCCCGGCTGGTGGCCGAGGCCCACGAGGAGGCCAAGCGGGCTCTCACCGACCTCCGCGACCTCGTCCGCGGCATCCATCCGGCCATCCTCGAGGACCGCGGCCTCGACGCCGCCCTCTCCGCGGTCGTCGCCCGGTGCCCGGTGCCCGTGAACCTGAGCGTCGCCCTGGCCAGCCGGCCGCCGGCGGCGGTGGAGAGCACCGCCTATTTCGTGGTGGCCGAGGCCCTCACCAACGTGGCCCGCCACAGCCGGGCCACCCGGGCCAGCGTGTCGATCATGGGCGGGAACGACCGGCTCGTGGTCGAGATCACCGATAACGGCGTGGGCGGCGCAGATGCGGCCCGGGGCACCGGCCTGGCCGGGCTGTCCGAACGGGTCGAGGCGGTGGGCGGCTGGCTCCGGGTACTCAGCCCGACCGGCGGCCCGACGACGATCCTCGCGGAGATGCCTTGTGGATAGTCCAGCAGCTCCGATGCGCATCGTCATCGCCGAGGACAGCGTGCTGCTGCGGGCGGGGATCACCCGCCTGCTCACCGACGCCGGCTTCGACGTGGTGGCCGCCGTGGGTGACGCCGCCGCTCTCGTCGAGGTGGTCGGCCGCCTTCACCCCGAGCTCGCCGTCGTCGACGTGCGCATGCCCCCGACCCTGACCGACGACGGTCTCCGGGCCGCCCTCACCATCCGGGAGCGCCAGCCTTCCGTTGCCATCCTCGTGCTGTCCCAGTACGTCGAGGAGCGCTACGCCACCGACCTGCTGGCCGGTGACACCGCCGGCATCGGCTACCTGCTCAAGGACCGAGTGGCCGACGTGGGCGACTTCGTCGAGGCCGTCCGCCGCGTCGGCGCCGGCGGCACCGCCCTCGACGCCGAGGTCGTGGCCCAATTGCTCGCCCGCTCCCGGCGACGGGATCCGCTCGAGCGCCTCACCGCCCGGGAGCGCGAAGTCCTGGCGCTCATGGCCGAGGGCCGCACCAACGCCGCCATCGCCAAGGCGCTCGTGGTGGGCGCCGGCGCGGTGGAGAAGCACGTCAACTCGATATTCACCAAGCTCGACCTCACCGCGACGGAGGACGACAACCGCCGGGTGCTGGCCGTGCTGCGGTGGCTGGAAGGAGAAGCATGACCTCTACAGCAGCCCGCACAGGATGGTTGGTCGTCGGCTCCATCGCTGCCGTCGCCACACTCGCCTTCGGCACGGTCCAGGCCGTGAGCCTGCTGGCGTCGACCACCGAGGAAACCACGTCCAGCTTCGAAGGCGCCCGCCACCTCGTCGTCCGCAACGACGCCGGGAGCGTTCGGCTCAGCCCCAGCCCCACCGGCACCATCACCGTCCGCCGGGAGGAGACCCGAGGGCTGTCAAAGCCGAAGTACCGAGAGCGGATGGACGGCGACCGGCTCGTGCTCGACGCCGACTGCCCGCCCGCCTTCAGCTCGTACTGCGACGTCGTGCTGGAGATCGCGGTCCCGGCGGGCGTGGACGTGGACGCCAGCGGCGGCGGGGGGAGCGTGCGGGCCGAGGGCCTCGACGCCGACCTTCGCCTGCGGTCCTCCGGCGGCAGCGTCACCGTGGTCGGCGGCGGTCCCTCGCTCGACCTCGACTCCTCCGGCGGCTCCGTCAACGTCGAGGGGGGCCGGGCCGCCACGGTGAAGGCCCGGTCCAGCGGCGGCAGCGTCCGGGTGCGCTCGGCGATCGTGCCGGCCACGATCGACGCCCGCTCCAGTGGTGGTGGCGTCACGGTGGAGCTACCCGACGACCCCACCGCCTACCGGGTGGACGCCACGTCCAGCGGCGGATCCGCCCGCACCCAGGTGCGCACCGACCCCACGTCGGACCGTCGCATCACCGCCCACTCCAGCGGCGGCAGTGTCACCGTTCGTTACCTGTCCCCCACGTAGCGCTCCCGCGCTGTCACCCACGTAGCGCTCCTCGCGCTACCCCAACCTCAGGAGGTTCCCCAATGCTCTCTTCCGTCGCGCGCTCGTGCTTCCGCCACAAATGGCGGACCCTCGGTGTCTGGCTGATCGTCCTGGTCGCCATCAGCGCCCTGGGCTCGAGCTTCGCCGGGCCCTGGTCGGACGAAGGCCAGCTGCCCGGCACCGACTCCCAGCGGGCGCAGGACATCCTGGCCCGGGAGTTCCCGGCCCGGAGCGGTGACTCCGGCAGCATCGTCATCGGCGACATCACCGCCGACCGGGCCCGGGTCGACGCCCTCCTGGCCGAGGTCGCCAGAGTTCCGGGTGTCGTCGAGGTCGGCGACCTCGAGGTGGCCCCCGGCGGCCGGATCGCGCAGGCCGAGGTCAGCTTCGTCGACGGCGAGGACGAGGCGGCCACCCAGGCCGCGGTCGACGGGGTCAAAGCGCTCGTGGCGCCCGTCCGCGCCGCGGGCGTGCAGGTGGAGCTCGCCGGGGGCTGGTTCTCGGAGGGCGGCATGCCGAAGAGCGAGCTCTTCGGGCTGCTCGCCGCCGCGCTCATCCTCGTGGTGGCCTTCGGCTCCATCGTCGCCGCCGGGGTGCCCATCCTGACCGCCGTGGTCGGTGTCGGCGTGGCCATGGCCGGGGTCAGCCTCTGGGCCAACGTGCTCGACACGGCGTCGTTCACGCCGCAGGTGGCGGCGATGATCGGCATCGGCGTGGGCATCGACTACGCCCTGTTCATCCTCACCCGGTACCGGGCCGCCCTGGCCCGGGGCAAGGAGCGGGAGGACGCCGTCGCCGAGGCCATGGGCACCGCCGGCCGAGCCGTGGTGTTCGCCGGCTGCACCGTCGTCGTCTCACTGCTGGGGATGCTGGTCATGGGCCTGTCGTTCCTGCACGGGCTGGCCGTGGGCACCTCATGCGCCGTGCTGGTCGCGGTCCTGGCCGCCGTCACCCTCGTGCCGGCCCTGCTGGGGGTCCTGGGTCGCCGCATCGACAGCCTGCGCCTCGGGCGCCGGCGGCCGGCGGCGACGTCGACCGCCACCGGTTTCTGGGCCGGGTGGGCCAGGCTGGTGCAGCGCCGGCCGGCCATGGTCGCCGGCGCCGGACTCGCCGTCCTGCTGCTCGCGGCGGCGCCGGCGCTGGCCATGCGCCTGGGCTTCGCCGACCAGGGCAACGACCCCACCACGTCGACCACCCGAAAGGCGCACGACCTCATCGTCGCCGGATTCGGCGCCGGCTCCACCGGGCCCATCGCAGTGGTGATGGACACGACCGCCGCAGGATCGGCGGCCGCCGTGCCGGCCCTGCTCGACGAGCTCCGCCGTGTCCCCGGAGTGGCGAGCGTGTCGCCCGCCCGCGCCTCCGACTCGGGTCGGGCCGCCATCGCCCAGCTGGTCCCCACCACCGGTCCGCAGGACCCCGACACCGTCGCCCTGCTGGATCACCTGCGGGACGACGTGGTGCCACTGGCCACCGCCGGGACCGGCCTCGACGCCAAGCTGGGGGGCCAGACCGCCGGCGGCATCGACTTCGCCGAGGTGATCGGCCGGCGACTGCCGTGGTTCATCGGCTCGGTCCTCGCCGTCTCCTTCCTGCTCCTGATGGGCGTCTTCCGATCCGTGCTCGTGCCGCTGAAAGCGGTCGTGATGAACCTGCTGTCGATCGGCGCCGCGTACGGCGTGCTGGTGGCGGTGTTCCAGTGGGGCTGGGCCGGCCAGCTGCTCGGGGTCGACGGCCACGCCCCGATCGAGCCGTGGGCGCCGATGATGCTCTTCGCCATCGTGTTCGGCCTGTCGATGGACTACGAGGTGTTCCTGCTGAGCGCGGTGCGTGAGGCCTACGACCGCAAGGGCGACAACGCCGAGGCCGTCGTCGAAGGGTTGGCGTCTACGGCCCGGGTCATCACCGCCGCCGCCGCGATCATGGTGTGCGTCTTCGGGACGTTCGTCCTCTCCGACGTCCGGGCCCTCAAGCTGATCGGACTCGGCCTCGCCGTGGCCGTGGCCGTCGACGCCACCCTGGTGAGGATCGTCCTTGTCCCCGCCACGATGGAGCTGCTCGGCGACGCCAACTGGTGGCTGCCCCGCTGGCTCGACCGGATCCTCCCCCGCTTCAAGGTCGAGGGCGACGCCACAGCGGCACCGGAGCCCGAGCCGCTGAGCGTGGGCACCAGCGCCTGAGGGCGTCACAGTGTCGGGTCGTCGCCCCGCTGCGGATAGGCGACGAGGTCGGCGAGGAGGGACGCGGCGGCCCGGGCCAGGTCGCCGCGCTCCACGTCGAGGTCGACGCACAGGTTGTTGCTGCCGGCAACCGTTCGGGCCCATGGCGGGCGCAGCTCGAGGGCGAAGCAGGCCCGGAGGTGGACCCGCAACGGGGCACTGGTCCGGGATCGGGCGGTCACGGTGAGGTTGGGCTCGGTGAAGGTCATAGGCACCGCGGCCGGGTCGTGGGCCGCAGCGTGGATCAGGTAGGACACGAGCCGCTTGGCCTCCCACGTGGTCAGGCACGGGTCGACCACGTCCCAGCTGCCCTCCGGCGCCAGCACCCGCACCGACACCAGGAGCCAGTTCGAATCCCAGGGGTCGCGCTCCTCGTCGGGGAACTGGTAGCCCATGAGGCGCACCTCGAGCTCGTTGCCCTCGCGACCCCGCAGCAGCACGCCACCAGTCTGGCCTCGCGCCGCCCGGCTGGTAGCGTGTCCCTCCGGCATGGCCAATATCAAGAGTCAGATCAAACGCAACAAGACCAACGAGAAGCGACGCCTGCGGAACAAGGCGGCTCGCTCCGAGATCAAGACGCGGGTCAAGGTCGCCCTGAGCGTCGCCGCCGAGACGCCCGAGCAGGCCGACGAGGCCCTGCGCACCGCCATCAAGCGGCTCGACAAGGCCGCAGCCAAGGGCATCATCCACAAGAACCAGGCTGCGAACCGCAAGTCCAAGCTGATGCGCCGCATCGCCCGCCAGACCTCCGCGTCCGCCTAGGACCTATCGCCGGCCCGCCGGCTTCGACCCGGCCCTCCGGCCGAGATCGGCGAGGCGGGCGACGAGCACCTCCAGCACCACTTCTGCCGGCCAGTCGACCGCGCCCTTCAGGGCCAGGTCGGCCTCGGCCAGCAGGTGGATGGCCCGGGCCAGCGGCGGGTGGCCCAACCGGCGCACCTGGAGCAGGGCCTTCTTGGCCGGGTAGGTCGACCCTCCCGACATCCCCAGCAGGGCGGCCGCCGCGGCCTCGTCGGCCACGTCGGCTCCATCCAGGCGGAGCATGCGGGTGAAGTGGCTGTGCAGGGTGGCGGTGATCACCAGCGGATGCCGGCCCCCCGGGCCGATCAGCCGGCGCAGTACGCCGATGGCCACGGCCGCGTCACCCCGGTCGATCGCGTCGGTGAGCTCCCACGGGGCCACCGAGCCCGACCCGCCCAGGAGGGGCGCCACCTCGTCGGGGCCGAGGCGGGCTCCCTGGCCGTAGGCCGAGGCCAGCATCTCCAGCAACGAGCCCAGCCGGTCGACGTCGTCGCCCAGGTGGTCCCCCACCATGGCCGCAGCCCGGGCGTCGAGGCGGACCGGGCCCTCCTTGAGCTTGGCCGCCAGCCACGTCGCCCGGCCGCGCCCGCCGGGCACCCCGGCGTCGACCACGTGCCCGGCCTTGCGCACGGCCTCGACGAGCGACCGGGCGACCTGGCCGCCGCCCGCCACCAGCACGAGCGAGGTGGTCGGGAGCGGGTCGCGCAGGTAGGTGACCAGGGGCTCGACGTCGTGGGTCGAGAACCGGCCGACGTCGCGCGCCACGACGATGCGCCGGTCGCCGAAGAACGGAGGGGTCTGGGCCGCGTCGACGACCGCGCCCACCGTGTACTCGTCGCCCGCCAACTCCTCCGTCATCAGGCCGGCGTCGCCGCCGTCCACCAGCTCGGCCACCAGGTGCTTCACCGCGTCGGCCAGCAGCACCGGCTGCTCGCCCCGGACGAGATAGGCGGCAAGGGTCGGCATCAGGGGGCCTCCAGCACGGCAGCGAGGACGTCGCAGACCCGCCGGGCGCCGGCCACGTCGGCCGTCCGGACGATTCGGGCGCCCTGGATCACCCCGACCGCCGTCACCACCGCCGGTAGGTCGGCAGTGGTGACATCGAGGAGCAGGGCGTCGACCACGATGCGCTCGGGCGGAAGGCCGGCCGCCGCCGCGTCAGCCGCAGCGGCAGGCGGGACGAGCACCGCGGTTGCCGCGTCGGCGCACAGGGAGAGGGAAGCCGGAGTGGGTTCCGACAGGTGGAGCAGGTCGACGCCGGCGGCGAGGGCGCGCCGAACCCCGTCCTCGTCGCACGCCGTGACACACACGGGGAGCTCGGCGGGGCCGGGCTCGACCATATGGACGATGTCGGCCCCTTCCCTCGGCGAGCCGGCCACCGCCATCACCAGGGCCCGGGTCCGTAGGTCGTAGCTGCGGGAGCCGAGGGTGAGGCGCATCCGGGTGCCGACGCTACCGTCGGCGTGAGACGGTCAGCGGTAGTCGGCGGGGTCGGCGTCGAGCCCCCCCTCGGTGACCTCCACCATGTAGCGCCAGACGTCGGGCCGTGAGCCGTCGAGGTCGGTGAACCCGTACTCGCCCGCCAGCTCGCCGGAGTTGACCGACCCCTGGTTCCACCGATGCCGGTCCGGATCCGTCGCCAGGGCGACGACGGCGCGCCCGACGTACCGAGGGGACTCGGAGACGGCAAAGCCGGGAGGAGCCGATCGGCCCGGCGCGTCCCGCCAGTTGTCCTCGGAGACACCGAAGATCTCGAGCATCATCTCCGACCGCAACCAACCAGGCGTGACGGCGACCGCGGTCGCACCGTGCGGTTCGAGCTCGTGGCCCAGCGAGAAAGCCAGGCGGTTCACCGCGACCTTGGCCAGGTCGTAGAAGACGTTGATGCGGTAGTGAGAGGCGTTGTAGCCGGCCGTGCCGTCGGTCATCTCGACGTGCAGGCCGCCGGGCCGGTCGATGAGGAGCGGAAGAAGGTGATGGGCGGTGTTGAGGTGGGTGTCGACGGCGAGGCGCAACAACCGCAGCCCTTTCTCGAGGTCGTGGTCCCATACCGGGGTGTCCCATTGCGCCAGGAGCTCGCCGCCCCAGATGTCGTTGACCAGCACGTCGATATGGCCGTGGTCCGTGCGTATCCGCTCGGCCAGGCGCCCCACCTCCGCGGCGTCGAGGTGGTCCACCGCGATGGCGACGCCTTCGCCGCCCAGGTCGGTGACCATCTCGGCGGTCTCCTCGATCGTCTCGGAACGGTCGTAGTCGGACCGGGCCGATCCTCCCGCCCGAGTGCTCCGACCGGTGCAGATCACCGTCGCGCCGGCTTCGCCCAACGCCGATGCGATTCCACGGCCGGCGCCCCGGGTTGCGCCCGCCACGACGGCCACGCGCCCGCGAAGCGCGTCGGGGTCTGGTGACCATTCCATGATCCGAAACTATGCCGCTCCGGTCGAATAGGGGCGATCATGCACGGGTGGCCGAGCCGGAAGCCCTGTTCGTGGTCGTGTCCGGGCCGCCGGCCAGCGGGAAGTCGACGCTGGCCCCCGCCCTGGCGACCGAGCTGGGGCTGCCGCTGCTGGCCAAGGACACCATCAAGGACGGTCTCATGTCGGTGTTGCCTGTGCCCGATCTCGAAGCCTCCAGGCAGCTGGGTCGGGCCTCGGTGGTAGCCATGCTGGCGGTGGCCGCCCAGGCGCCTCTCGGTGCGGTGATCGAGAGCACCTTCCACCGATCGAGGGCTCTGGATGACCTCCGCCGCCTGCCGGGCGCGGTGGTGGAGGTCTTCTGCCGGTGCGATGCCCAAGTGGCCCGAGACCGCTACCAGGCTCGGTCGAGCTCACGCCAGGCCGGCCACTTCGACTCGATCAGGACCGTCGAGGAGCTCTGGAACGACGAGGTCGCGCAGCCGGTCGCCGGCGGATGGCCGCTGATGGAGGTCGACACCAACCGGCCGGTCGACGTCGCCGCCGTCGTCCGCTTCGTACGGAGTTCCCTCAGGGCACCTTGATGACGACGACGGCCATGTCGTCCCTGGCATCCCCGTGTTGGAAGTCGAGGACCGAGGCCACAATCGCATCGGCGATCTCCTGCGCGCTCAGAGCGGCCGAATCGGTGATGGCTCCGAGAAGGCGCTCCTCGTCGAAGAACTGGCGGTCACGCCGCCCTTCGGTGACACCGTCGGTGTAGAGCACCACCACATCGCCGGGCTCGAGCGACGCCGAGGAGTCGGTCAGCTGCGGCCGGTCGAGCATCCCCAGGATGGTGCCGGTGCCGCCGATGGTGTCGAAGCGACCGTCGGCCCGACGCCGGAGAGGCAGATGGTGACCTCCGGAGGCGACGTTGAGCCGGATGCCCTCGGCGGTGTGGTCGATGGCCACGAACAGCGCGGTGCAGAAGTGGTCAGGGTGATAGCGGAGCAGGGCGTCGTGCAGGCCGGCGAGGACGGCGCTCGGGTACGGCGTGCGGAGCGCCTCGGCTCGAAGCGTGTAGCGGGCCAGGGCGGTGACGACCGCAGCGGTCACGCCCTTGCCGCACACGTCGCCCAGGGCGATCGCCCACGTGCCCCGCCCGGTCTCGAACACGTCGTAGAAGTCCCCACCCACCTCGCTGCCGTCGCCCGCGGGACGGTAGGCACCACCGATGTCGAGCCACGGTGGCGACACGACGGCGGGAGGGAGGAAGGAGGCCTGCAGCGTCGAGGCCAGCGCCGTCGCCCGGGCCTCGGATTCCTCGGCGCGCCGACGGGCGCTGAGCAGCTCCTCCTCGTAGGCGCGTCGCTCGGTCGCGTCGAAGATGGCGGTACGGATGAGCCTCGGTGCGCCCGCGGCGTCCCGCGTCAGCACGGAGTTCACCAGGACCGGCAGCCGCCGCCCGGACTGGCACAGCAGCTGGACGGCGATCTCCCGCACCTTCCCCTGCATGCGCAGCAGCGGGGAGAAATGCGTCTCGTAGAAGATGCGGTCGCCGGGGGGCAGGAGCTCCTGAAGACGTCTTCGACCGACCAGGGCGTCGCGGTGGTAGCCGGTCCACGCCAGCAAGGTCTCGTTGACCTTCACGATCGTCCCATCGGGCAATGTCGAGACGTAGCCGCAGGGGGCGTTGTCGTACAGCTCCTGGGGGTCGTCCTCCACGAGCGCGGCGTAGAAGCCGTCGTCGAAGGGCACGTTGGTCGCCGCCAATCCGCCCTCCTCGGTCACCTGTCCCCGAGGAACCCGGCGATGGCGGCGGCGGTCTCCTCCGGGGCGCTGAGGTTGGGGCAGTGCCCCGTGGCCCGCAGCTTCACCAGCTCGCTCCCCGGAAGGTTCCGGTGCACGTACTCACCCACGGGGTCGGGGGCGATCACGTCGTCGGAGCACTGCAGGACCAGCGTCGGCACCGCCACCCGGGCCAGGTCCTCGCGGTTGTCGGACATGAACGTGACCCGGGCGAACCGCTTCTGGATCTCCGGATCGGTCCGGCAGAAGCTCTCCGTCAGCTCCAGACCGAGCTCCGGCCGGTCGGGATTCCCGACGATGACAGGAGCCATCGCGCTCGACCATCCGAGGTAGTTGCTGTCGAGCGACGCCAGCAGCTCCTGGATGTCCTGCTCCGTGAACCCTCCGACGTAGTCGCCATCGTCGATGTAGCGGGGCGACGGAGCGACGAGGATCAGTGCCCCGAACCACTCAGGGGCGGCCAGGGCGGCCAGGACGCCGACCATGGCGCTCACCGAGTGGCCGACGAACACCGCATCTCTGAGGTCGAGCGCCTCGCAGATCTCCAGCACGTCCCTGGCGTACCCGTCGAGGGTGGCGTACCGCTGCGGGTCGTACGCCTTCAGATCGGAGCTGCCGGCGCCGACGTAGTCGAACAGCACCGTCCGGTAGCGGGCTTCGAATGCAGGGGCCACGAACCGCCACATGTTCTTGTCGCAGCCGAAGCCATGGGCGAACAGCATCGGTCTCCCCGACGGGTTCCCGGCGACCGTGACGTTGTTGCGCAGGAGGACGTCGGAGCCCACGACTTCAGGGTATGCGACCTTTCGCCCTTTTCATTTCCCCCGCTGGGACGTGCCTAGGCGCTCCCCGGCACGGGGGGCACCGGGTGACCGGTCGGGTAGATGAGGTACGCCGTCCCCCCCGACTTCTTCACCCAGAGATGCTCCAGCTCCGCCCGCAGGTACGTCCGCTGCACCTCGGAGTCGGCGGCGGCGGCCGGGTCGTTGACGATCGGGTTCCCGGCGGCGTCGAAGCCCACCAGAACGGCGAGGTGGCCGTCACTGGCGGGGATGGGAGCACCTGCCAGGTCACCGATGTCCCAGTAGTAGCTGATGACGACCGGGATCCCTGCGGCCACCCAGCGTTCGGCATCGGCCATGCTCTCGAACCG
Organism: uncultured Acidimicrobiales bacterium; assembly: GCA_902805665.1. GTDB lineage: Bacteria > Actinomycetota > Acidimicrobiia > Acidimicrobiales > AC-14 > CADCTB01. The sequence goes on from CADCTB010000055.1 coordinate 18,442, forward strand.
GGCGACTTCGGCCTCCAAGCCTTGGGTGGCTGCATAGGCGGTGTTGAACGGCCAGTTGCCGTGGCCGTCGTAGACCCAGTCGTACACGCCGCCGACAGCAGCCCTCACCCCCGGCTCGCAGGGACCAGTGGCACCGGACCAGTACGCCAGCACCATCGAGGTCGACGTCGGGCTGCACCACACCGTTCCGCCGTCGGGATAGACCATCTGGGAGCACTCGGGCACCGGCAGGACCCGGTTCCACAGGGCCGGGTTCCCTGGCCCGAACTCGCCCATCTTGTTGTATCCGTGGGACAAAGCAAGGGATGCGCCGCCCACAGTCGGCGTGACGTCCGGGCGCTCGCTGAACAACCGGAACGTGAGCTCGAACCCGTCTCCGCGCAGCTTGTCGTCGAGGACCAGGGTGTCCACGGCCACGAAGCCGTCGGCGTCGCCCTGGGCCCGCACTGAGTGACGAGCCACGCTGGAGGAGTCGGAGGCCCAGACGCCGAGGTTGTAGTACTTGGTGAAGCGGCCGTCGATCTCGGCCCGCATCAGCGTCTCGATCCAGGTACCCGCAGGCGTCCGGGCTTTCCAGGAGGCGATGGCCTCCGAGAACCCCTCGGGGGTGGGGATCACCGGGCTGGTCGCCTGGCCGACCAGGAAGCTCCCGCCGTTGTAGAAGGTGCCGCCCCGGTACCCACCCGCCCCGAAAGGGTCGGCGCCGGATGTGGCGGTGGCGGGGTCGAGCCGGAGCTCGCCGGCCGTAGTCAAAGCCGTGCCCGCACGCGTCCACGCCGCGAAGTCCCCTTCCCCGGCCCGCCAGCGCATCAAGCTGGTCTGGTACGACTTCTGGCCGGCGGTGACCGGCGGGCCCGACCCGGGCACGGCCTGCGCCGGACCGGCGAGAAGCATGAGTGCGAGGGCGACTGCGCTCAACGTACGGGGCCTCGACGTCTTCACGTGTGTGCCTCCCGGGGTGGTCCGCCTACACCCATCCCAGCAGATTCCGACGGCCGGCGAACCGGTGCTGACTGGCGTCTTCGGGTGGGGGTGCTGGCACCACTTCTGCGCCGGCAGACGATTGACCCTTGACCGAGTCGGGCCGCTGTGGGTCAATGTCCTCGGACAACCGCCCTCGGGCGGTCCTGAGCGAGAGAGGGAGGTGCGCGAGATGTCAGCCATGACCAATCCGGCGCCTCCCGCCTGCGCTCGCTGACCGCGCACTGAACCCTGCGGAGGCGCCCTCGATCCTGAGGAGCGCGACGCGTGCCCGACGAAAGTGTTCTCGACCCCCATTCACCGACCTTCATTCCGTTCGTCCCCGACTGGGACGAGTCCGACCCCGACATATCGCAGAGCACCTACTTCGGCGCCGAGCACGGCCCGCAGCCGCCCCCCGAGTGGGTGATCACCGAGGACGCCGCCCATCAGATCGAGCGGGGGGTCCTCAAGACCGGCAAGGAGGCGGACGTCCATCTGGTCGAGCGCCGGCTCGGCGAGCAGCGGAACCTCCTCGCCGCCAAGCGCTACCGGTCGGCGGTCCACCGGCAGTTCCGTGACGACAGCCACTACCGCCGCCGCACCGGCAACCGCCGCACCGACCTGGCCATCAACAAGGGGACCCGGGCCGGGATGGGCTTCCGGGCCGAGCAGTGGGTGGCCAACGAGTTCGACGTCCTCGGCCGGCTCTGGTCCGCCGGCGTCTCGGTCCCCTATCCCGTCCAGCGGAGCGGCAGCGAGCTCATGGTCGAGTACCTCGGCGACGACGACGGCGCCGCGCCCCGGCTCGTCCATGCCAAGCTCGCCGACGGGCAGGCGCCTGATCTGTTCGCCCAAGCCGTGGTGGCCCTCCGCCTCTGTGCCGCCCACGGCGTCGTGCACGGCGACCTCTCTCCCTACAACATGCTCGTGTGGGACGGGCGTCTGTTCCTCATCGACTTCCCCCAGGCCGTCGACCCCATCGCCCATCCCGAGGGTCTGCGCCTCCTCCAGCGCGACGTCACGAACCTGTGTGACTGGGGCCGGCGCCACGGCGTGGCGTGTGACCCCGGTGAGCTGTGTGCCGAGGTGATGGCCGTGATCTTCTAACCGTCACCGTCGGCCTCTTCGGCGTCGAGGACGCCGAGGATCGTCTCGGCTGCCGCGGCGATGGCGTCGAGCTGCTCGGACGTCAGGCGGTCGATGAACAACCGGCGAACGGTCTCGACGTGACGGGGCGCGGCCGCCTCGATCGCCTTCCGCCCGCGCTCGGTGGCCTCGACGTACGCGCCCCGCCGATCGTCGCCGCACCGCTGCTTGGCCACCAGCCCCCGGTCGGTCATCCGGGCGATCTGATGGGAGACGCGGCTCTTCTCCCACCCCAGGTCCGCCGCCAGCTGGAACAGCCGCAGCCGTCCGCCAGGGCTGTCACTCAGGGCCACGAGCACCATGTAGTCCGCATACGACAGTTCGGAGTACGTGCTGAGATCTCCGGCCAGACGGGCCGTGAGGCGAGCCTGCATGGACTGCAGCGTCCGCCATGCTCGAGCCTCGGATTCATCCAGCCAGCGCACGTCGGTCACCGGCCCAGTCTACCGGGAATAGGTGACACATCATCCGAGTTATATGATGTGTCAACCAACTTCCAGGAGAGAGCACTTCTATGAGCACCGCAACCGTCCCCACCCTCACCGGCACCTACGCCATCGACCCGGCTCACAGCCGGATCGGCTTCGTGGCCCGGCACGCCATGGTCACCAAGGTCCGTGGCTCGTTCAACGAGTTCACCGGGTCCGGCACGTTCGACGCCGACGACCCCGCCAACTCGCAGCTGACCCTCACCGTCCAGGCGGCCAGCATCGACACCCGCAACGCCGATCGCGACGCCCACCTGAGGAGCAACGACTTCTTCGCCATGGAGCAGTACCCGGAGATCACCTTCGCCTCGACCGCGGTGGAGCAGGTCGACGACGAGCACTACCGGGTCACCGGTGACCTGACCGTCAAGGGCGTGACCAAGCCGGTCACGGTCGACTTCGAGCTCGCGGGTAGCGCGGTCGACCCCTACGGCAACCTGCGGATCGGGCTGGAGGGCACGACCACCATCAACCGGAAGGACTTCGGCGTGAACTGGAACGCCAACCTCGACGCCGGCGGCGTGCTCGTCAGTGAGAAGGTCGTTCTCGAGTTCGAAGTGTCGGCGGTCAAGAGCGCCGCGTAAGCCACCATTCACCAGCCCGGAGCGGCCGTCGCCGCTCCGGGCACTTCCCAAGGAGCACCATGGCCTTCTCCCCGGTCCGTCTCAACCACGCCGTGCTGTTCGTCGCCGACCTCGAACGGGCGGTTCGCTTCTACACGGAAACGTTCGGCATGGAGGTCGTCGCGCGCGAACCCCGAGCGACCGCGGCTTTCCTACGACTGCCCCGGTCCGGCAACCACCACGACCTCGGCCTGTTCGGGGTCGGCACCACCGGCGGCCCGAAACGCCGAGCGGCCATCGGGCTGTATCACCTGGCCTGGCAGGTGGACACCATCGAGGAGCTCGCCGACGCCCGTGAGTCGCTGCTCGGCGCCCATGCGTACACCGGTGAGTCGAGCCACGGCGCCACCAAGAGCCTGTACGGCGCCGACCCTGACGGCAACGAGTTCGAGATCATGTGGATGCTTCCGAGGGAGGAGTGGGGGATGTACGAGAGCGCCGCCCCCGTTGACGCCCTCGACCTCGCCGGCGAGATCAGCCGCTGGTCCGGCGTCCGCACGGCAGGCCGGATCGTCCCCGAGGCGGTCCGAAGGGAATCGTGAGCGCCACCGGGTAGCCAGCCACGGCGGCCTTCGGGCGGTCCTGAGATCGAGTCGAGGCGGAGGCGCCGGTCACCCGGCGTAGGCTGTTCTGACTGATGATCTCTGGGCGGATGCGGCGACGGGCCGCGCTGATGACCGTTGCGCTGGCCTTGACCGCCTGTGCCGGCGAGGACCAGGGTGACAAGGCTGGCGCGCCGAACCCGATTCCGCCGGCCTCGATCGTCGCGTCCGGCAGCGTCCCCACCACGCCGGGAGCGTCACCGTCTGACCCTGGCACGGTCCCCGCCGACCCGGGCGGGACGTCTTCCACGACGGCAGCGGGCGGCATTCCGAGCACGGCGGGCGGATCGCCGGTCGTGGGTGGATCGCCGGGCGGGGCCACGACCGGTGGAGGCGCACAGGCGGGGGGCGGCACCAGCGGAGCGGGTGCGGCATCACCAGCCGACGCGACGACCGGTGGTGGGACCCAGGCCGCGGCTCCGCCGCCGCCTGCCGGCGACACGGGTTCAGGGGCCGGGGCCGGCTCGGCCGCCCCGGCCACCACCGCCGCCCCTTCCGGCGGCGGGTCCGGCTCAGCTGCGCCGACCGTCAGCGCCACTCCCGAGGAGTGCGCGTTGTTGCTCCAGCTGATGGCCATCGTCGATCACCCAGATCTCCGCCAGCTGAAGGCGGACACTGGCTGCTGATGCGTCCCTGATCGGCTGACGGCCGGCAGCGAGCTCGGGAGGGCCGCGGGCCGGAGCGACTTCGACGGCGAGGCGGGGGCTGGTCTCCTGGAAACGGAGCACCAGGCCGCCGGCGACCACTTCGGCGCCCGCCGGAGGGACAACTACCTCGCCGGGCAAGCGGTGCCCCGTGGGGCCGAGAAGCAGCCGCGGCGGGAAGCGGCGCACGAGGGCGGCGACGTCGGTGGCGGCGGCCACCCCGGGTCGGATCACCACCAGCACGTCGAGGCGGCGAACGTCGGCCATGTGCAGGGCGGAGAGGAGCGCCTCGGGCGACGCTCGCAGGTCGTCGACCACGAGCACACTGGCGCCGCCGTCCCGCCACAGACGGGCGCCGGCGACGACGCTGCGACCGGCGACCGCGGATGGTCGCAGGACGGCCACCGCCGGAGCGAGGGCCACAGCCGTGGCCATCATCCCGGCGACGACGACCCCAACACGGCGACCGCGCCGCTGGCACACCACTCCCACCGCCAGCGCCACGGCAAGGCCGGCGACGTGAACAGCTCGAAGCTGCCCGAGCGGGGCCTCAGCACCCCGGTGGGCCACTCCGGCCACCCATCTGATCATGAGGTCGGTGGGCAGGTGAAGGAGACCGGCCACGGTGTCCCCGGCCCAGCCGGCGACCAGGCCCGCGGCCATGCCCCACATCATCAACGGGCCGGCCACGGGCGCGCCGAGCAAGTTGGCGGGGAGGGCGACGACGGGTAGTCCGCCGAACACCGGCACGAGCACCGGCAGCACCCCCACCTGAGCGGCGAGGGTGACGCCGAGGGCACTGGCCACCGGTCGGGGCCCCGGCAACCGGGCCGAGATCCGCGCACTGAAGAGGGCGATGCCTGCGCAGGCTCCGACCGAGAGCAGGAAGCCCAACGAGTGGACCAGCAGCGGGTCGACCAGGACCAGCCCGGTGACGGCCAGGGCGAGGATGCGCAGGCTCGACGCCGGTCGACCCATGGCGGCGGTCAACAGGGTGAGCCCGGCCATGGCCACGGCCCGCAACACGGATGGCTCCCAGCGGGTGAGGACGCCGAAGAGGACCAAGGCGGCGAGGCCTCCCGCCAGCCGGCCGCCGAGGCGCAACCGGCCGAGAAAGGGACCGAGCAGGGCCAGGACGAAAGCCACGTTCTGACCCGACACGACAAGCAGGTGCGACAGGCCCGAGGCCCGGAAGTCGTCGGTGACCTCGGGGCGCTGGTCCCGATCGTCACCCAGGACGAACCCGGCGAACAACCCCCGGTGGGGCGGAGCCAGCACGTCGGCGCCCCGTAGCAGGGTACGGCGCAGGCCGTTCGCCAGGCGGCTGGGAATGGAGCCGTGCGACGCCAGCGAGGCGCCGGTCACGGTCAGCCGGGCGGCGACATGGCGCCGGGCCAGCCGCTGACGGGCCGCCTCCGGAACGGGCTGGAGCTGTCCCCGCAGCTGCACGCGCTCCCCTGACAGCCGGTCACGCAGGGTCCGGGCCGTCGAGCCCCGGGCCCACGCCTCGACCCGCTTGCCGCCGATCCGCACGTCGGCCCGGAGGGCGCCCATGACTTCGGCCGGGTCGCCGACCAGGGTGGCCACTCCTGACCAGGAGCCGAGAGCCGGCGGCCGCAAGCCGTCCCAGGCCCGGGCGCCGAGTCCGGAGGCGGCCAGAGCGACGGCCGCCATCAGCACCACCGGGCGGCGGAGCGCCAGAGCCAGGGCCGCGAGCAACAGCGCCGGCAGCAGCGGCACCGGCCGGGCCGCCCAGGCCCCCGCACAGGCGGCCAGCGCGAGGGCGACGGTGGCCAGGTCGCCCATCAGACGCGGACCATTGGCCGCAGGGCCTCCAACTTGGCCGGACCGATGCCCGGCACCTCGAGCAGCTCGGTGACCGACCGGAACCGGCCGTGGCTGGCCCGGTAGGCGAGGATCGCCTTGCTGGTGGCTGGACCGACCCCCGGCAGCGCCTCGAGCTGCTCGGCGGTGGCCGTGTTCAGGTCCAGCGGGCCGGCCGGCGCTGCCTTCGCCCCGCCCGCGGCGGTCCCGCCGCCGGTTGGTGGCGAACCGGCGATGACGGGCGGGGCCGGCTCACCCTTCTTCGGCACGTAGACCCTCTCGCCATCGGAGACCCGGGCGGCCAGGTTGAGCTGCTCGACGTCGGCCTCGGTCGACGTGCCGCCCGCGGCAACGACGGCATCGGCCACCCGGCCACCTGCGGGCACCGCGTAGACGCCGGGGTTGACCACCTGGCCGGCGACGTGCACGGTCACGGTGACCGGCGGGGTGGCGGACGGCGGGATGGAGGACCCACTGCCACTGCTGGACCCGTCGACCGAGGCCGAGCCGGGCTCGGCCCGGGGCAGCGTGAGCTGGGCCGGGGGCGACGACGACCGCAGAAACGCGAGGCCGACGAAGATCAGCACGCCGACGGCGAGCACGGCACCGCCGCCCGCGACCAGCGGTCGCGACCACTGCACGTCGCGAAGAGCGACCAGCCGGTCGATCCACGACCGGACCGGTACGGGTTGCAGCAGATCGACCAACGGGCGCGCACCCCCACGGGAGAACCGTTCAGGGGGAAGCCGCCGAGCCGGACCTCAGATTAGAGGCTGGTCTCCTCCACCGCCAGGGTCGGCCGCGAATCGTTCGGCAGCCGCTTCCGCTTCCACCTCCAGCGGGATGAGGCGGTAGGCGGCCTGGTGGCCGAAACCGTGGCGCCGCCAACGCAGGTACGCACCCAGGTACTGGCGCAGGAACTCGACCTTGCCGAGCTCGCGCCACTGGCGTACGTGCTCCTCCTCGTGGCGGAGCAGGCGAGGATCGTCGACGTACCCCCGGCGAACGCACACCACCGAACCGAGAGTGATCGCCGCCGACCCGGGCGGGACCGGTCCCCCGATCAGGAGCCAGTGGTCGCCATGGCGCCGCAGCCGCATGACGTCACCGTACCGATCTAGGAGCCCCTAGCGGGCGGGCAGGACCGTCGTGGAGCCGTGCAGGTTGGCCGTCACCGGCAGGGGTGGACCGCCACCACTGCAGAGATTGACCCGGTTGGACTGCAGGTGGAAGGCGAGCACGCCGTTCTGAGGCACCACGTAGCTGACCCGCTGCTCTCCGGGCGTCGACGGGATGGGGCAGGTCGTTCCGTGGAACTTGCTGTAGATCAGCGTGCCGCCCACAGAGAGGTGGTCCATGCAGCAGAAGTCCGTGGCGACGGAGCTGGAGCTCTGGAAGACGAACTCGATGGTGTCCGTCCCCGCACCACCACTCCGAGCAGCAGAAAGAGGAGGAACGCCGACCAGCCCGCACTCCCCCGCCTTGGTCCCATGGGCCGCCTAATCGACAGGCGGCGCGCGAACCTTGAGCGGCGCGGCGGCGACTCAGAACAAGCGCGAGGCCAGAGCCCTGCGATAGCGGGGGGTGCGGGGGTCCTCCGAGCCCAGCATCTCAAGGAGATCCACGAACTCCCGTCGGGCGGCCTCGTCGTCCTTGACCCGGTCGAGGAGGGCGTCCAGCCGGGCCTCCAGCTGGCCGTCGCCTCCCGCGCCGCCGTTCTCACCCAGGCGGGCCAGGGCCGCCACCCGACGCGACTCGGCCGTCTCGGGCACCCGCGTCAGCAGAGCCAGGGCCTCCTCACTCTTTCCCTGCCCGGCAAGCAGCTCGGCCAGGGCCACCACGGCGACGGGATGGTCGTGCTGCAGCTCGAGGGCCTGGCGCAGCGACGCCTCGTCGCCCCGGGCGGCCAGCCGGTCGGCCTCACTCTCGGTCGGGGCCAAGCCGGCCACGAACTCCCGCACCGCCGCCTCGGGCAGAGCGCCGATGAAGGAGTCCACCACCTTGCCCCCGGAAATGGCGAACACGGCAGGGATGGACTTGACCGCGAAGCTGGCGGCGACCTGGGGGTTGCTGTCGATGTCGACCTTGGCCAGGGCCACCTTTCCGCCCGTCTCGGCGACCACCCGCTCGAGGATGGGGCCGAGGGTGCGGCACGGACCGCACCACTCCGCCCACAGGTCGACCACCACCGGGACCTCCTGGGAACGCTGGAGGACATCGCGGGCAAAGGTTGCGTCGGTCACGTCGGTCATCGGGGCTAGTCAACCACCTGGCCGGCTCCCGGATTCCGGCGTGGTCCCCGCTACCGTGAGGAGCATGGACGCAGCATCTGACCTATACGAGCTGCGGGCGCGCCCGGACCTGGACAGCCCGGTGCTGGTCATGGCCCCGGAAGGGTGGATCGACGCGGGGCTGGGTGGCGCCGGAGCGGTGGCGGCGATGCTCGAGGTGCTGGAGACCGAGGTGGTGGCGTCCTTCGACGTCGACCGCCTCCTCGACTTCCGTTCCCGCCGGCCCGTGTCGCACATGCTCGACGGCGTCTACACCGACCTGGTCTGGCCCAAGCTGGAGCTGCTTGCCGCCCACGACCTCGACGGCAGGGCCATGCTGATCCTGGCCGGCCCGGAGCCCGACCACCAGTGGCGGGCGTTCGCCGATGCCGTCGGCGAGCTGGCCACCATGTTCGGCGTCCGGCTTGCCGTCGGCTTGGGCGCCTTCCCCGCCGGTGTCCCCCACACCCGCACCCCGCGGCTGGCGGCTACGGCCACCACCGCCGAGCTGGCCAACCAACTCGGAGTGGTCTCGGGCACGGTGGAGGTGCCTGCGGGCATCCTGGCTGCGATCGAGCGCCGGCTGACCGGGCTCGACATCCCCACCATCGCGATCTGGGCCCGGGTCCCCCACTACGCGTCGTCCATGCCGTACCCGGGTGCCAGCCTCCAGCTCCTCGACGGACTGACGACCGTGAGCGGCATCCGGTTGGACACGCCCGAGCTGGCCGCGGCCGCCGCGGCCACCAAGGAGCACCTCGAGGAGCTGACCGCCAACAGCCTCCAGCACACCGCGCTGGTGCGTCAGCTCGAGGCGCAGGTCGACGCCGAGGGGGGCGAGGCCGGCGCTGCCGCCGCCGACCGGGCCGCTGGTCAGACCGAGGCCACCGAGGCGGGCTGGGGCACGCTCCCGACCGGGGACGAGCTGGCGGCCGAAGTGGAACGGTTCCTGCAGCAGGGGGAGTAGCCCGCAGTCCTACAGGGGTTATTCGCAGAGTTGACCCTGGTCCACCGGTGAAGATCGCCGCCGACCCGGCTCCCGGGAGCGTCAGCCTCGAGCAGTCGGCGGCGGTTGCTCGAGGCCGCTCCGTCCCTGGCGCCGAATCATCCCTGCGACGGCGCCATCCGGGCGGTCGAGCGCGCCCGGTTCGAAATGGCGCTTTCGCGACCCATCGAACGGCATATCCATTTTCCCTCTCCAGGCGTCCGCTGGACAGGAGCTGCGGTCATCCCCCAGGCATCTGGGCTATACCGGCCAGAGCGACCGCCGGGGTATGGGGTGCGCGTTCTGGGACACCGCGGCCGAACGACGAGAGCGCGAAAGCGCCCGCTCTGTGCACCGGAACTGCACGTCCGAGTACGGGCTCGTGGCGCACCTGAAGGAGACCCCCCGGTGCCACCGTAGGCGAGCGGTCATCACCCGACGCCGCAAGTTGCAAAGCTGGAGGACGTGGAGGGAGACCTTCTCGTTGGACGAGATCAGGAAGTAGCCGTTCTCACCAGCCTTCTCTCCGCGACTCGCGAAGGTCACCCCCGCCTCGGGCTCTGCGGTCACGCGGCAGCGATACGACTGGGCGCCGACGACAACGGGGGGCTC
>CADCTB010000056.1:0-6667 GCA_902805665.1 uncultured Acidimicrobiales bacterium
GGTGGGCAGTCTCGACGACGTGGTGCTGGTGGCCTCGGAAGAGGTCGTCGGCAGCACGCTGCCGCTGCCGCCCCGGCGGCCACCGACCCCCGCCGATCAGGAGGAGCTGCCGACCTCGCCCGCCCGGGTCGACCGCTCCGACTTCCGCGGGCTCGTCTCCTACGTGCACCTCGGCCGCACCGGCGACCGGGAGCGGGGCGCCATCGGACTGGTCCTGAACACCTCCTCCGCCCTGGGCAGCACGCTGGCCCAGGCCCGGCTGGCGGCCACCGTCGTGCTGGTCATGGTCACCCTCGGTCTGGGCCTGCTGCTGTACCGCTATCTCATCCGGCCCCTCGTGCAGCTTTCCGGCACCGCCCAGCGGATCGCCGGTGGAGACCTCGACGCCGCCTTCGACGCGTCCGGAGACGACGAGATCGGGATGCTCGGCTCGTCCCTGGAACGCATGCGCATCGAGCTGCGCACCAAGCTGGACCTCATCGCCAGCCAGGCCGAGCACCTCCGCCGCCAGGCCACCGACCTCCAGGAGAGCTCGCAGCGCATCGTCGCCGCCGAGGACAACGAGCGTCACCGGCTGGCACGCGACCTGCACGACGGCATCCAGCAGGAGCTGGTGGTCCTGCGCATGCGGATCGGCATGGCCATCGAGGGCCCGCAACCCGACGGCGGCGACCGCACCGCGGAGCTCGAGCAGCTGGGCGCCGAGCTCGACGCCACCATCGAGCGCCTGCGGGAGGTCACCCGCAACCTGTACCCCTCGATCCTGCTCGACCGGGGCCTGGCCGTGGCCATCCGCAGCTACATCCGCCGCCTGCCGCTCAACGTCCATCTCACGTACGCGTCGGAGCCCTTCCCCCGCCTCGACCCGGCCGTCGAGAGCGGTGCCTACTTCCTGATGTGCGAGGCGCTCACCAACGCCTTCAAGCACGCCAAATCGTCCGATATCGCCATCTCCCTGCGGGTCGAGGGCGACCGGCTCACGGTCACCGTCCAGGACGACGGCCGCGGCTTCTCTCCCGAGGACGTCCGGGGCCGCAGCGGCCTGCTGCACATGCACGACCGCGTCCGGTCCTTCGGCGGCGAGCTGGAGATCGTGTCGGCGCCGGGTCGGGGCACGTGCATCCACGCCCGGTTCCCGACCCGCCTGCCCGACGACACCGACACGTCGCTCCCGGACCCGTTGGTGGCGGCCAAGCGCACCGAGGCGGTCAGTCCCCGGCCTGCTCGAGAAAGAACAGAACTGCCGAGACCCGCTGGTTGATGTCGATGTCCTCGCCGAGGCCCAGCTTCCGGAAGATGGCGTGGCTGTGCTTCTCCACCGCCCGCTGGCTGAGGTAGAGCTTGGCGGCGATGCCGGCGTTGGTGCGGCCGCTGGCCATCAGGGCCAGCACCTCGTACTCACGGTCGGTCAGGCCATGGATCTTCGACCTGCTCCGCCGGCGCTGAGCCTCCATCAGCGCGTCGACCACCTTCGGATCCAGCGTCGAGCCGCCCTCAGCCACTGTGTGCAAGGCCTCGACCAGCTGGGCCGGACGACCGAGCCGTTCCTTGAGCAGGTAGGCGAGTCCCTGCGAGCCGTCCCTGAGCAGCTCCAGGGCGTACTCGGGATCGGCGTACTGCGACAGGATCACGATGCCGATGCGGGGGTGCTCGACCCGGAGCTGGCGCGCCGCCTCGATGCCCTCGGCCCGGTGGGTGGGCGGCATCTTGATGTCGAGCATGACGACGTCGGGCCTGGTCTCACGGACCACGGCCATCGCCGATTCTGGGTCACCGGCCGTGCCCACGACCTCGATGCCACTCACACCGGCCAGAACGCTGCGAGCACCTTCCCGCACCAGGTACTCGTCGTCCACGATCACCACCCGCAACGCCGGCCTGCCGTCGTCCCCCGCCATCGTTCCCGTCCCCTCCGCCCCGAAAACCGGCGTCCGGTGTCTACCAGAAGGTGCCACGGCGGACCCTACGCGTGCTAGCCCAGGCCAATGCCACCCGAAATCAACGGACCACGCGTCGACGAAGACCTTGCCGCTCTTGCCGACCCGGTCCTGGCCGATGGTTCGGAGTGGAGTGGAGTAGAGGTCACCGGCGACATCGGTGGGTCTCAGGACGTGGCCTATGTCGAGCTCTCGTCGTCGCGGCTGGCAAGCGTCCGCCTCACCGGTCGCCGGTTCGACCACCTCCGGCTGGTCGACGTGCTGATCGAGGACTCCGAGCTCTCCGGGGCCACCCTCACCGGCGCCCACTTCACCCGTGTCGAGTTCCGACGCTGCCGGATGTCCGGTCTTGTCGCGTCAACCTTGAAGGCCCGCCATGTGCGCTTCACCGAATGCCGGGCCGATGGGGCGACCTTCCGGATGACGAGGTGGGACTCCGCCGAGTTCCTCCACGTCGACCTGCGCGATGCCGACTTCCATGCCGCCACCTTCAGCGGCGTGCGCCTGCTGAGCTGCGACCTGACCGGCGCCGACCTCTCCCAGGCCACCATGGCCGGCACCGCCCTGCACGGCTCGACCGTCGACAACGTCCGGGGCGCCGACAGCCTGCGCGGCGTGGTCATCGGCAGCGACCAGGTGGTGCCCATCGCCTTCCCCGTGTTCGCCGCCATGGGGATCGTGGTCGACGACGACTATTTCGGCCCGCCGGCGTCCGCGTTATGACCGCTGGTCAGAAGCGTCGGAACGTGACCTTCCTCGAGCCGTTGACGCACTCGAACTCCGACGAGGGAAGGCCCTGGTCGCTCTGGCCCGTGCGGACACAGAGCCAGCCGTCCGCCTCCACTCGTGCCGGCCCGCCCACCGAGCGCACCTGGGTGCCCACCTTGCGAACGAGCGCCTCGGCCTCGACGCATCCGGCGCCCGTGGCCCGGATCTCGACCGCGAGGTTGTCGGAGTTCGGTGCGAACTCGACGTTGGGGCACGGGCCGGCGGTGGTGGTCACCACGAGCTCACCGATGGCGCAGGCGGTGCACGCGAAGACGATGCGGTAGGCGCCCGATGTCACCGGCCGTTCGCCGGCGTCACTCATGCGGCAGTTGCCGCTGGAGGGAACGGTGAGCTCCCCACTGAGCCGTCCGGCCGCGGAAACGGTGACGGTGTGCCGGGCCTCGGCGTAGAGGCACCCCGCCTTCTCGGCGAGCCACAGGGTGGCGCCCCGGGCCTGCCACATCTCGTCGGTGAACCCCGTGCCTTCGATCCGGACGCGGGCGCCGACCGCTGCCCTCCCCGGGCTGGCGGTGACCTGGGGCACTCCGTCCACGACCACGGGCTTTACGGTCGAGACAGGCGCCGAGGTGACGGGTGGCCGGGTGGTGGTGGCCCCCCTGGCCGTGGTCGTCGTCGCCGCCGGGACCGTCGTCGTGGTCGTCGGCTCGACGGTGGTGGAGGGCGCGGTCGGGACGGGACCGAGCGACTGTGGGTCGCCGCCGCCCGAGCACGCCCCGAGCACTACCAGCAGGCCGGCGACCGCCATGGTCGAGGCCCGAGAACTGCTGTTCCGCCGCATCGTGTTTCCTCCGAGTCCTTCCTACCGGTTGACGACACCATCGTCGTCCGCCGGCGTAACCGCAGGGACTCGGTTCGGTAACAGACGCGCTACAGCGACGGCTCGCAGCCGCACCATGCGCAGCGACGCTCGACGAGCACGAAGCGGCTGCCCAGCTGCACCTGGTGGCCGCCCCGGAAGTCGTGGTGCCCGGCCCGGCACCTGATCCGGTGCCAGACGTCGGCCGGGCCGGTGTCGGTGTTGGCCCACCACCGGCGAAGGGCAGCCAGGGGGCCGCGCCGCCGGCGCGGGCTGCGGGTGCGGACGCGCGGCGCCCGGGGCTCTGGTCCGAGCCCGGCACGCATGCGCTCGAGGTCGTGGGCCACGCCGTAGCTGTGGGCGCGGTCGAACAGCTGTCCCGGCGGAGGCGGACGACCGGGCAGCCGGTCCGACCAGAGTTCGGGGAGCTCCGCCATCGAGTCCAACCTGACATCGGATGCCGACGATCGCAATGGGTGATCTCGGCCTCTAGCGCCACCGCAGGGTCCAGCCGGGTTCCACCGATGGGTCACACTTGCCGTGGTGGACAGCCCCCTCAGCCGACCGGTGGAGACCTTCGTGCGCGAGTTCGCGCCGGTCCTGGTCGACCTGGTGGCCGGCCTCCCCCTGGCCAAGGCCGACAGGCTCCCCGACGACGTCGCCCTCGAGGCGTTCAACCTCGTCGCCGCCTTCATCGACGCCGACGGGCGCCATACCGACGAGGAGCTGTGGGCGTTCATCCACGTCTTCGCCGCCCGCTTCGACACCGTCGCCCGGGCGGCCAGCCCACCGGCGTTGCGCGCCGCCGGCCTCCTGGCCGGGCGGCGCACGTTCCTCGACCGTCCCTCGCCCCTCTTCGACGTCCTGGTGCAGGCCGATCTCCGGAGCGGCACCGGCCACGCGTGGCGCTACTACCTGGCTTCGGTCGAGATCGCCCACGCCGTGTTCGCGATCGACGACCTCCCCTCGCACGCCGAGCTCACCGCCGTCGAGCGGTTCCGCTCCATGCTGCTGCGGGCGTTGGACTCCGCAGGCGTCCCCCGTCCGGGCGGTCCGTCCCGCCAACCCACGGGCGGCCCGGGCGGCGTCTCGGGTACGGCGGGAGCCGACTCGGCTCAGCCCGTCCAGGCGGCCGAGCCGCTCGAGCCGCCCCGGCCGATCGAGGAGCTGTTGGCCGAGCTCGACGGCCTGGTCGGACTGGCCGCGGTGAAGGCCGAGGTGAAGCTCGTCACCAACCTGCTGCGCATCGAGAAGCTGCGCACCGAGCGCGGTCTCCCGGTCGTCGAGCACAGCCGGCACCTGGTCTTCACCGGCAACCCGGGCACGGGGAAGACCACCGTCGCCCGCCTCCTCGCCCAGATCTACCGCACCCTCGGCGTGGTGGAGAAGGGTCAGCTGGTGGAGACCGACCGGTCCGGGCTGGTCGCCGGGTTCATCGGCCAGACCGCCATCAAGGTCAAAGAGGTCTTCACCACCGCCCTGGGCGGCGTGCTGCTGATTGACGAGGCCCATGCGCTGGCGCGGGGTCAGGACCGGGACTTCGGCCACGAGGCCATCGACATGATCGTCAAGCTGATGGAGGATCATCGGGACGACGTGGTGCTGATCGTCGCGGGTTATCCGGACGAGATGGCGACATTCATCGACGCCAACCCCGGGCTGCGCTCACGCTTTCCGAAGACGATCTTCTTCGACGACTACACCAACGAGGAGCTCCAGCGGATCTTCGACCTCATGGCGGCCAAGAGCCACTACAAGCCCACGGACGAGGCCCGGGCGCGGGTGGTCGAGTACGTCGCCGCCCGCCCTCGCGACCGGGGCTTCGGGAACGGCCGGCTGGTGCGCAACCTCTTCGAGGCCGCGGT
Organism: uncultured Acidimicrobiales bacterium; assembly: GCA_902805665.1. GTDB lineage: Bacteria > Actinomycetota > Acidimicrobiia > Acidimicrobiales > AC-14 > CADCTB01. The sequence continues at coordinate 5,388 of CADCTB010000056.1, forward strand.
CTTGGCTCAGGCCAGCCGGGTCGTCGAGCTGGGCGACGTCTCCGACGAGGTCTTGGTCACCCTGGAAGCCGCCGACATACCCAGCCCTGAGCCGAGCACACCGGCCGGCCCTGCCGGCCCTACCACAGCGTGAGCGGAGCCCTCCGCCGGAAGGTCGTTCAGGACCGGTGGGCGGAGCGACCAGTGGACCCAGCCGTGACGGGTGCACGCCGCTCGAGGAGCCCGGACAGAGCGGCGGCGATACCGGCCACCTCGTCGGGCTCCGAGCCGGTTGCGCCCTCGGCCCGCACTAGCGCTTGGCGGTACAGCTCCTCGGCCTCGTCCTGGCGGCCGAGTCCCTCCCACAGCAGGCCGAGCCCCGTCATCGTGGCCAGCGTGTCCACGTCGTTGGGGCCGAGGAGCTGCTCGGCCAGCGCGAGCGCGGCAATGAGGATGGCGTCGGCCTCCTCACCCCGGTTCTGCATCCGCAGGTTCGCCGCCAGCCCCCGGGCGCAGCGGATGCGCACGAGGTCGTCGGCTCCGCCCGTGGGCATCAGCGAGAAGATCGCACCGGCCCGCCGGTAGAGCGCTTCGGCCTGCGCGTGGTCGCCCAGATCGTCGAAGGTGCCGGCCAGGGCGTGGCAGGTCCGGCCGAGCGCGGGCGCATCGGGCTGGGCCGCCAGCAGCGACGACGCCCGCCCGGCGAGCGCCTCCGCCTCCGCCCACCGCCGTCGGAAATGCAGATCTGCCGCCGAGCGTTGGAGGCGCCCGGCCTGCTCCGCGGGGTCGACCGCCGCGGCGTCGACGGCCGTAGGGTCGGATCGCTGCTGCGCCACGCCGCTCTCCTTTCCGCCTTTGCCCCCGGGTCTAACCTGTATGAGCACACCAGGGTTCGGGCCTCCCGTCATGAGTACCGGGTACTCACTCGCACGCCGTCCCGACCACCAGCTCTCACACGGACGAGAGTGCTTGGGTGAGGTCGGCCCGGCGGGCGACGCCCAACTTCTCGTACACCCGCTGCAGGTGGTTCTCGACGGTGCGAACCGAGACCGACAGCCGGCCGGCGATCTCCTTGTTGGCGAATCCGGCGGCGGCCAGGGCCGCCACTTCGATCTCTCGCCTGCTCAGCAGGGCCTGGGTCTGGATGGCCCGCAGCGCCGGCGTCATGGCGCCCTGGCACTGGCGGGCCAACTCCGCGGCCCGAAGCTCGGCGGCGGCGGCCCGCCGGGAGTCGCCGCCGCGGCGCAGGACAACGGCGGCGCCGGCCGCGGCCTCGGCGGCGAGCAGCGACGCGCCCAGGG
>CADCTB010000056.1:6717-7032 GCA_902805665.1 uncultured Acidimicrobiales bacterium
ACGAGGTCGCCGCGCTCGTTGGCCAGGGCGACGACCTTGCGCAGGTGGTCGTGGGCGACGGCGAGCCGGCCCGATGCGACATCGGTCCACGCCCGGGCCCGCCCGAGCTCGACGGCATTGAGGTCGTCCGGTGGGAGACGCAGGGAATCAATCTTCGCCAGGGCGTTTCGGGCCTGGTCGGCGGAGCCGCCCAGCGCGTGGGCCAAGGCGAGCTGTGCGAGTGCCGTGCGAGTCATGTTCAGCCATGCTCGCTTGCGGAAGAGGTTGCTGGCCTCGCTGGCATGGCGTACCGCCGCGGCGACCCTGCCCATCACG
>CADCTB010000057.1 GCA_902805665.1 uncultured Acidimicrobiales bacterium
CTGGGCGATCCGGGAGAGCACCGCCGACGACGTCCCCGCCCTGGTCAGGGCGCTGTGGTCGGCGTTCGGGAACCAGCAGCTCACCGACGCCCAGATCGAGGGAGCCAGGGAGTTCCTCGAAGTCGACCGGACCTTCGTCGCCACCGACGACGACCGGGTGGTGGGCAGCGGTGGCGCCATCACCCTGGAGCTCACCGTGCCCGGACCGGCCACGGTGCCGACCGCAGGTGTCACCTTCGTGGGGGTGGTGCCCACCCACCGCCGGCAGGGCATCATGACCGCGGTGATGGCCCGCGTGGCCGACGACGCCCGCCGGCGGCGCGAGCCGCTTGCCGCCCTGCTGGCGTCGGAGAGCACCATCTACCGCCGGTTCGGGTACGGCGTCGCCGTCTCGGCCGGCATGGTCGAGATCGAGCGCACCCACGCCCGGCTCCGCCGGCCGGTGGACATCACGGGCCGGATGCGGATGCTGGAACGCGACGAGCTGGCCGAGGTGCTGCCGCCTGCGTACGACCGGTACCGGCGCCACCAGCCGGGAGAGGTGTCCCGTACGGCCGGCTGGTGGGCCCGCCGGCTGGGGGACGGCGACACCATCCGGGGTGGCGAGAGCGGCCGGTTGTGCGCGGTGTGGGAAGACCCGGGCGGGCGGGTCGACGGCTACGTCACCTACCGGGTCCAGCACAACTGGGATGGCGGGCTCGCCGGTCACACGCTGGTGGTCGAGGAGCTGGTGGCGACCAGCCCCGAGGTGCGCGCCGGCCTGTGGCAGTACTGCTTCGGGGTCGACCTGATCAAGCTGGTGAAGATCTCCAACGTGGCTATCGACGACCCGCTCCGGTGGATGCTCGTCGATCCTCGCCGCCTGCGGGTGACGGCGGTCAACGACTTCCTGTGGGTCCGCATCCTCGACGTGGAAGTGGCCCTGGCGGCCCGGACCTACGCGGCGGACACCTGTCTCGTCCTCGAGGTGGCCGACGGCTCCGGCTCCGACCCGGGGGTGGCCGGCCGCTACCGGCTGTCCGGTAAAGGTGGGGGGCGAGCCGAGTGCCGGCGCACGGGGGAGTCCGCCGCCCTGGGCATGGAGGCCGCCGACCTGGCCTCCGCCTACCTGGGCGGCGTCAGCTTCGCCACGCTGGCCCGGGCCGGGCTGGTCACCGAGCTGGAGCCCGGCGCGGTCGCCCGCGCCGATTCGCTGTTCGCCAGCTTGCCGGGGCCGGCCTCGAGCACCGGCTTCTGACCGGCGTAGAGTCCCAGTCATGGCCGCCTTGGCCGAGCTCGCCCGCTCCATCGGCCTCGAGACGCCGGCCATCGGCCACCTGCAGCGGTTGGTCGCCTCGTGGGGACTGCTGTCGGACCTGTGCTTCTCCGACCTCCTCCTCTACGTCCCCACCGTGCCCGGAGACCTGTCGACGTTCACCATCCTGGGCCAGGTCCGGCCCACCACCAGCCAGACCCTGTACCTCGACGACGAGGTGGGCCGCGTGGTCCCGGCCACCGATCTCCCCCTCGTGTGTAGCGCCTGGCAGCTGGGCGAGATCGTCGACGGCGAGGCCACCGTCCACGCCCGGGGCGAGATCGCCACCGTCCAGTGCATCCCCGTGCGCTGGAAGGACGCCATGCTGGCGGTGATGGCCCGGGCCGCGGCGCCGTCGGTCGGCCGCCGTCCCGGGGAGCTGGAGCGGGTCTACGTCGAGCTGTTCGACGGGTTCGCCCGGATGATCACTGTCGGCGACTTCCCGTTCGGGGCCGAGGAGACCGAGGTCGACGAGGCCCCCCGGGTGGGCGACGGCGTCGCCCGGCTCGACGCCTCCGCCCGGGTCGATTTCGTCTCGCCCAACTTCGTCTCCGCCCTGCACCGCATGGGGCTCCACGGGAACACCCAGGGCGCTCGCCTCGGTGAGCTGGGCTTCGACGAGTCGCCCGTGCGGGCCGCCTTCGCCATCGGGTTGCCGATCACCCAGGAGATCGAGCGCAAGGACGTGATCGTGCTCCTGCGCTGCATCCCCTTCCTCGACCACGGGCGGGTGACCGGTGCGGTCGTGCTCCTGCGCGACGTCTCGGACCTGCGGCGGCGGGACCGCCTGCTCGTCTCCAAGGACGCCACCATCCGGGAGATCCACCACCGGGTGAAGAACAACCTCCAGACCATCTCCTCGTTGCTCCGCCTGCACGGGCGGCGCCTGGAGTCGCCCGAGGCCCGCGCTGCCCTCGAGGAGTCGGTGCGGCGCATCCGGTCCATCGCCCTGGTCCACGAGACCCTCTCCGCCGGGGCCAGCCAGGAGGTGGACTTCGGCGAGATCGTCCGCCAGCTGGTCCGGATGGTGGGTGAGGGCATCGGGTCCGACGAGCGGCCCGTCCGCCTGGTCGTGGACGGCGACCCGGGCGAGGTCCGGGCCGAGGTCGCCACCCCCTTGGCACTGGTGCTCACCGAGCTCCTGCAGAACGCCTTGGAGCACGGCTTCCCCCCCGAGAGCTTCGCCGACCGGGAGGTCCCGGCCAGCGTCGTCGTCACCCTGGCCAACGACGGCACCCGGCTGATGGTGCGGGTGGCCGACAACGGTGTGGGTCTGCCCCCCGGCTTCACCCCCGACGGGTCAACGCTCGGCCTGACGATCGTGCGGGCGCTGGTGACCACCGACCTGAACGGCACCATCGCCATGGACACCGACGGCGGGACGGTCGTCGACGTACGAGTCCCGGTCGAGCCCTCGGCTACTGCCCTGAGCTGATCCGGCCACGGGAACAAAATGTACGCATAGCCGCTCCGTACTAAGTACGCTCAGCCTCTGGCGCTGGGTTTGAAGCATCGTGGTTTTGGGGAGGTCGCAATGTTCGGTCGTCTCGGTTCGTTCTGTTACCGCCGCCGACGGCTGGTCGCCGCTCTGTGGTTCGTGGCCCTCCTGGTGCTGGGGGCGATCTCGGGTGCCGTCGGCACCGCCTTCCAGGACGAGTTCAACCTCCCCAACGTCGAGAGCAAGACGGGTTTCGACATCCTCGAGGAGCACTTCGGCGGCCAGGGCACCGGGGTGACGGGCACCATCGTGTTCCGCGCCGACCAGGGCGTCCAGGATCCGGCGGTGCGGGCGGCCATGGAGGGCCTCTTCGCCGAGATCGACGCCCGGGACGACGTCACCATCGGGAGCCCCTACCGCCCTGAAGGCGAGCGCCAGATCGCATCCCAGGGCCCCGAGGCGGGGAAGATCGCCTACGCCGAGCTGGAGATGCCGCCGAACACCGACTTCGCCACGTCGTTCGAGGTCTCCGAGGAGATTCAGGCTGCGGCCGCCGACATCCCCGGCGTGCAGGTGGAGATCGGCGGCGCCGCCTTCGCCGAGTTCGCCGAGCCCAGCTCCGAGGTCCTGGGCCTGGCCTTCGCCATCGTCATCCTCATTCTGGCCTTCGGGTCGGTGATGGCCATGGGACTGCCGGTCGGCGTCGCCCTGGCCGGCATCGGCGTCGGCGTGGTGCTGATCGGGCTCATCTCCAACCTGCTCACCCTTCCCGACTTCGCCACGGTGCTGGGCATCATGATCGGCCTGGGCGTCGGCATCGACTACGCCCTCTTCATCGTCACCCGGTACCGGGAGAACCTGCACAACGGCTACAGCATCGAGCAGTCCGTCTCCATCGCGCTGGACACTGCCGGCCGAGCCGTCACCTTCGCCGGTACGACAGTGGTGATCTCCCTCCTGGGCATGCTGACCATGCAGGTGAGCTTCGTGGGCGGCCTGGCCGTCGGGGCGGCCACTGTGGTGTTCGTCACCGTCATCGCCTCCCTCACCCTGCTGCCGGCGCTGCTGGGCTTCGTCGGCCAGAAGGTCGAGGTCACCCGCTGGCGGGGGCTCATCGCCGCCGGCCTGGTGGCCCTGGCCCTGGTCGGCGTGGGGCTGAAGGTTTCGCCCCTCTTGGTCGGGCTCCCGCTGGCCGCCATCGTGCTGGTGGGCAGCTTCGTCTACGCCCCGCTGCGCCGGGAGGTCCCGGCGTTCGGCCAGAAGCCCATCCGGGAGACCCTTGCCTACCGCTGGAGCCGCTTCATCCAGAGGCGGCCGTGGCAGATGGCCATCGCCGGCGCCGTCGCGCTGCTCGTGCTCTCGATCCCGGTGCTCAGCATGCGCCTCGGGTTCTCCGACGAGGGCAACTACGACCGGAAGACCACCACCCGGAAGGCCTACGACCTGCTGGCCCAGGGCTTCGGGCCCGGCTTCAACGGCACCTTCATCCTGGCCGCCGAGCTTCCTCCCGGCGCCGACCCGGAGCGGTTGACCGCCATTTCCGACGCGTTGGCCGCCGACCCGGGTGTGGCCTTCGTCTCACCGGCCATCCCCAACAACCCGGAGTCTCCGGCCGCGGTCCTGTGGCGCTTGGCGCCCACGACCGCCCCTCAGGACGCGGCCACCACGGCCACCGTCAACCGCCTGCGCGACCGGGTCCTGCCCCCGGTGGAGGCCAGTACCGGCGTGGACGTGGCGGTCACCGGCGCGGTGCCCGTGGGGGTGGACTTCTCGAACTACCTCGCCGATCGCCTCCCGCTGTTCTTCAGCGTGGTGCTCGGCCTGTCGTTCCTGCTGCTGATGACCGTCTTCCGCTCGGTGCTGGTGCCCCTCAAGGCCGTGCTGATGAACCTGCTGTCCATCGGAGCCGCCTACGGCGTGGCCGTCGCCGTGTTCCAGTGGGGCTGGCTGAGCGCCATCACCGGCGTCGAGCCGGCGCCCATCGAGCCCTTCGTGCCCATGATGCTGTTCGCCATCGTGTTCGGGCTCTCGATGGACTACGAGGTGTTCCTGCTCTCCCGGGTGCGGGAGGAATGGGTCCGCACCGGGGACAGCCGGACCTCGGTGGCAGACGGCCTCGCCTCCACCGCCCGGGTGATCACCGCGGCGGCGGCGATCATGGTGTTCCTCTTCGGCAGCTTCCTGCTCGAGGCCGACCGCATCATCAAGCTGTTCGGCCTGGGGCTGGCCGTCGCCGTGCTGCTGGACGCCACCATCATCCGCATGCTGCTGGTGCCGGCCACCATGGAGCTGCTGGGCGACAAGAACTGGTGGATGCCCCGCTGGCTCGACAAGACCCTGCCCAAGGTCAACGTCGAAGGCTCCCCGACCGGCACCGAGGACAGGGAGCTCGAACCGGTGTGAGCCCGACGTCTTTGTCCGCTCAGCTACCCCTGGGGTGGTTCAGCGGACAAAGACGCGAGAGCCGCGTGCGAAACCTGACTACGAGGCGCGGCGGCGGCGAGCCAGCCAGGCCTTGCGCAGCTTGCGGCGCTCCTCCTCGGAGGTCGCCCCCCAGACGCCCGCCTCCTGGTTGGTGGCCAGGGCGAACTCGAGACAGTCGTCACGGGCCTCGCACTGCCGGCAGACGGCCTTGGCCGCCTCGATCTGATCGATTGCAGAGCCGGTGGTGCCGACGGGGAAGAAGAGGTCCGGATCGGTGTCTCGGCAAGATGCGCGCCGGCGCCAGTCATCGACGTCCCACTCGTAGGGGCGGTTCCAGATGAGAGCCACAGCACCTCCTTCCGCGTACGCGGCTAGGACTTTGTGAAACCGTTCACAAACTCGGGAGCCAAACGGGGCAGCATAGTGTGCGGCGGGGCTCTGGTTTCAGGATACCGCCGCTCAATGCCGGGGACAAGGGGTTTGTGAAACCTTTCTCAAAGTCGCTACGGGACGATGAGCCGGATGTTCGCCTCCCCGTGGCTGACCTTGAGCTCCGTGGCCTCACCCAGGTAGTCGCCGTCGACCTGGTGGGGAAACGGCTTGTGACCACGGACAGTGAGGGACGTCAGGTCGGTGTGGTAGTCGACGTCCTTGCTCCTCCGCAGTGCCTCGCCCTGCCCGAGGGCCGACCCGAACAGCGTGAGCAGGGTGCGGACCTTCAGCTTCTTGGTCGTCACCGTCACCAGCCCCCGCTCGGGGCCGGTGTCGGGCGTCACCGACAGCGGTCGCTTGCCCAGGTACGTGTAGGGGTTGGTGTTCAGGCAGATGGTGAAGAAGCCGTCCTCCACGCTGGTGCCGTCGGGGAAGTCGAGGGCGAAGCTCGGCCGGCGGTGGTCGTAGTGCTTGAAGTAGGTCGAGAACGACGAGTAGACGAAGATCGCCTGACCGATCTTCCGCTTCAGCGACGACCGGCGCTCCACCTGGGCCACCACCGCGGCGTCGTAGCCGATGCCGAGGTGGAAGAGGAAGTGGCGGCCGTTGACCGTGCCCAGCCCGAACGTGCGCATGGTGTCGGTGCGGGCGAGGGCGGCCTGTAGCTGGGGCGCAGCCCGGGTGACCTTGGGGGCCAAGCCGATGGTGCGGGCGAACACGTTGGTGGATCCGCCGGGCAGGACGGCGAGCGCGGTGTCCGTGCCGACCAGGCCGTTGGCCGCCTCGTTCAGGGTGCCGTCGCCCCCGAGCACCACGACTGCGGCAAAACCGTCGTCCGCCGCCTGCCGGGCCAGCTCGGTGGCGTCGTCGCGCTTGGTGGTCTCGACGGTGGTGACCTGGTGGTCGCCCACCAGCGCTGAATTGGCCGCCATCCGGCTCTTCCAGTCCACCGACGACGCCGATGGATTGATCAGCAGCATGAGCTTCACAGGACCACGTTCCCTTCGGGACAGTGGTCCCATGATCGCCGGCTGGAACGGCCTCCCGGGCCGTTCACAGGACCACGTTCCCTTCGGGACAGTGGTCCAATGAGTGCTGCCTGGAACGGCCTCCCGGGCCGTTCACAGGACCACGTTCCCTTCGGGACAGTGGTCCAATGAGTGCTGCCTGGAACGGCCTCCCGGGCCGTTCACGAGTCGTCCTCGGCTTGGGTTCGGAGTTGGGCCAGGGCCCGGGCCAGCAGGCGGGACACGTGCATCTGACTGATGCCCAGGCGGCCGGCGATCTCGGACTGGGTCAGGCCCTCGAAGAACCGCAGGTGGAGGATCATCCGCTCCCGGGGCGGGAACTGGGCGATCAGGGGCGACAGGGTGACGCGGTGCTCGCTGT
>CADCTB010000058.1 GCA_902805665.1 uncultured Acidimicrobiales bacterium
AGCGGTTCGACCGGCTCGCCGCCGAGCAGGCCACCACGATCGACCGGACCAAGCGAAAGGAGCTGGTCGACGAGATGCAGGCCATCCTGGCCGACGAGCTGCCCCAGCTGTCGCTGTACGTGCCGGAACAGATCGCCTTCGCCGACACCAAGAAATTCAGAGGCTGGGCGTACACCCCTGGGTGCCCGCCCTGCGGTATCTCGCTGAACAAGCGCAATCTCAGCAGCGGCAACGCGGACCCGGCGCCAGCCGCGTAGGTGACCACGAGCGGGGGCGATCCCGTCCTCGACGTACGTGAGCTGAAGGTCACCTATCCGGGGCCTCCAGCCGTGCGCGCCGTCGACGGGATCTCCCTCGCAGTCGGGCGCGGCGAGTGCCTCGGTATCCTCGGGGAGTCCGGCTCTGGCAAGTCGACGATGGCCCGGGCGGTCCTGGGCCTGGCCACCGACGCCGAGGTGCTAGGAGCGATCCGGCTGGGCGACCGGGACCTGGCCGGCCTCGACGAGAAGGGCTGGCGTCAGGTCCGCTGGCGGCGGATCTCCCTGGCCTTCCAGTCGACGGCATCGCTCAACCCGGTGCTGCGGATCGGCGCCCAGCTCACCGAGCCGCTGCGCGTCCACCTCGACATGAGCGCCGACCAGGCGGAGGACCGGGCGAAGGAGCTCCTCACCGATGTCGGCCTCGGTGACTGGGCGCTCGGCCGCTACCCGAGGGAGCTCTCGGGAGGACAGCGCCGGCTGGTCCTGCTGGCCATGGCCCTCGCCTGCCGGCCCGAGGTCGCCATCCTCGACGAGCCGACCGCCGGCCTCGACCCCGCCACCCGCAACCGGGTGCTCGACCTGCTCGGCCGGGTGCGCCAGGAGACCGGCACCGCCCTCATCGTCATGAGCCACGACGCCGACGCACTGGAAGCGGTGGCCGACCGCGTGGCCGTCCTCTACCGGGGATGGCTCGCCGAGGAGGGGCCGGCCCGGCGGGTCTTGGGCGACCCCCGGAACCCCTACTCATGGGCGCTCCTGAACGCCCGGCCGACGCTGGCCTCGGTGAAGGACCTCCGCGGGATCCGCGGCTCGCCGCCGGACCCGACGCTCGTCGCGCTCGGCTGCCCCTTCTACGGGCGGTGCCATCAGGGCCGAGAGGGCGTGTGCACCGAGTCCCGGCCGCCCTTGCTACCGCCGGACGGGGAGGACGGGGCGCGCGTGGTCGCCTGCTCCCGGGGTGGCGTCGTCGCCCTCCTGTCGGCCCGCGGCATGCGCAAGACCTATCCCGGCCCGGGAACCCTGCTGCACCGGAGCCGGACCACGGTGGTCGACGACGTCAGCCTGGAGGTGCGGGAAGGCGAGGTGCTCGGGCTGGTGGGCTCCACCGGCGCCGGCAAGTCGACGCTGGGCATGATGCTGGTCCGCCTGCTCGACGCCGACGGCGGCACCGTGACCTTCGACGGCGCCGACCTCCTGGGCGCCCACGGCAAGGAGCTCAAGGGCCTGCGGGCCCGGGTGCAGATGCTGTTCCAGGACCCGTTCGAGTCGCTGTCGCCCAGGCTCACGATCGGCGAGGCGATCCGCGAGCCGCTCGACGTCCAGGACATCGGCGATGCCGGCTCTCGGATGGAGCAGGTCCGGCGGACCATCACCGACTGCCGGCTGCCGGCCACCGACGACTTCCTGGCCCGCCACACCCATGAGCTGTCCGGAGGCCAGCTGCAGCGGGTCGCCCTGGCCCGTGCGCTCGTGCTCGAGCCCAAGCTGCTGGTGGCCGACGAGGCGGTGTCGATGCTCGACCCGAGCGAGCAGGCGAAGATGATCCAGCTCCTCAAGCATCTGCAGGTGGAGCGGGGGATGTCGATGATCTTCATCTCCCACGACCTCTCCGTGGTCCTGCGGGTGGCCGACCGCGTCCTCGTCCTCGACCACGGGCGCGTCGTCGAGGAGGGAGCCGGCGGCACCCTGCTGGTGGCGCCCCAGCACCCGGTGACCCGGGCGCTCCTCGCCGCGTCGGGCCGCGACCTGCTCTTCGCCGACGGCCACATACCGAGTTCCGACCAGTTGGAAAGGACCGCACGATGATCGACGAACAGACCCTCGACCGGGTGGTGGAGTTCCACGGGCACATGTGCCCGGGCCTGGCGATGGGTGTCCAGGCCGCCCAGATCGCCCTCCGGGAGATCGGCGCCCACGCCAAGGACGAGGAGGTGGTGGGCGTCGTGGAGACCGACATGTGCGGCGTCGACGCCATCCAGTTCCTCACCGGGTGCACCTTCGGCAAGGGAAACCTGATTCACCGCGACTGGGGCAAGACCGCCTTCAGCTTCTTCCGGCGCTCCGACGGCCGGGCGGTGCGGATCTCGTTGCGACCCGGCGCCTGGGAGCGCGACCCCGAGCACCAGGCGCTCTTCGCCAGGATCCGTTCCGGCCAGGCCACCGACGGCGAGCGGGCCCGCTTCCAGGAGCTCCACGTGGGCCTGTCCCACAAGGTGCTCGCCCTTGACCCCGACGCCCTCTACACGGTCGAGGAGCTCCACGCGCCTCCGCCCGGCAAGGCCCGCATCCACGCCAGCGTCACCTGCGCGGCGTGCGGCGAGGAGGCCATGGAGACCCGCATGCGCCGCCTCGACGGTCGGGAGCTGTGCCAGCCGTGCTTCGACGCCGCGCTGTCGCCCGAGCAGCCGGTGCCCATGCGCCCACCCGGCTCCCAGCGCCCTTGAGCGCGGCGGCGCACTGGGCTGACGCACTGGCCCGCTGGGCCATCCCGAAGGAGATCCTCGACGCCGCACCGGAGGGGCCCTGGGGGTTCCCACCCTCTCTCTTCGCCTGGACGCCCGAGCGGGCCGCGGCGGAGTCCGGCGCCACACCGGCGCGTCAGCGGGCCCTGGAGGCACTTCCGGACGGGGGGTCGGTGCTCGACGTCGGGGTCGGCGGCGGTCGGGGGAGCCTGCCGCTGGCGCCGCCGGCGGCGCTCGTCGTCGGCGTCGACCCGAGCGCTGATCTCCTTGCCTCGTTCTCCGAGTCGGCCGACCGCCTCGGCGTCGCCTACCGGGCTGTTCACGGGCAGTGGCCCGCGGTCGCCGGCGACGTGGAGCCGCAGGATGTCGTCGTCTGCAACCACGTCGTCTACAACGTCGGCGACCTGGTGCCCTTCGCCGCCGCGCTCACCGACCACGCCCGCCGGCGGGTGGTGCTGGAGATGACGGCGGAGCATCCGCAGTCCAACCTCAACGAGGCGTGGCGGGTGCTGCACGGGATCGAGCGGCCCACGTCGCCGGGAGGGCTCGACGCCGTGGCCGTGCTGGAGGAGATGGGCATCGACGTCAACGTCGAAGAGGGGGAGCGACGCTTCAACCCGGCCGGAGGGAACCGGGCCGAGCTCGTGACCTTCGCCCGCCGCCGGCTCTGCCTGGCCCCGGAGCGTGACGCCGAGGTGGACGCCCTGCTGGGGCCGGACTTCGAGTCGCCTCTTCGGCGGGTGTTCACGCTCTGGTGGGACGGCAGCGCCTGAGCGTTCGTCAGGCCGCGGGTCCCGTCGGGACCAGCTCCCCGCTGTGCACGTCGAAGATGAAGCCGCCCACCTGCAGGCCGGGTGGCATGAGGGGACACGATCTGATGAGGGCGACGTCCTGCTGTAGCGTCCCCACCTGATCGGTGCTGGTCAGGAACTCCCAGCCGGAAGCGTCCACACCCCGTGCCGCGCCGATCGTCGCTGCGATCTCCTCGTCCCTACGGCCGACCATGGCGCAGTCCGTGTGCTGCACCACACAGACGCGGTTCACCGCCAGCAGGTTGGCGGCAAGAACGAGGGAGCGAAGGGAGTCGGCGGTGACCCGTGCTCCGGCGTTGCGCAGGATCTTGGCGTCACCGGGCCGGAGCCCAAGCATGGCCAGAGGGTCGATGCGGGAATCGATGCAGGTGAGGACGGCCAGCCCCTTGGCCGCAGTGCCTGCCACGCCGGAGTCGTGGAACTGGGCCTGGTACCGGCGGTTGGCCTCGAGGAGATCGTCGAACATCGGTGCAGTCAAGAGAAGCATCTCTGGGCGCACCGGTCAGATCCGGGCGCGCCTCTACGCGACCGGACGACCACCCGAAGGTGGGACGGGCCTACTTCTTGAACGTCTTGATGATCTTGCCGGTGCCGTCGGAGGTGTAGACGACGACCTTGCGCTTGCGACCGTGGAAGGTCGGCACTTCGGTGACTTCGTAGCCGCCCGACGTGGTTCGAGGTGCCGCTTGGGGCGCGTCGGACTGCGGAGAGGCTTCTTTGTTGGCGGGCTTCCGGCGGAACATGTGCCGATTGTGTCGTCCGGGCCGGGGGCAGTCAATGGTCGACCGCCGTCCGATTGCCCTACGCCGGTGCCCTGAAGGAGTCCTTGAAGGCCTGGAGCATGGGCTGGAGCCGTTCCCAGTCGCCGGCGCGGGTCTGGAAATAGAGGGCGAAGCCGTACCTGGGGGTGATGAAGCCGAGGTTCGCCACCCGTAGTGTCGCCGCGCCGGAGGTGTAGGTGAACTCCCAGATGGCGCCGCGGTAACCGGCGTAGGTGGTGGGCTCGATGCGGATGCGCTCGTAGCCGGGGTTCTCGGCCGCAAACGTGGGCTCGTACTCGTACCAGGCTCCCTCGGGCGACGGTTTGGGCGGTGAGATGTGGTCGACCCGCAGGTACGCCCCCGACACGGGGTCGCGGAAGTCGGTGAGCGAGCCGTCGGTGCGCACCGACCAGTCGGCCGGCTTGTTGATGCTGAACCCGGTCTGGGGGTCGGTGTAAGCGACGGTGTTTGCCGGCGCCGGCGCCGTCGTGGCCCGGGTGGTCGGCGGCACCGCGGCGGTGGTGGTGGGCGCGCTCCGGGCCGCGGTGGTGGCCGTTGTGTCCGCGGGCGCTGCAGCGGTGGTCGACGGCGAGTTGGCCGCCGTATCCGCCGGCGGGTCCGAGTCCCGGGAAGCCAGGGTCACCCCGATGAGGGCGATCACGACCACGGCCGCCACCGCGGCGACCACCCAGCCCACCGGGTTGCTCCGGCGAGGTGCGGGGTGCGACGCCAGCACGGGCTCCGGCCGAGGCGCAGGGGCGGGGGGCGCCGGCGGGGGAGCCGGCGGGGCGCTGGCCACCGCGACCGGCGGGGCGCTGGCCACCGTGGCCGGCCGGGGCTCCTCCACCGCCGTCTCCTCGACCAGGGGCTCGTCGAGCTCGATCAGCATGGTGTCGTTGGGGCGGGCGGCCGCAACCGGAGGCGTGGCCGCCGGCGACGCCACCTGAGCGAGCCGGTCCCTGAGCTGAGTGGCGGTCAGCCGGGACTCGGGGTCCTTGACCAGGAGGGCGTCGAGCACCGGCTTGAGGGGCCCCGCCTTCTCGGCGGGCCGGGGCGGGTCCTGGACGATGGAGGTCAACGTGGGGAGCGGCGCGCCCTTGTCGAAGGGAGGGCGGCCCTCGACGGCGAAGTACATGGTGGCGCCCAGCGACCAGAGGTCGGACTCGGGGAGTGCTCCCTTGTTGGTGGCCTGCTCGGGGGCCATGTAGGCGGGGGAACCGGTGACCGCCCCGGAGGTGGTCACGGTGGGGTCGTCGAGGATGGCGGCGACCCCGAAGTCACCCAGCCGGACGCGCCCCGAACTGGCGACCATGACGTTGCCGGGCTTGACGTCGCGATGGACGATGCCCCGGGCGTGGGCGGCGATGAGCACTTCGAGCACTTCGAGGCCGATGCGGGCGGCCTCGGCCGGCGCCACCGGGCCGTGCTGGGTGACCAGCTCGGTCAGGTTGGGCGCGTCGACCAGCTCCATGACGATGACGGGGTTGCCCTCGTCGTCGATCACGTCGAAGACGGTGACCGCACCGGGATGGTCGAGGCGGGCCGCGGCCCGGGCCTCCTTCAGCACCTTCTCACGCAGCCCGGCCCGGTCCTCGTCGTTGAGGAAGCCGGGGATGTGGATCTCCTTGACCGCCACGTGCCGTTGCAGCAGGGTGTCGCACGCTCGCCACACCACACCGAACCCGCCGCGGCCGACGCTCTCCAGCAGCTCGTAGCGTTCGGCGACTACCTGGTGGGCAAGGCGGTTCTGGGGCATTCCCTTCAGGACTACCCCGGCCGGGGGCAGGTCATGCGCCCCGTCAGGCGACGCGGTGCGACCGACGCTTCCCCATCTTGGGCTTGGCCGCTTCGACCGCCACGGGGCGATCGAGCAGGACGTCCTCCCCGATGACCCAGCCGTCGCCCGAGTCCTGTTCGGTCAGGTGCTCGATGACGGCCTCGCCGGCCGACTGGGAAAGGTTGCAGTGCCAGTAGGGGCGGGGGTCGTCGCGCCCGGAGGTGGACCGCAGGGCGGCCCACAGCACGTGACCCACGAAGTCGGTGGGAACCAGGCTGCCGTGGTCCCAGGCCGCGTGGCCGTCGAACACCAGCGGGACGGACCAGCTCGTGAGCCGGAGAGGCTCCCGGAAGGAGATGCCGCCCTTCGGATTCGGACGGAACGGCACCCCCAATCGGCGGGTGAGGTTCTCGGCCAGGTCCTCCAGGAGTGCTGTCTTGGTGGGCATGGTGTACATATCGACCGACCGGCCCGGGAGCCTTAGCGATCCGGGAAT
Organism: uncultured Acidimicrobiales bacterium; assembly: GCA_902805665.1. Classification (GTDB taxonomy): domain Bacteria; phylum Actinomycetota; class Acidimicrobiia; order Acidimicrobiales; family AC-14; genus CADCTB01. The sequence goes on from CADCTB010000058.1 coordinate 6,569, forward strand.
CATCGTCGCCCAAAGTTGTTGAAGGTTGAACAACACCAGAACTGGCGAGGAGCATGCAATGCCTGCAGTCACTGTCGACAACATCCTGGCCCTCCCGAAGCTGGCGGCCGCCGGCGCCCGGAGCACGGTCCGGCCCGTCCGCTCGGTGACGACGGCCCCGACCGGGTACGAAGGCGACGGCTTCCCCGTCCACCGCGCGTTCTCCGGCGTCCCGATGGCCGACCTCGACCCGTTCATCCACATGGACCAGATGGGCGAGGTCGACTACGCCCCCGGTGAGCCCAAGGGCACGTCGTGGCACCCGCACCGCGGCTTCGAGACCGTCACCTACATGATCGACGGCGTCATGGAGCACCAGGACTCCAACGGCGGCGGTGGCGTCATCACCAACGGCGACACCCAGTGGATGACCGCGGGCGGCGGCATCCTCCACATCGAGCGCCCGCCCGAGGCGCTGGTGGCCAGCGGCGGCCTGTTCCACGGCCTGCAGCTGTGGGTGAACCTGCCCGCCAAGGACAAGATGATCCAGCCCCGGTACCAGGACATCAGGGGCACGTCGGTGGCCCTGCTGAGCTCGGCCGACGGCGGGGCCCTGGTCCGCCTGATCGCCGGCGACCTGGGCGGGCACGAGGGGCCCGGCTCCACCTACACCCCCATCACCATCGTCCACGCCACCGTCCAGCCCGGCCCCCAGGTCGACCTGCCCTGGCGCGCCGACTACAACGGCCTGGTCTACGTCCTCAGCGGCGCCGGCACGGTCGGGGCCGAGCGTCGCCCGATCCGGTCGGGCCAGCTCGCCGTCCTGGGAGCCGGCGACACCATCCGGGTGGCCGGCGACCGTCACCAGGACAGCAACTCCCCCGCCCTCGACGTCTACGTCATGGGCGGGCGCCCCATCCGGGAGCCCGTGGCCCACTACGGCCCGTTCGTCATGAACACCAAGGCCGAGCTGATCCAGGCCTTCGAGGACTTTCAGGCCGGCCGGCTGGGCTCCGTCCCGGCCGCGTAGCGCCGCAGCCGCTCGGGCGCGTCGGGCGACGTCAACCCGACCGCGTCCAGGCCGGCGGCCCGCAGGGCCTTGGCCCCGTCGGCCGCCGGCAGGTGCGACGTCAACACCATGACCGGGCCCGGCACGAGCGATGCCCGGCCGATCGCCTGCCACACCTCGTCGGTGCGGGCCAGGCCGGCCTTGGTGACGGTGAGGGCGCCGCAGACGTCGATCGACCAGCGCCGGCCGTCGGCTCCCTCGACCACCAGGTCGACGGTGAGGCCGAGCTTCGGCAGGCGCTGGTCGCGCGCCACGACCCTGAACCCGGCGGCGACGAGCAGCTCCTCGGCGACCACCTTGGCCGCGAGCGGTGGCCGCTCGGTCGGCGAAGGGGCCGGCTCGGCGGCGACCCGCTCCCGGGCCAGCTCGACGTAGGCCGGGTCGGTGTCGTAGCCGCAGTACCGGCGGCCGGTCCGCACCGCGGCCACCGCGGTGGAGCCGGCGCCGAGGAACGGATCGAGGACGAGGTCGCCCCGGTAGGTGTAGAGCTCGATCAGCCGCTGGGGCAGCTCGACCGGGAACGGCGCGGGGTGGCCCACCCGGCGGGCGCTCTCGGGCGGCATGCGCCAGACGTCGAGGGTGGCTTCCAGGAACTCGTCGGTGGACAGCGAGCTCTCACCCTTCCGGGCCCGGTCGAAGCGGCCCTTGCTGGCCACGAGCACCCGCTCGCTCACGTCGCGCAGCACCGGGTTGGTGGCTTTCCGGAACGACCCCCACGCGCATGAGCCCGACGCGCCCTCGGCCTTGACCCACACGATCTCGCCCCGGAGGAGCAGGCCCAGATCGTCCTGCAGGATGCGGACCACGTCGGCTGCGAGGCTGCGGTACGGGCGGCGGCCGAGGTTGGCCACATTCACCGCGATCCGCCCGCCCGGCTCCAGGACCCGCTTGCACTCCTCGAAGACGTCTCGGAGCATGGCCAGGTAGTCGAGGTAGGTGCCGGGCACGTGGCCATCGCCGAGAGCGGCCTCGTACTCCTTGCCCGCGAAGTACGGCGGCGACGTGACGACGAGGGCGACGCAGCCCGGCTTCAGCTCGTCCATGGCCCGGGCGTCGCCACAGACCAGGGGTGGGTCGGGCGTGAAGTCGACGACTTCAGCGTCGGTCGAGATCTCCGGGGGCCGGAAGCGGGCGTAGAAGTCGGTGGCGTCGTGGCCCTCCCGCTTGCCCACCCCGAACCGCGACGTCGACGTCCCCATGTCTGTCTCGAAAACCTAGATCGGCAGCAGGCCCGAGCCCGCGATGCGGCCCCGTAGGTCGCCAGCCGAGCCCTCTGCGGTGACCCGCCCCCGCTCGAGCACGTACCCCCGGGTCGCCACCTCCACGGCCAGGTGGACGTGCTGCTCGACCAGCAGGACCCCGACACCGTCCTCCCTGGCGATGGTGCGGACGGTGCGCAGCAGGCTCTCCACCACCTGAGGCGCGAGGCCGAGGCTCAGCTCGTCGACCAGCAGGAGCTTCGGCCGGGTGGCCAGGGCCAGGGCCAGGGCCAGCATGCGCTGCTCGCCGCCGGACAGGACGGTGGCCTGGCGCCCCAGCAGCGGGCGCAGGGCGGGAAGGCGGTCGAGGACCGTCCCGTCGCTGCGCACCAGGCGTAGGTGCTCACCCACGGTGAGGCCGGCGAAGGGGGCTTGGCCCTGGCGCACGCAGGCCAGACCGAGGCGGGCCAGGCGGTCGGGGCGGGCGGCCCGTTCGCCCAGCACTGAGACCTCGCCCGCCATGCGGCCCAACACGCCGGCGAGGGCCAGCACCGTCGTGGTCTTTCCGGCTCCGTTCAGGCCGAGGAGGGCGACCACTTCTCCTGCGCCCACCGTGAGGTCGATCCCATGGACCACGGGCACGCCCACGTAGCCGGCCTTGAGACCGTGCGCTTCGAGAAGGGGGGCGGGTCGGGGCGGCTCGGGCCGGGCCAGGGTGGCGCCGCCCGTGCGGGTCGCGCTGCGGCCCAGGTAGGCGGCCACCACCCGCTCGTCGACCCGGACCTCCGCCGGCGACCCCTCGGCGATCACCCGCCCGGCATCGAGCACTGTGACCCGGTCGCACACCTCCAGCACCAACCGCATGTCGTGGTCGACGAGCAGCACGGCGGTGCCCCGGGCGGCAAGGTCACGCAGCCGGGCGATCAGCGCCTCGCGGCCGGCGTCGTCCAGCCCCGCCCCCGGCTCGTCGAGCAGGAGCACCTTGGGCCGGCCGGCCATGGCCCGGTCAAGGGCCAGTGCCGTGCGCTCGGCGTGGGTGAGCTCGACCGGCAGCCGGTCATCCGGCGTGGGGGCCGCGGAACCGGCGACGAGCAGGTTCTCCGCCACCGTGAGGTCCTCGAACAGCTCCTGCGACTGGAACGTGCGGGCCAGCCCCAGCCGGGCCCGCCGGTGAGGGCCCAGGTCCTCGATCGCGCTGCCGGCGAGGCGGATGCTGCCGCCGGCGATCGGCACCAGCCCGGAGATGGCGTCCAGCGCTGTCGTCTTCCCGGCCCCGTTGGGCCCGATGAGCCCGGTGATCGACCCCGGGGCCAGTGCGAGGTCCAGGCCGCCCACCACCTCTGCGGCCCCGAAGCGCACCCGCAGCCCCCGCACCTCCAGCGCCGGGGTCACCGTGCCTCCTGGTCGCTGCGCTCGCCGGCCCTCGAGGCCCAGCCGGCACAGGCCTTCGCTCCGCTCCGGCAAGGCCCGCAGGGCCGGCCGGCGTGCTCGCTCACCGTGCCTCCTGGTCGCTGCGCTCGCCGGCCCTCGAGGCCCAGCCGGCACAGGCCTTCGCTCCGCTCCGGCAGGGCCCGCAGGGCCGGCCGGCGTGCTCGCTCATCTCCGCCTCCAGCCCGTGAGGCCGCCGGGGGCCAGCACGGTGACGAGCATGAGCCCGAGCCCGCTGACCAACAGTTGGTACCGGCCCAGGTCGAGCAGGGTGAAGGCCAGGCCGTTGGGCACGAGCAGGCCCCCCACCAGCGCTCCACCGATCCCGGCGATGCCGCCCAGATAGGCCACGGCCAGGTATGCCAGCGACACGAACACCCCGAACGAGCCGAACGACAGCTGGCCCTGCTGGTATCCGAGGAGGGCGCCGGCCACCCCGGCCAGGAAAGCGGACAGGGCGAAGGCCGTGAGGCGGATGACGGTCACGTCGACCCCTGCGACGGCGGCCGCCCGCGGGTTGGCCCGCACCGCGAGCAGCTGCCGCCCGGCCGCACCCATGCGCAGGCGGGCGAGGCCCACGGCGGTCGCAACGAGCACGGCGAGCACCAGTAGGCCGAACGCCGGGTCTGCCGGCTCTAGCCGCCAGCCGACCACCGACGGCGCCGGCACCCGCGAGCCGGCGAACCCTCCGGTGAGCGTCGGGCTCTTGAACACCACCTCCTCGACCACCACCGCCCCCGCCAGCGTCACCACGGCCAGGCTCACCCCCCGCGCCCGCAGTGCCGGCAGCCCAACCAGCAGGCCGGCGACGGCGGCCAGGGCGGCGGCGAGAAGGGGAGCGACGGGGAACGGTATGCCCACTCCGGTCGCCAGCCGACTGAGGGAGAACCCGGCGACGCCGGCGAAGGCCATCTGGGCCAACGAGATCTGCCCGGACCATCCGGTGAGCACCACGATCGACAGGCACACCAGGGCACCGATGAGGCTGGTGACGAGGGCCATGCGGTCCTGGCCCTGGAGGCCGAGGACGCCGACGGCGCCGACCAGTGTCCCCGCCGTGGCCAGCAGCGTGACCCGTCGGGGGCGTCCGGCCAGGGGGAGCCGGCTGCCCGGCCCCGTCCCCGACCCGGCCCGCGCCAGCCGGGCGCCCGCGCCCAGCGACAGGGCGAGGACGATGACCACAAGGGGCAGGGCCTCTCGGATTCCCGACCGGGGCACCCACGGGTAGTTGTCCTGCAGGAGCAGGATGAGCGATTGCGCCATGCCGAGCGCCAGCGCCGCCGCGACCGTCGCCGAGAACGACACCAACCGGCCCACCAGGGCGGCGGCCAGCGCCGGCACCACGAGGAGAGTGGTGGTGACCGGGTCCAGCCCCGTGACGGGCGCCACCAGGATGCCGCCGACGCCGGCCAGCACACTGGCCACCACCCAATTGGTGGCGGCCAGCCGGTCGGGTGACCAGCCCAGCAGGGCGACGCCGGTGGTGTCGTCCGCCGCGGCCCGGCTGGCCAGGCCGAAGCGGGTGAACCGGTAGACGGCCCACAGCACGGCGGCGGCCGTCACCACGATGGCGGCCAGCAGCAGGCGGTCGCGGGGGACCTCGGCGCCGAACAGGCTCACCTGCTCGGACGGGAGGATGGCGGGCACCGGCCGCCCGCTCGCCCCGAACCGCAGCACGATCAAGGCCTGCAGCGTGCCCATGAGCCCCACCGACGCCACCAGCCCGGCCAGCGCCGGCGCGCCCCGTAAGGGACGGAACACCAGCCCGTAGGCCAGCAACCCCACTGCGGCGGCCACGCCCAGACTGATGGCGAAGGCGGCCGTGAAGGGCACCTCCTCACCCAGATCCAGCCGGCCGACCGGTAGGACGAGGTCGCCCGCCGTCCGCAGCTCCACGAACACATACGCCACGTACGCGGCCACCGCACCGTGGGCGACGTGGACCACGCCCGACACCCGGTGCACCACCACCAACCCGAGCCCGAGGCTGGCGTAGACCGCGCCGGCGCCCAGCCCGAGCAGGAGGAACACGAGGGTGCGGTTGATCGGCGGACCGTACCGCCCCAGGTCGGAGGGGTCGGGCACAATGAGCGGTGTGAAGCGTCTGGTCGCCCTGGTGGTGGTGGGGATGCTGGCTGCGGCGTGCAGCGGGGGCGGCGGCGGGGACAAGGGCGACAACGCGATCGTGCTGGGGATGATCAACCAGGAGGACGCGCCCATCGGGTCCTTCCCCGAGGCACGGGAGGCGGCCCAGGCGGCCGTCGCCCACGTCAACGAGGACCTGGGCGGGGTCGACGGCCGCCCCCTGCGTCTCGAGGTGTGCCGCACCACCGGCACGCCGGAGTCCTCGGCCGCGTGCGCCAACAGCCTGCTGGAGAAGCGGCCGGTGGCCGTGCTGGGCGGCGTCGACCTGGGGGCGGCCGCGTCGCTCCCCGTGTTCGAGAAGGCAGGCGTCCCCTACATCGGCGGGGCGCCCGCCCTGGGCGAGGAGCTGACGTCGTCAGCGGCGTGGATGACGGCGGGAGGGGTGGTGGCCGACCTGTTGGGCCAGGCCGACTACGCCCTCGGCACCCTGAAGGTCAAGAAGGTGGGCGCCCTCTACGTCGACCTCCCCGGGGTGCTGACCACGGTGATCGGGGCGGCCGAGATCGTGCTGCGGGCCAAGGGCGTCACCGATGTGAAGCTCGTCCCCGCCAAAGCCGACGCCGCCGACTTCGCCCCGTCCGTGAAGGCGGCCACCGCCGGGAACCCGGACGCGGTGATCGTCCTGTTCCCGGCCCAGAGCTGTGCCCGCATCATGTCCGCCGCCCGGTCGCTCAACGTGCGGGCGAGGACCTTCTACCCGAGCGCGTGCGCGTCACAGGCGGTCGTCGACGCGGCCGGCCCGGCGGCCGAGAACGCCTACTTCGCGTCCGCCTACCTGCCTTTCGACGACCCGTCGCCCGAGGTGGCCACCTGGAAGGCGGAGGCGAAGGTGTCGAAGCCCAGCGCGCTGTCCCAGGCCGGCTTCAGCGTGGCCATGAACGTCTACGACCTTCTCAAGGACGGCACCGACACGCCGGCGGAGCTGAACGCCAAGCTCCGGGCCACTGCCAACCATCCCGGCTACATGGCCCACCCCTACACCTGCGACCGCAAGCAGGTGTCGCTCCTGCCGGCGGTGTGCAACCCCCACGTGCGCCTGCTCCAGTACAAGGGAGGCAAGTTCGTCGACATCACCGGCAGGTGGGTCAGCGGGGCGGACCTGGTGAAGCTCTTCGGCTGAGCCGCCTCAGGCGTCGCCCTGCTCCAGCCGCCGGAGCCGGGCCTCGAGGGCCTCGACCTGCCGGCGCAACAGCGCCACCTCGGCCTCGAGGCCGATGGCGCCGGCGATGCGGCGCTGGATGCGGGGTGACTGGGCGGCCCGCCGCAGCACCTCGTCGAGGGGGACCAGGCGCTGCACGCCGTGGGGCCCGTCGACCAGCCGAGACGGCACCTGGCCGCTGCGGTACCACGAGCGCAGCGCCGAGTTCGACACGCCGGCCTGGCGCTCGGCCTCGGCCAGGGTCACCCACTGCCGTTCGGAGTAATCGCCCTCCGGCTCCGCGCTCCACTCCTGGAGCGCCTTCTCCCAGTCCAACCCGTCGCTCATGACGGTCACCATATCTCAAACAGGGGTGAAAACAGGGTATTGACACGGGCGCGACACTCGGGACCATGTTCGAGCGATTCACCGACCGGGCCCGGCGGGTGGTGGTGCTGGCCCAGGAGGAAGCCCGCCTCCTGAGCCACAACTACATCGGCACCGAGCACATCCTGCTGGGGCTCATCCACGAGGGCGAGGGGATCGCGGCCCGGACCCTGGAGCGCCTCGGGATCTCACTGGAGGCGGTGCGGGACAAGGTCCACTCGATCATCGGCGAGGGCGGTCCCGAGGCACCCGTGGGGCACATCCCGTTCACCCCGAGGGCCAAGAAGGTGCTCGAGCTGTCCTTGCGGGAGGCGCTGCAGCTCGGGCACAACTACATAGGCACCGAGCACATCCTGCTCGGCCTGATCCGGGAGGGGGAGGGCGTGGGCGCCCAGGTCCTCATCAACCTGGGCGCCGACCTTTCCGCCGTGCGCCATGAGGTCATCCGGCAGCTCGCCGGGCACCGCAGTGTCCCGCCGGGGACGCACATGCAGCCGCCGTTCGGCCGGCCCCGCGAGACGCCGGCCGCAGCCAAGGCCGGGGTCGAGGCCCGGCGGCTCGCCGGCGGGGCTGCGGTGGGCTCCCAGCACTACCTGCTCGGCCTGCTGCGTGAGGAGGACAGCATGGCCGCCAAGGCGCTGGCCGAGCTCGGCGTCACGCCCCAGGCCATCGAGGCCAAGCTGGCCGGCCTCGAGCCCGCCGGCACGTCGGACGAGACGCCCGAGGAGGCCGGCGCCCGCCGCATCGGCCTGCGGGTGGAGGGACGGCTGCTCACCCTCGAGATCGACGACCCCGAACTTGCCGAGTCGCTCGAGAAGGCCATGGCCGGTCGCAAGGTGCGCATCATCAAGGGCACCGACCCGGAAGCGGAGGCCGCAGGCTTCCCGAACCTGTGGTCGGCGGTGTCGCGGACGGTGGAGGATCTGACCCGCCGGCTGGGCCGCATGCCCGGCGTCCGCACGACCGGTTCTTCCCCGACGGAGACCGAGTACTGGCGTCCGCCCGGGTTCGACCCGACGGCCCACGCCGCGGGCTACTGGATCGTCAACCAGGCCGAGGGTCGGAGCGGCCACCTGCAGCTGGGCCCCGGCGTCGACCGCCAGGCGGTCGAGACGTGGCTGGCCGGGTGGTTGCGCGACTGGCGCGAGTCGGGCCTGGCCCGGCCGGGGGGTCCACACAGGGACAGCGATGTCGCCACCCTCTGGCTGGCCATCGACCGGGCCGGTGACACGTTCAACGTGAGCGGCTTCAGTTTTGGCTCCGCCGGTCCACCGGGCTCCGAGCCGGTTTCGCTCGAGACACTGGTGGAAGCGGCGATCGAGGACCTCTCGCGTCAGCGCCCGTAGACTGATCGGCGTTGGAAGCGCCGTGGCGGCTGCTCGTGCGGCAGGGGGAACAGGCCCTGCTCGAAGGCCGCTTCCGGCAGTGCGAGCGCCTGGCTGGAGAGGCGGCGCATCTGGCACCGGCGGAGGCTGCCCCCGGGCTGCTGACGGCCATGGTCTGTCGCGAGCAGGGCCGGGCCGGAGAGGCCGAGGTGCTCGTCCGGGCGCTGCTGGTCGAGCATCCCGACGTCGACGAGGCTCAGGCACTGCTGGGCGCGGTCCTCGCCGACCTCGGCCGCGACGGCGAGGCCGGGCGCCAGCTCGACCTGCTTCGTGCGGGAGGCGCATGCCCGCGGTCGCCGGCGGTCACCGCGCTGGCCGCGGAGGTGGCTGCGGCCCTCGACTCATCTGAGCACGCGGAGGCGCTGGACGGCCCGCTCACCGGCCACGCCAGGGTGTTCGCGGGGACGCACGGCGCCATCTCCCGCCATCTCGGGCTCGTCTGCCACGTCCTCGGTCGATGGGACGAGGCGGAGGAGCACTTCCACGACGCGCTCGAAGCGAACCGGGCGGCCGGCGCGCCGGTGCTCGTGGCCCACACCCGGCGCCATTACGCCGCGCTGTTGCGGGCCCGCGGGGACGACGGCGACTGGGAAGAGGCGATAGACCTGCTGGCCCAGGCGGCCACCATCTACCGCCGGCTGGACATCGGCCGGCTGGCGGATGAGGCGGAGGCGGTGCTGCGCCGGTCACAGGATCTGGCTCCTGCCGGCGGGTGCGACAGCGTCAACGTGTTCGTGCAGACGGCCGCCGGATGGGAACTGGCCTACGGCGGTCGACAGGCCACGGTGGCCGACGTCGACGGCCTGGGCCACATCGCCGCGGTGCTGCGGGCCGACGGCCGGCCGGTCCACGTGCTGGAGCTGGTGGATGGGGCCGCAGCCGGTGGCCAGCTGGCCGCCGAGCTGCGGTCGAGGTTGGATGAGGTCGACGCCCAGCCGGCGGTGGCGGATCCCGTCGCCGCCGCTCTGGGGAGGGCGGAGGGCGACTTCTTGCGGGCCGAGCTGGCCGACCTGGCCGGGGAGGCCTCGACGGTGGCGCCGTCGTCGGCGGCGGAGGTGGGGGATCGGGCCCGCCGGCTGGTCGCCCTGCGCATCCGGAGCGCGCTCGACCGGGTCGAGGATGCCCTGCCGGACCTGGGCCGCCATCTCCGCCGGAGCGTCCGGACCGGCACCTTCTGCTTCTACGAGCCGGAACGGCCGGAACGGTGGAGGGTGACCAGGTGACCCCTGCGAAGGTGATCCCAACCCCTTCCGTGGGGCGGCGATGATGTAGTTGTGACACAAACAAACGAGCTCGAAGACCGCACCCCTCCCCGCACCCGCCGCCCGCTCGTCATCATCGGCGTCGTCGCCGTCCTGGCGGTGGCGGCCCTGGCCGTGGCCTACCTGACGTTCTTCACCGACGACGCCCCGGCGCCGCTGGCCCTGAGCGACCAGGACCCCACGCCCAGCGTCCCGGCGACGCCGGCGCCTGGAGCCGGCGCCGCCGCGCCGACCATCGCCTCGTCCACATCGGAGCTGGCCGGCACCTGGCGGGTCGCCGGCGGGTCCGAGGCCGGCTACCGCGTCCGGGAGAAGCTCGCCGCGCTTCCCGCCCAGAGCGACGCCGTCGGGCGCAGCCCGGCGGTCACCGGCTCGGTGAAGGTCGACCGGGTGGGGGGCTCGCTCACGGCTACGGAAGCCAATTTCGAGGTCGACCTCACCAAGCTGACCAGCGACGAGAGCCGGCGGGACAACCGGATCCGTACGGACGGGCTGCAGACCAACCAGTTCCCCAAGGCCACCTTCGTCTCCACCAGGCCGATCTCCCTGCCCCCCGAGACCGCCTCGGGCCAGGTGGTGAAGGCCGCCGCCGAGGGTGATCTCACGCTCCACGGCGTCACCAAGCGGGTCACCATCCCCCTCGACGTACGGGTGGCCGGCGGCAAGGGGGAGCTGGCCGGCTCGCTGCGCTTCCCGATGAGCGACTTCAACATCACCCCACCGAACATCGCGGGGTTCGTCACCGTCGACCCCGATGCCACCCTCGAGTTCAAGCTGATCCTCGAGAAGGGGTAACTGCGAAACGGCGAAGCCGCCTGCGGTAGGGCATTCTTGGGACGGATGACGACCAGCCCCGAGGAGGTCGGCGCACCGGAGCTCGACGCCCGCACGTGGCTCGACGCGCTCCGAAGCGCGGCCGACGCCACCACCGGGCCGGCCACCCTCGAATGGGCGGCCGCCGAGGTGATCCACCAGGTGTGCGCCGCCGCCGGGTGGCCGGTCGGAAGGCTGCTGTCCGTGGCCGCCGGACGGGTGGCGCCCACCGAGGTCTGGCACCTGAGCGACCGCGACCGCTACGAGTCACTCCGTACGGTGGGGGACGCCGGCGCGCAGGGCGCCCGCCTGGCCGAACGGGCGGTGGCCCTCGGGGAACCGGTGTGGACGGGCGACCTGGCCGAGGTGGGACCGGTGAGCGCGGAGGCGTCGCGCGCCGGCCTCTGCGGTGCTGTGGCCTTCCCGGTACGGGACCAGGGTGACAGGAACGGCGGCGCGGTGGTGGCGGTCGTCGAGTGCTTCGCCGAGCGGCCCGACCGACCCTCGTCCGACGTGTTCACCATGGCGGCGGCCGCCGTCGGCCAGCTCGGGCGCATCGTCGACCGGGACCGCGCCGCGGCGGCGAGCGACGAGGCGGTGCTCATGGCCGAGGTGGCCCACGACGCCTTCATCGCCCTCGACGAGCACGGCCGAATCGTCGAATGGAACCCCGAAGCCGAGGCCGTCTTCGGCTGGGCCCGGCGCGAGGCGGTCGGCCAGCCCCTCGTCGACGTGGCCGTGCCGGCCCGCCACCGTCAGATCTACGAGGAGCACCTCGCCGCCGTCCTCGCCGGCGACAGCACGCCTCTGGTGCCCCGGCGGGAGCTCGTCGCCATCCGCCGGTCGGGTGTCGAGTTCCCGGTGCAGGTGACCGTCTGGACCAATGGGAACAACGGCTCCCGCCGGGTCTGCGGCTTCGTGCGCGACCTGAGCGAGCGCAAGCGTTTCGAGGGCCAGCTGGCCAGTCAGGCCCTGCACGACCGCCTGACCGGGCTCCCCAACCGGGTGCTGTTGCGGGACCGCGTGGAGCACGCCCTGGCCCGGGCCGGGCGACGGGGCGCCTCGGTGGCGCTCCTCATCGCCGACATCGACAGGTTCAAGCTGATCAACGAGAGCCTGGGCCACGACGGTGGCGACCGGCTGCTGGTGGCGGTGGGCCTGCGGCTCACCGAGCTGCTCCGCCCCGGTGACACCGTGGCCCGCATGGGCGGCGACGAGTTCGCCCTGCTCTGTGAGGACGTCGGCGGCTACCACGAGGCGGTGGGCATCGCGTCACGCGTGGTCGGTGCCTTCGAGAAGCCGTTCGAGGTGCAGGGCGCCGACCTGTCCGTGACCGCCAGCGTGGGTGTGGCCGTCGGCGCGCTCGCCGGGCCGGCCCCCGAGCTGCTGCTCCGCGACGCCGACGTGGCCATGTACCGGGCCAAGGACGGCGGCCGGGACCGCTTCGAGGTGTTCGACGAGACCATGCTGGCCGACGCCACCTCCCGGCTGTCGGTGGAGAACGACCTGCGCCGGGGCATCGCCCAGGGCCAGCTCCGCCTGTACTACCAGCCCATCGTCCACATCGACACCGGCGCCATCGCCGGGTTCGAGGCCCTGGTCCGCTGGCAGCACCCCGAGCGGGGCCTCCTGCCGCCCGTGGAGTTCATCACCTCAGCCGAGGAGACCGGCCTCATCGTGCCCCTCGGCCGCTACGTGCTGGAGGAGGCCTGCCGGGAGGCGGCCACGTGGGCCGACATGCAGGCCGGCGGCGAACGGCTGCGGGTCAGTGTCAACGTCTCGGCCAAGCAGCTGGCCCAGCCCGGTTGGTCCGACGAGGTGGCCCAGGTCCTGGCCGAGTCGGGGCTGGCCCCCCGCCAGCTCGTGCTGGAGATCACCGAGAGCGTGCTGATGGACGACACCGACACGACCGCGGTGCGGCTCGAGGAGCTGCGCCGGCTCGGCGTGCGCATCGCCATCGACGACTTCGGCACCGGCTACTCGTCGCTCGGCTACCTCCGCCGGCTGCCCGTCGACATCCTGAAGATCGACAAGTCCTTCATCGACGGTGTGGCCGAGGGCCCCCACGAGTCGGCTCTGGCCCGCGCCGTGGTGAAGCTGGCGTCGACCCTGCGCCTGGAGGCGGTGGCCGAAGGGATCAGCACCAGGAAGCAGCTGCTCCAACTCCGGCGTCTGCGCTGCCCGTACGGGCAGGGGTACTACTTCTCGCGGCCTCAGCCCCCGGCCGCCATCCCGGGCCTGCTGCACCTTGGCGCCCTGGAGGGCGTCGACCCCGGGCAGTAGCGACTACAGGTGCTCGGCCGCCGCCTTCTGCACGCCGGCGGTGATCACGTCCCAGTCGGCGCCCGGCTTGCGGGTGACGGTGACGAAGGTGTTCACGCCGAACAGCGACTGCACGCCCTCGACCCCGAAGACCGCCTCGGCGAAGGGGTTGCCCGCCGCGGCCTCGGCGTTGGGCAGGTTGAGGGTGCCCGGGAGCTTCACGTCGAGGTCGTACTTCATCGCGTTCGGGTTCGGGGTCGGTGAGGGGGTGGCAGTGGCCATGGACGCGCATGCTAGGCGTTAGGTTCGAACCATGGACCCGACGAGCCGTTTCGCGGAGCTCGTGATGGGGCCCGAGGACGAACTGGCGCTCGACGAGGCCGCCCTCCTCATCGCCGCCCATGCGCAGCCCCAGCTGGACATGGCTGCCGAGCTGCGGCTGCTGGACCGACTGGCGTTCAGCATCCCGGAACGCACGCTCGACGGCTGGCGCCGCCACCTCTTCGTCGACCTCGGCTTCTCCGGCGACGTGGCCCGGTACTACGACCCTGGGAACTCGTTCCTCAACCAGGTGCTGCGCCGCCGTCGCGGGCTGCCGATCACGTTGTCCGTCCTGGGCATGGAGGTCGGGCGCCGCATCGGGCTCGACTTCGAGGGCGTCGGCATGCCCGGCCACTTCCTGCTGCGCCACCAGAGCGACGTCTACGTCGACCCCTTCGACGCCGGTCGCATCCTCGACCGGCAAGGTTGCGCCGAGCGCTTCCGGGCCGTGAACGGGGCGGGAGCGCCGTTCCGCACCGCCTACCTGGAGCCGGTGGGCCCCCGCGCCATCCTGGCCCGGATGCTGAACAACCTGAAGTCCGTCTACGCCGGACGGGGCGACGTCGCCGCGCTGGCCTGGGTGTTCGAGCTGCGCAAGGCGCTTCCCGACGCCAGCCCGCTGGAGGGGCGGGAGTGGGCGCGGGTACTGGGCGCGACAGGCCGCTTCATCGAGGCCGCCGAGGAGATGGAGGCCCTGGCCCGCCTCCTCCCCGAGCACGAGGAGTCGCTCATCTCGGAGGCGTTCGCCTTCCGCTCCCGCCTCAATTAGCCGGGGCGCCGCATCGGCGGAGAGCCGTCAGCGTGCGGTCCGCTTGGGCGGCTCGTCGCGCAACACCCAGAAGAGCAGGGCCGGGCCGTTCATGAGGTTGCGCCACCCGGTCACGGCCTCGGTGGTGGCCAGCACGGCGTCGCCCGCGCGCATGACCGGTGTGTCGGACCCGATCGTGAGCTGGACCAACCCCGACGCGACGAGCACGAGCTCGGCGCCCTTGTGGACCAGGTCCGGTGCGCCCGACTCACCCGGGCCCAAGCGGACGAGGTAGGCCCGCAGGCCGGCCTTGGGGTCGTCGAGGAGGGCGGTCGTCGGCTCCGCCGCCGTGCGCGGATGGCGGGCCAGGACGTAGCCGCCCGTCGGCGCCGAGGCCAGGAGCTCGTCGAGCCCCATGCCCAGGCGCTCGGAGAGGACGAGGAGAGTGTCGAGGGACAGACCCCGGCGACCGGACTCGGCCTGGGAGATGGCGCTCGGGGTCACGCCGGCCATGCGGGCCAGGTCGCTCTGGTGGAGGTTGCGCTCCCGGCGCACCCGCTCCAGCCCCCGCCCGAGCCGGCCCAGGGCCCGCTCGTCCTCGAGCCGGACCTCCCCGTCGGCAAGCTGGAGCCGGAGCAGCCGGCCCTGCACCGACGCCGGCCGGCCCTCCGCCTTCACCACCCTGAGGTGGCCGTCGCCGATCTCCAGCACGCACTGGGTCACGTTGGTGACCTGCTCGATGAACGACCGGCCCAGCTCGGCACGGGGCGCCCGCCAGTAGGCGACTGCACCCAGGTCGAAGAGCCGCGGGCACACCCGGCTGAAGAAGGCGACGGACTTGGCCGCGCCCCAGCGGCGGGCGAACAGCGCCAGGCCGTCGACCACCACGTAGCCCGGCGGGTGGTTGCGGGCGCCCTCGATGATGGCCGTCTCGAGGACGGCCGCGTCACCGCACGGTCCCCGGGGGCGGGCGTCGAGCACGGTGACGCCCGGCCCGAGGCGAGCCTGCAGTCGCACGGGATCCTGGCCGGCGGTGACGTAGAAGCAGCCCTCACCCCGGGCCGTCACCTCGGCCAGCAGGGCGTCCTCGAGGTGGCGCACCACCTCGTTGTCGTCGAGCACCCAGACCACGTTGTCGCCGAGTAGCAGCCCGCCCATGAGGGTGTCCACATCGGCCACTCCGCTGGTCACGCGGTCGCCGTTGCCGTCCATCGCACCATTCATTCCCGATAGCAAGGCTTACAACGCTAGCTGTAGTTGACAGCTAGCTGCCATGGTCGACGGAACGACAAGCCGGAGACCGAAAGAGGGAGCAGCGTCGCGTGTGCTTCAAGAACCTTCCCATTGAGTTCAACGAGTCGGGCCAGGCCCGCCTTCGCGAGGGGGTGACCGACCCCTACTCGGTGCAGGTGGCCGAGCCCAAGGGCTACGTGCGTCGCAAGGGAGGCCCCGGCGCGCAGCTGGCCGCCCCGCCCCGCCTGCGGGACTGGAACATCGACCCCATGACCCGGGTGGCCGGCGCCCTGGCCGTGCACACCGTGCTCGACCTGGAGAACCGCCGGGCCGTCGACGCCCACTCCCGGGCCATGCTCTTCCGGGGCTACGAGGTCATCCTCGAGGGCCGTGACCCTCGCGACGCCATCGACATCTCCTCGAGGGCCTGCGGCGTGTGTGGTGGTGTCCACGCGTCCTGCGCGTCGCTCAACATCGAGCAGGCGTTCGGCGTCTGCCCGCCGCCGCTCGGCGTCGAGGTGCGCAACCTCGGTGAGGTCGGCGAGATGTTCTACGACCGGCCCCTGCACCTCGGGCTGCTGGCCGGCCCCGACTACTCCACCGCGCTGGTCTCGGTGACCAACCCCGAGCTGGTGACCCGGGCCGAGAAGACCCTGGCGCCTCACGGCGCCATCCACGGCTACACGACCATCAAAGACATCATGGACGCCCTCAACCCGCTGACCGGGAAGATCTACCTCGAAGCGCTCGAGTGGACGCGGGTGGGGCGCATCATGTGCCAGCTGATGTTCGGGAAGTTCCCGCACCCGAGCACGATCATGCCCGGGGGCATGTCGACGACGGTGACCACGTCGACGTTCAACGAGTACTACGGCCAGCTGGGCAAGATCCTCGACTGGTGCAAGGTGATCTGCCGCATCTGGGACGACCTCGTCGACTTCTTCCTCGAGGCCAACCCGGCCTACGAGCAGGTCGGTGCCCGACCGACGAGCCTGATCCAGAGCGGCATCTGGGACAACTCAGAGGTGTACGACGCCACCTACGCGAATGCCAACGTCTGGGGAGACGCCCGGTGGTCGACCCCCTCGGTGGTCATCGAGGGCAAGTTGGTCACCACCAAGCTGACCGACATCAACATCGGCATGGAGGAGTTCATCGAGCACTCCTTCTACGACGACTGGACCAAGACGGGCCCCCAGCGCTACCAGACCGACGCCCTGGGCAACCCGCTCTCGCCGTACCACGCATGGAACAAGACCACGCTCCCGAAGCCGACAGGGACGAACTTCAAGGAGCGCTACACGTGGTGCACCGCGCCCCGTTGGGACCGCCAGGTGGTGGAGACCGGCGCCTACGGCCAGCTGTGGGGCACCGCGCTCCGGGGTGACTACGCCGAGAACCCCTTCTGTGAGCCGACCGGCGACGGCATCCGTATGGTCATCCCCCGTCACGCTCTCCCGGAGACGGAGCTGTTCTGGCCCCTCCCGAGGACGCTGAACGCCCTCGAGCGCAACCGGGCCCGGGCCTATTCCATGGCCTTCACCGCCACCATCGGCATGAACTGCCTCTTGAAGGCCTTCGAGTACTGGCGGAAGGGCGAGACCAGGGTCCACACGCCGTTCAAGATCCCGAGGGACGAGCGGATCTCCGCCGGCTTCTGGGAGGCGGGCCGGGGCTACCTCGTGCACCACATGGTGATGGACAAGGGCAAGATCGTGAACTACCAGATCAACACCCCCTCCACCCTCAACGCCTCGCCCACCGACCCCTTCGGTGGCCTCGGCCCCTACGAGCAGGCCATCGTCGACACCCCCATCCTGGAGTCGGTCCCCGACGACCAGATCAAGGGCATCGACGTGCTGCGGGCCATCCGCAGCTTCGACCCCTGCATGCCCTGCACCACCCACATGGACACCGGCAAGGGCATCATCACCCGGGAGATCAACGCCTGCGGCTGCACGCTGGAGTAGAACGCAGCACCCAGATCTGTCGCCGGCCGGAGGGCTTCCTTGGCAGGTTCTCCCTCCGGTCGGCGACCGACTCGCGTTATCTAGTCCATGGCGTCGAGCAACCGGGCCTCGTAGCCGTCGGCGAGCCCTAGTAGCGCCTCCTGGCAGTCGCCGGCGAACGCCGACCCGTGCATGATGGCCAGGGTGCTGGGGTCGAGGGCGGCGAGAGCGCGGATGGTCGGCGCGGTGAACGGCGTGAGGGCGGTGGACTTGAACAGGTCCTCGGCGGCGAAGGCCCGCTCGATGACGTCGTCGTCCCGCACCGGGGGACCGCCACCGGTGTGGGTGAACAGGTCGCCGCACAGCAGTGTGCCGGTGGTCTCCTCGAACACCAGGCCTGCGTCCCATCCGTGGAGCACGTGCGGCGTGTCGATCCGCCGCACCCGCTTGCCGCCGAGGTCGATGACCTCCGCGTCCGCCCAGATCTGAGGCGTGCGGTTGGCCAGGTCCGCCACCGACACCTGGGCGGTCACCTCCCCGATGACGAGCGTGGCGTCCGGCGCGGCCGCCAGCCAGCGGTTCATCGACCCGCACTCGTCGGATTCGAAGTGGCCGAAGGAGATCCAGCGGATGCGGTCGAGGTCCATGATCCGCCCCGCGGCTTCACCGATGTCGGGGAAAAGCAGGCGCGGTCCGCAATGGAACAGCAGGGGGTCCTCGGCGTCGAGCAGGAACTGGTTGAAGGTGATGCCCTCCTCCGGCGACGCGTCCGGGAGGTAGGAGCAGATCCGGTAGAGCCCCTCGGCGATCTCGTCAACAGCGGTCTTCATGCCCTCAGGGTACGGTCGAATTCATGGCCGACGAGGGCGTGGTGCTGGAGGCGGCGGGTCATGAGATCGTGCTCACCCATCCCGACAAGGTCTTCTTCGCCGAGCGGGGCGAGACCAAGCTCGACCTGGCCCGGTACTACGAGGCGGTGGCCGAGCCGCTGCTGTCGGCCATCGGGGGCCGCCCCGTCCTGCTCCAGCGGTTCCCGAACGGCGCCGGGAAGCAGTCGTTCTTCCAGAAGCGGGTTCCGGAATCGCGGCCGGACTGGCTCCAGACCGCGGTGGTCAGCACCCCGAACGGGACCACGTCCGACGCCCTGGTCGTGGCTGACCTGGCCCACGTGTGGTGGGCGGTCAACCTGGCCTGCCTGGGCTTCCACGTATGGCCCACCCGGGCCTCCGACCTCGAGCACGCCGACGAGCTGCGCATCGACCTCGATCCCACCCCGGGTGTGACCTTCCCCATGGTCCAGGAGGCGGCGGTCGAGGTCCGCACCCTCTTCGAGGAGATCGGCGTGCTGGCCATGCCCAAGACGACGGGAAACCGGGGCATCCACGTGTACGTACGCCTGCAGCCGCGCTGGACGTCGTACGAGGTGAGGGCCGCCGCCGTCGCCGTGGCCCGTGAGCTGGAGCGCCGCCGGCCGGACCTGGTCACCGCCGCCTGGTGGAAGGAGGAGCGGGGCACGCGGGTGTTCATCGACTTCAACCAGAACGCCCCGCACAAGACGATCTTCGGCGCGTGGTGCGTGCGGGCCCGGCCCGGGGCCCAGGTCTCGACGCCATTCACGTGGGACGAGCTGGACTCCGTCGCGCCCGACGAGCTGACCATGGCCAACGTGCCGGCGCGGGTGCGGCAGGCCGGTGACCCATGGTCGCCGATGGACGCCGAGCCACAGTCACTGGAACCTGTCCTCCTGCTCCACCGCCGGGACCAGGCCGCGGGACTGCTCGACGCGCCGTGGCCTCCCGTGTATCCGAAGATGCCGGGCGAGCCGCCCCGGGTGGCCCCCAGTCGGGCGAAGAAGCCGTCGTGAGGGTTCTCTTCACCAGCAACCCCGGCTTCGGTCACGTGCATCCAATGGTGCCGTTGGGGCGAGCGCTCCTGGACCGGGGCCACGAGGTCCGATGGGCGGTGGCTCCTGAGGCCTGTGCCCGGGTCGAGGCGGCCGGCTTCGAGACGTTCCCGGCCGGCATCGGCGGGGAGGACCGGCGGGCGGCGTTCGACCGCTGTCTGGCCGAGGCCTCGTCTCTGCCCCCCCAAGCGCGGCCGGACCACATGTTCCCTGCCTTCTTCGGCGAGGTGTGCACGTCGCCGATGCTCCACGACCTCCTCCCGGTCGTCGACAGCTGGCAGCCGGCGCTCATCGTGAACGACGCGTCCGAGCTCGCCGCCCCGCTCGCCGCCCAGCTGCGCGGCGTGCCCCACGTGACCCATGCCTTCGGAGCCCTGTTGCCGGCGCACCGGGTGGCCGCGGCCGCCGACGCCGTAGCCCCGCTCTGGCGGGCGAACGACCTGGAGCCCCGGCCCTACGCCGGGTCCTATGACCACGCCTACCTCGACATCTATCCACCGTCGATGCGGTTCGGCTCCTACGACCACGTGCCCGTCGTGCAGCCGCTGCGACCCGTGCCGTTCGACGCCATGGGGGAGATGGGAGGTCCGTTCGTCGCCGGAGACAGGCCGCTCGTGTATCTCACCTTCGGCACCGTCTTCAACGATCCAGGCCTGTTCACCGCGGCGATGGAAGGCCTCGCCCGGCTCGATGTCGACGTGCTGGTCACGGTGGGACCGGCGGGCGACCCTGCGGCCCTCGGCGCCATCCCTCTCAACGTGCGGGTCGAGCGGTACGTGCCCCAGACAGCCGTCCTTCCCCACTGTGGGGTGGTGGTCTCCCACGCCGGTTCGGGAACCTTCCTGGCGTCGTTGGGATTGGGCATTCCGCAGCTGTGCCTTCCCCAGGCGGCCGACCAGTTCATCAACGCGGGCCAGGGCGCGGCCGCCGGCGCGGCGCTCACCTTGACGCCCAACGAGGCGACTGCCGACTCCATCGCCGAAGCGGTCGGGCGCCTGCTGGTCGAGCCGGCGTTCGGCGATGCAGCCCGCCGGGTCCGCGACGAGATCGCGGGCATGCCGGGCCCCGACGAGGTGGCGGCGGTGCTCGAGGGTCGTTTTTGACCGAGGTGGAGCTGTCGCCCACCGCCATGGCCGCGGGTGGGGCCGCCCTGGCCCGGGACGCCGGCGGGCGGGTGGTGTTCGTGGAGGGGGCGCTGCCCGGGGAGCGGGTGCGGGCCCGCCTCACCGACACGCGGAAGGACTTCGCCCGGGCCGTCGCCCTCGAGATCCTCGAACCCTCAGCGGACCGGGTGGCGCCGCCATGTTCGGCGTTGGCCATGGGATGTGGCGGATGCACGTGGCAGCACGTCTCGCCGGCCGGCCAGAGCCGCCTCAAGGCCGACGTTGTGGTCGACGCACTCCGGCGCATCGGCAAGCTGGCGGAGCCGCCCCTGCCCCGGGCGGCGCTCATGGGCGGGCCACCGCTGCGCACGACGGCCCGGCTGGCGGTCTCGCCCGGAGGGCGGGCCGGCCACCGTCCCCGCACCGGCTCCGGCGCAGTGGAGACCGACGCCTGCCTGGTGGCTCATCCGCTGCTCGAGGAGCTGATCGTCGACGGGCGGTACCCAGGCGCCCACGAGGTGCTCCTCCGGGCCTCCGTGGCCACGGGTGAGCGCATCGTCCTGGTCGACCGGGGTGCCGGCGCAGTTCAGGTCCCCGCCGGCGTTCGCGTCTTCCAGGAGGGTGACACGCAACCGGCGTTCATCCACGAAGAGGTGGCCGGGCGTCGCTTCCGGATCTCGGCGGGCTCGTTCTTCCAGGCCGGCCCGGAGGTGGCAGGGGCCCTGGCGTCCGCCGTCACGTCGTCGATCGGTGAGGCCTTGCCGGATGGAGGCGTTCTGGTCGACGCGTATGCAGGGGTGGGCCTCTTCGCCTCGGTGATCGCCGCCCAGCGCCGGGCCCGGGTCGTCGCCGTGGAGAGCGACCCGTCGGCGGTGGCCGATGCGCGGGTGAACCTGGCCGATCTCGACGCGCAGGTCGTCGGCGTCGAGGTGGCTCGCTGGCGACCGCGCCCGGCCGACGTGGTGGTCGCCGACCCGGCACGCTCCGGTCTCGGACGCCCGGGCGCGGGCGCCGTCGCCGCCACTGGCGCATCCCGCGTCGTGCTGGTCAGCTGCGACCCGGCATCGCTGGCCCGTGACTCCGTCCTGCTGCGCGAGGCCGGTTACGCGCTCGTCTCCGTGCTGTTGGTCGACGCCTTCCCGCACACCTTCCACGTCGAGACGGTGAGCCGCTTCGATCTGGTCACGGCGAGGCCGGGGTCATGACAGTCGGGGGTCGGCCGTGGCAGAGTTCGGTCGGGAATCGACTACGTAGAGGAGGTCGGGATGCCCGGGACAACAAGGCGTCGCTGGCAGGGGTCGGCCGTCATGCTTCTTCCGCTGCTGCTGGCTGCGGCATGCGGGGGCGGAGACGAGGAAGAGACCGGCGGTGGAGCGAGCGGCCAGGGCACGAAGGTGGTCAAGATCGGCGTGATCGCGCCGCTGTCCGGT
>CADCTB010000059.1 GCA_902805665.1 uncultured Acidimicrobiales bacterium
CCACCGTCCTCTACGACGCCACCGGCCACCAACTGGCCACCCTCCAGGGCGTGGAGAACCGGTTCCCGGTCGCCATCAAAGACGTCCCTCCCGTGGTGACGGCCGCGGTCGTCGCCGCCGAGGACCGCAAGTACTTCGTGCACGGGGGCATCGACCCACTGGGCATCGCCAGGGCCACGTGGGCCGACATCCGCCGCAAGGGCGCAATGCAGGGTGGCTCGACTATCACCCAGCAGTACGTGAAGAACGCCTACGTCGGCACCGACTACACGCTGTGGCGGAAGGTCCGGGAAGCGGTCATCTCGGTGAAGATCGAGCGGAAGTTCGACAAGAACCAGATCCTCGAGCGCTACCTGAACACGGTGTACTTCGGGCGGGGCGCCTACGGCGTGCAGGCCGCGTCCAAGGCGTACTTCGGCAAGGACGTGGGCCAGCTGCAGCTCAAGGAGGCCACCTATCTGGCCGGCCTGATCCGCAGCCCATCCGCGGGCGACGTCGCCGACGACCCGGTCGAGGCCCACGACCTCCGCTTCATCGTCCTCCAGGCCATGGTCGACACGAAGATCATCACGCCGGAGGAGGCGAACGCGGTCGAGGCCGAGGCGGTGAGCGACTACGTCGTGGCCCAGAAGGGGTCGGGGTCCGAGGTCACCATGAAGAACGCTGGCGCCGAGTACTTCGTGGCCTACGTCCAGCGGGAGCTGACCAAGCTCTACCCCGAGGACCAGGTGCTGCGGGGGGGCATGCGTGTGCACACCACTCTCGACCCCACCGCCCAGCGCCTCGCCTACGACTCCGTGTACGGCCCGGACGGCCTCAACCGCAACGGCGATCCGTCCGGCGCGCTGGTGTCGCTCGACAACGAGGGCCGGGTGGTGGCCATGGTCGGCGGCAGGGACTGGGAGAGCTCGAAGGTCAACCTGGCCGTCGGCATCGACGGTGGCGGATCAGGTCGCCAGGCCGGTTCCACGTTCAAACCGATCGTGCTGGCCGAAGCCATGCGCCAGGGAATCAGCCTGGAAGCACCTTACGGGGGCCCGGCGCAGATCGTCCTGGCCAAGGCGGACAAAGGCGAGGACTGGGAGGTCAACAACTACGAGAGCGTGCCCTACGGCACGGTCAGCCTCCTGAACGCCACCGCCGAATCGGTGAACACCGTCTACGCCCAGCTGGTCGTGCAGGTGGGCCCGGCCAGGGTGGTCGAGATGGCGAAGAAGATGGGTGTGAAGGCCGAGTTGAACCCGGACGCCTCCATCGCCCTCGGCACCGCCGACGTGTCGGTGCTCGACATGGCCAGCGCCTACCTCACCCTGCAGACCAAGGGGATGCAGGTGGAGCCGCGGGTGATCCGCAAGCTGACCCAGAACGACTCGGTGCTGGTCGACGACCGGCCGAAGTCCACCAGGGTCCTGGAGAAGGACGTGGCCGAGAAGGTCAACTACGCGCTGCAGCAGGTCGTCGAGGAGGGCTCGGGCACCGCCGCCGCCCTGCCCCAGGCCCAGGTGTGGGGCAAGACCGGCACCACCGACCTCTACGGCGACGCCTGGTTCGTCGGCTACACCCGTCAGCTGACGACAGCAGTGTGGATGGGTCATCCGGAGGGCCAGTCGAAACCGCTCTACGACGTGCACGGGGTGAGAAAGGTCAGCGGCGGGTCCATTCCTGCCAAGATCTTCAAGCAGTTCATGGCCAAGGCGAGCCCGGCCGACGCCACGCCGCCCGACAAGGTCCCCGACCTCTCCGGCAAGAGCCCCGCCCCGGTGTCCTCGGTGGCGTCCTCCGGGTCGGGGACCAGCAGCGGCTCCTCCTCGTCCGGCTCCGGCTCCTCCTCGGGGTCGAGGTCGTCCTCGGCCACCACCACGACCGCGCCGGAGGACGAGGACGAGGCGCCGGCCACCACCATCCGGCCCGGCAGCACGGCCACCATTCCTGCGCCGGTGACCGTGCCGACGACCCAACCGACGTTCACCCCGCCGACTGCGCCCGCCACCACCGAGCCCCGGCCGCGGTCCACCTTCACCGTCCCCACCATCCCGCGGCCGTAAGGGCCCGCCGGTAGGGTGGTGGAGCCGCCGGCAGCCACCGGGCGCTGGACGGTGAGGAGGCCTCTCATGGCACAGCAGGTGACAGCCGGCCCGGGAGGCCGGCCCGGCAAGCGCCCGTCGGACTCCCAGAGGCACGACGGGAGGTCGACGGCACCGGCCGTCAGGGCGGGCAAAGGCGGCATCCCCCTGGTGATGGTCACCGCGTACGACGCGCCGACCGCACGCATCGCCGACGATGCCGGCGTCGACATCATCCTGGTTGGCGACTCCGTGGCCATGGTGGTCCTGGGTTACGAGGACACCCTGCAAGTCACCGTGGCGGACATGGCCCACCACGTGGCCGCCGTCGCCCGGGCCCGACCGCGGGCCCTGGTCGTGGCCGACCTGCCGTGGCTCAGCTACCACCTGTCCACCGAGGAGGCGGTGCGCAACGCCGCCGTCCTCGTCCGGGCGGGCGCGGCGGCGGTCAAGCTCGAGGGCGGACGGACCCGAGTCCCGGTCGTGCAGGCCCTGGTCGACGCCCAGATCCCCGTGATGGGCCACCTGGGGCTCACGCCCCAGTCAGTGCACGCCCTCGGCGGCTATCGGGTGCAGGGCCAGCAGGCCGAGGCGGCCGGCGCCCTGGTCGACGACGCCCGGGCCCTCGCCGGCGCCGGCTGCTTCGCCATCGTGCTGGAATGTGTCCCCCGCGAGGTGGCCGGTCTCGTCACCCGGGAGGTGTCCGTGCCGACCATCGGC
This sequence comes from uncultured Acidimicrobiales bacterium, assembly GCA_902805665.1. GTDB lineage: Bacteria > Actinomycetota > Acidimicrobiia > Acidimicrobiales > AC-14 > CADCTB01. The sequence goes on from CADCTB010000059.1 coordinate 2,784, forward strand.
ATCGGCGCCGGCCCCGACTGTGACGGGCAGGTCCTGGTGCTCCACGACCTCTTGGGCCTCGAGGACCGGATCGTTCCCAAGTTCGTCCGCCGGTACGGCGCGCTGAAGGTCGACGCGGTGGCTGCGGTGGCCGCCTACGCGGCCGACGTCCGGGCCCGCTCGTTCCCGTCAGATGCCGAGAGCTACCACCTCTCCGACGACGTGGCCGCCGCGCTGGGCGTCGACCGCCCGGCGTCCGGCCGGACCGCCTGAGGTGCGGCTCCTGCGCTGGGCGATCGTCGCCGCCATCCTCGTCGGCGGCGCGGTCCTCCTGACGTTGGGGGCCAACCTTCCGGCGGACCCGACCCTTCGGCCCGCCGAGGGAGAGGTGTCCCTCAACCGGACTCCGTTCGGGGACTTCCGGGAGATCGGCTTCCGCATCGAGGGTGGCGCGGCCCAGGCCACCGCAGCCCGATGTGCCCTCCTGGCCGAGACCGCCGCCCAGCAGAGCCTCGGACTGATGAACCGCACCGACATCGGCGGCTACGACGGGATGCTGTTCAAGTTCAACACCGACCACACCGGCGAGTTCTACATGAAGGACACGCCGCTCCCACTGTCGATCGCCTTCTTCGACGCGGCCGGCAACTTCGTCTCCACCGTCGACATGGCCCCCTGCATCCACCAGGCCAGCTGCCCCACCTACGGCGCCACCCGGCCCTACCGCTGGGCCCTGGAGGTGCCACAGGGCGCCCTGCCGCGCCTGTCCATCGGCCCGGGCACCCGCCTCGTCGCCGGCGGCCCCTGCCCGTAACGCGGCGCCTCGTTCCCCCGCGCCAGGACGGCGCCCGGCGGGGCAGGGGCCCCGCTTCGGGCGAGGAGGCGGGGATGGGGGTCCCCGCCGGGAAGGGACACTGTCACACCCTCCTGACATGCTGGTCGGCGTGACAGGTACCATGGTTCCGCTCCACACCCTGCCCCGGGAACTCCCCGGGGCCCTGCGCGCCTCGCCGCCAGGTCCAGAGGGAAGGCTCTACCTTCACATGCGGCCGTACGAAGTCATGATCATTCTCGACCCCACGCTCGACGACGAAACCGTCAGGGCCGAGGTCGACCGGACCACCGAGCTCATCAAGGCCAAGGGCGGAAACCCCGGCCGGGTCGAGCGGTGGGGCAAGCGCCGCCTGGCCTATGAGATCCGCAAGCACCGTGAGGGCAACTACGTCGTCGTCGAGGCCCAGGCCGAGCCGTCGGTGATGTCCGACCTCGACCGGCAGCTCACCCTGACCGACGGCGTGCTGCGCCACAAGGTCGTCCACCTGCCGGAGAAGGACACGGGCAAGCCCGCCCGGCCTCTCGGCACCGTCGGCCCCGACGATGGGGCCCCCACCAGCGAGCCGGCGGCCCCGACGCCTGCGCCCGCCGCTGTCACCGCCGAATAGGCGGTCCTGAGAACAACGTGAAAACACAGGCGAACGGAGTGATTCGATGAACGGAAACAGCGTCACCCTCGTGGGGAACGTCACCAGAGATCCCGAGCTGCGGTTCACCGCCAGCGGCCAGGCCACTGCCAGCTTCGGGCTGGCCGTGAACCGGGTGTGGAACGACCGCCAGACCAATGAGAAGAAGGAGGCGGTGTCCTTCTTCGACATCGTCTGCTGGCGGGAGATGGCCGAGAACGCCAGCGAGTCGCTGTCCAAGGGGGCCCGGGTCGTGGTCACCGGCCGTCTCGAGCAGCGCTCCTGGGAGACGCCCGAGGGCGAGAAGCGCTCGAAGATCGAGGTCGTCGCCGACGAGATCGGCCCCAGCCTGCGGTGGGCCACCGCCGAGATCCGCAAGAACGACCGGCGCGGGCCCAGCGACGGTGGCGGGCAGGGCATGAACGGCGGCTCCCGCCCGGTGGCCAACGCCGCCCCTTCCCCCTCAGGCGGCGCGGCGCCTACCTACGATTACGGAGACGAGCCTTTCTAGATGGTCACCCTCATCCTGCGGTCCGACGTGGACAACGTCGGCAAGAAGGGCGACGTCGTCGACGTGTCCGACGGCTTCGCCCGCAACTTCCTGGTGGCCAAGGGCCTGGCCATGAAGGCCACGCCCGGCGCCGTGTCCCAGGCCACCGGCATGCGCCGGGCCCGGGCGGTCAAGGACGCCCGCGACCGTGAGTCGGCCGAGCAGGTCGCCAGGGTGCTGGTGACCAAGGTCATCCGCATCACGGGCCGGGCCGGGCCCGAGGGCCGGCTGTTCGGCTCGGTGACCACGGCCGACCTGGTCAACGCCGTCCAGGAGCAGGCCGGGGTCACCCTCGAGCGCAAGCGGGTCCACCTCGACGAGCCCATCAAGGCGCTGGGCACCCACGAGGTGCCGGTCCGTCTGCACCCCGAGGTGGAGTTCCGCCTGCCGGTGGAGGTTGTCCCAAGCTGAGAGTAGACTCGAACATGTGTTCGGGTCACGCCTGCGTCCACTGCGAACTCACAGGGTTGTTCCCCTAGCGATCCTCAGGGCGCAGCGGTCAGGCTGAGGCGCAGATGGCCCAGTCGATCGAAGATGCCCGACGCCGTCAGCCGGGGGCATCCGGCCGCCAGCAGGGGGGCTCCGCCACCCGGGTGCCCCCCCACAATCTCCAGGCCGAGGAGTCGCTCCTGGGGGCCATGCTCCTCAGCCGCGACGCCATCGTGGCGGCCGTCGAGGTGCAGCTGTCGGCCGACGACTTCTACAAGCCGGCCCACGGCCACATCTACGACGCCGTCACCTCCCTCTACGCCCAGGGTGACCCTGCCGACCCCGTCACGGTGGCCGAATCCCTGAGCCGGGCGGGGGTGCTCGAGGCCATCGGTGGCCCGGCCCTGCTCATCACCCTGCAGGCCGGCACGCCGTCCATCGGCAACGCCGGCCGGTACGCCCGGATCATCGAGGAGCACTCGCTGCTCCGCCGCCTCATCCGGGTGGCCGGCGACATCGCCGAGATGGGTTACAGCCTCCCTGAGGATGTGGCCAACACCGTCGACGAGGCCGAGGCCATGGTCTTCGACGTGGCCCAGCGCCGGGTCACCGACTCCATGGCCACCATCCGCGACCTGCTCTCGGCCCAGCTCGACCACCTGGAAGCCCTCTTCGAGCGCAACCAGGAGATCACCGGCGTCCCCACCGGCTTCATCGACCTCGACCGCCAGCTCGCCGGCCTCCAGCCCTCGAACCTGGTGATCATCGGGGGCAGGCCTGGGACCGGGAAGACCAGTTTCGCGCTCGGAATCGCCGCCCACGCCGCCCTCGAGGCCCGTACGCCGGTGCTGGTCTTCTCCCTGGAGATGAGCCACCGGGAGCTGACCCAGCGACTGCTGTGCTCCGAGGCCCGTGTCGACGCCACCCGCATGCGCAACGGCAAGCTGCTCGAGTCCGACTGGCCCAAGATCAGCCACGCCGTCGGCCGGCTCGGCGAGGCGCCCATCTTCATCGACGACAACCCGCACCTCACGATCATGGAGATCCGGGCCAAGGCCCGGCGGCTCAAGAGTCGCGAGGGACTCGGCATGATCGTCATCGACTACATGCAGCTCATGAGCGGCCGGTCCAACGCCGAGAACCGCCAGGTCGAGGTGTCGGAGATGTCCCGAGGCCTGAAGATCCTCGCCCGTGAGCTCAACGTGCCGGTGATCGCCCTCTCTCAGCTGTCCCGGAACCTGGAGAGCCGGGCCGACAAGCGCCCGGTCCTCGCCGACCTACGTGAGAGTGGCTGCATGCCCGCCAGCACGCAACTCCTGCGAGCCGACAACGGCGAAGACGTCTCGCTGGGCGAGCTCGTCCTCTCACAGGAACAGCCGGTCGTTTGGTCGGTCGACGAGCACCGGCGGCTGGTTCCTGCCCGGCTGGTGAAGGCATTCCCGTCGGGCAGAAAGCCGGTGTTCAAACTACGGCTCGCCTCGGGGCGGAGCGTCGACGCCACCGCCAACCACAAGTTCCTCACCATCGACGGCTGGACGAGGCTCGATGCACTGGACCGCGGTTCGTTCCTCGCTGTTCCCCGCCGGTTACCAGCACCGCAACGGCCGGGCGACGGATGGTCCGATGACGAGTTGGCTCTACTCGC
>CADCTB010000060.1 GCA_902805665.1 uncultured Acidimicrobiales bacterium
GGATGCCGGTGTTGAGGGCGAAGGGGTTGGAGATCGGGGTGCCCGGGGTGCCCGGGGTGCCGGAGTTGCCGGACGTGGCGACCGGGTTGGAGAAGGAGGAGGAGGTGGCCGGGCCGGTGTTGCCGGTGTTGGTGGCGCTCGACTGGCCGACCGCGGCACCGCTGTTCCCGGTGGTGGCCGCCGGGTTGACGGTGAGGGTTGAGGCTCCGCCGGCGCCGCCGTTGGCCGAGCCGGTGGCGACCGCCGAACCGCCGGTGGCGACGGGGGCGACGGGAACGGCGGTCCCGCCGCTGGTGTTGGCGGCTGCGCCTCCGGCGGCTGCACCGGGGATGGCGGTGCCTCCGGCGCCGCCGGCGCCGCCGGACGCAGTGGCGTCGGTGACGTTGGTGGCCCCTCCGGTGGTGCCCGACTCGGCCACTGCGCTCGATGCCGCACCAGAGTTGGCGCTGCTGGTCGACCGGCCGGTGCTGACCGCCGCCCCGGTGTTGCCGCTCGCCGCCGTGGTCGGCGTCGTCGGCGTCTGCTCCGCAGTGGCCGCGACCGGAGTTCCGATCGTGGGCACGCTCGACGGAGGCGTCGAGGTGGTGGTCTGGGCCGTCGCGGCCCCGCCCAGGAAGAAGAGCATGGCGGCCATGACCGCGCCCGTCGACGCGGTGACGCTCGACATCTTGCGTCCGATTCCAGCCCAGGCTGTGTTCATCGTGAGTCCTTCTTGGTGGGGTCGATCCGACCCTGCGGGTGAGTCCTACGCCTCCGGGGAGCTCGGTGGCCCACCGCAGGGGCCCACCCGTCTCGCTCCTCGCCGTGCCCGGCACTGTTGCGCCCTACCTGACGCGTCGTGCCTGGCCGCTCGTGAATTGAGAGGAGGTTTAGCACGGCACCGTAGGCACTGGAAGCACCCTTTTTTGGGCGATTTAGGCCGCTGACCAGCACCTTTGGCGCTGTTGGAGCCCTGTTGGAGCGCCAACGCGGGCCGTTGGTCACCCCTTGGACTCCGATATGGGGCCGAAAGGCCGCTTATCCACAGCCTGAAGGGCTCCGCGGCCTCGAGACCGCCGGTTCCGCCCGCCGGATCTTTTTTCTTCTCCGGGGCGCGATCCAGGCGTCCGGACGAGGTGATTCTCGGCGACTCGACCCCGCCGGGCGCCCGAGTCGTGCCGGGGCGCGGGCGCGCTCGACGCCCCGCCACCACCCTCAACCCTCGATAGAGGCGCCTCAGCCGGCCGGAAAATCGCTCAAGTCGACGCTGGTCGATGCCGATGTAGGTCGTCAGCGCCCCGTTCGGGATCCCGGCGCTGAGCGACCAAGGAGTCACGACGGAAGCCGGTAGCGAACATCCGACCCGCCCTCTGGGCCCCACGTCACGCTTCAGCATCACCCGGGCCGGGGGCACGGTGATCGTCGCCATCCAGGGGCAGATCAGCTTCGACGACTGGGCCCGCGTCGACGCAGTCCTCCGGGACCTCATCGACGCCCAGGGCAACCTCGACGTCGTCCTCGACCTGTGCGAGGTCGCCTACCTGCAGCGCGACGCGGTCCCCCTGATCGTGAACGCCGCCCACCAGGCCCACACCCATGGGGGCCGCCTGCGGCTGGCCGACCGGGCCTGCCGCGACCGTCAGGGAACCGGCCGCTAGCACCCCGCCGCGTACGATTCGCCCGATGCGTCGGGCGTGGACGGTGGCGGCCGGAGCAGGCGCCGTCCTGCTGGTGGCGTGCGGAGGGAGCGCCCCCACCTCGAAGGCGGCGTGGACGGCGGAGCACGGACCGGCCCTCGCCGCCCTCAACGCCGACCTCGACACCGCCCGGGCCACCCTCTCCACGCTGCAACGCCCTGACATCCTGGGCAGCTGCACCCAGCTGCGGGACAGCCTGGAAGAGGCCCGCAAGGGCCTTCCCGTCCCCGACCCGCCGGCCGACTCCGCCCTCCGCACGGGGTTCGATGCCATCGAGGCGGGCATCGAAGACTGCGTCCAAGGGGCCCGAGGGCCCAACATCCCCCAGCTGGAGAAGTCGTTCGGCGAGCTCCGGGAGGCCGACACCCTGATGGAGGTCGCCACCCGCACCATCGACAACTGGAAGGAAGGCCCCCACCGCTGAAGTGACGGCCGCGGCGAGATGCTCCGTCGGCAGCTCGTAACGTCTGCCCATGGAAGATCCCGGAGTCGACGAGTTCACCCGGCACCACCTGATCGTGACCGAGCTGCTCGAGCGCCTGCCGAGCGTCAGGGACGACCCGGACGCCTTCGCCTTCGCCTGCGCCGAGCTCAGGAAGCACGTGGCCAAGCTGGAGGAGATCGGCCCGACCGCCTGAGCCCGCCAGGCGGGTTTTGCGGGACGGGCCGTGGGTAGCTGACCCGCATGCCCCGCCAGGTGATCGAGCTTTCGCCCACCGGCCCGCCCGAGATGCCCGGCGGCGAGCTGACGTTCATCGGGACGGCCACGGTGCTGGTGCGCTACGGCGGCTTCACCTTCCTGACCGACCCCAACTTCCTGCACCAGGGCGACTACGCCAAGCTGGGCTACGGCCTGCGCTCGAAGCGCCTCACCGAGCCCTCGCTCCAGATCGACGACCTGCCGCCGCTGGATTTCGTGGTCCTGTCCCACCATCACGGCGACCACTTCGACGAGGTGGCCGCCGCCGGCCTCGACAAGCGGCTGCCGATCCTCACCACCCCCCATTCGGCCCGCAAGCTTCGGCGCCAGGGCTTCCTGTCGCCGATCGATCTCGACATGTGGGACTCGCAGACCCTCACCCGGGGCGACTGCACGGTGTCGGTCACCGCCATGCCCGGCAAGCACGCCCCCCAGCCGCTCGACGCCCTCCTGCCGCCGGTCATGGGCAGCATGCTCGAGTTCTCACGGGGCGGATCGACGACCTTCCGGCTGTACATCACCGGCGACACCCTCGTCCACGACCGCCTCGAGGAGATCCCGCAGCGCTACCCCGACATCGACCTGGCCCTGCTCCACCTGGGCGGCACCCGGGTGCTCGGCGTGCTGGTCACCATGGACGCCGCCCAAGGGGTCAAGGCGCTGCAGATCGTGAAGCCCCGGACCGCGGTGCCCATCCACTACCACGACTACACCGTGTTCAAGGACCCGCTGTCGTCGTTCAAGGATGCGGTGCTCGGCGCCGCCTTGACCACCTCCGTCCGCTACGTAAGCCACGGGGAGACCTACCGGTTCCAGGACATCCGGGCCGACGAGCGCCGGGGCTGATGGAGGACCCGTCTGGGTCCAACACCGCAGGTCAGACGGGGTGTTGGAGGGTTTCCAACGCGCTACAGGTAGGTGCCGGGGCGGGAAGCGGCGTTGTCGGGGCCGGGGTCCGGCATGCCGGGCGGGAGGCCCGGACGGCGCATGTGCTGGAGCTGGGCCTGGGCGGCCATCTGCTGGGAGAAGATGGCGGCCTGGATGCCGTGGAACAGGCCCTCGAGCCAGCCGACCAGCTGGGCCTGGGCCACACGGAGCTCGGAGTCGCTGGGGGTGTCGGCCGAGAACGGGGAGCTGAGCCGGGCCAGCTCCTCGCGCAGGTCTCCCGACAGCCCCTGGGCCAGCTCGTGCACCGAGGTCTCGTAGATCTCCCGCAGGCGAAGGCGGCCGGCGTCGTCGAGCGGCGCCCGGCGCACCTCCTCGAGCAGCTCCTTGGTCATCGACCCGATCCGCAGGACCTTGGCCGGGGAGGCCACGGATTCCGTCGCCTCCTCCTCGGGCGGCTCCGGCTCGGACGTCACGATCACGGCGGGCTGGGGGTCGGAGAGGATCGGAGTCTGTTCGGCCATCTCGCGATCCTTCCCCACATCACCTCCGGCTAGCCAGCAGTGGCACCAGCATCTCGGCGGAGGTGAGCGATCCGTGCCGGCAGCGCATCCACTGCTCCCCCGGGTCGGCCGGGTCGAGCACGGCGATCAGCTCCCTCGGGGCGATCACCACGTCGCCCAGCCGCTGGGCCACCTCCGCCGTCAGGGTGCCGCCGAACCACCCCTGGGCCACCGCCTCCTCGCGGGTGCGGACCCAGGCCACGTCGTCGTAGTGCCGGTGGGCGGCATCGGCCAGGCGGTCGAGCGTCCCGGGGCGGGCGTGGAGCCACCGGAAGCGGCCCTCCCCCGAGAGCATGGTGGTGAGGCCGGCGACCTCGGGTTCGAGGGCGGCCACCCGGTCGCCCACGTCGACCTGGCCATGGTCGGAGACCACGAGCAGCGCCGCCCCGGGGGGCAGCACGTCGATCAGGTCGTGGACCAGGCGGTCGGCGGCCACCACCTCGGCGTCGTAGGTGGGGCCGAAGCCGAACTCATGGGCCACCTTGTCGACCCCGTCGTAGTAGGCGTACACGAACCGCTCGCCATCGGCGAGCAGGGAGGCGACGGTGGCCACCAGGGTGGACGGCATGCGCCAGCCGTACATGCGGGCCCCGGCCATGTGGGCCCGGGTGAACCCGGACTCGGCCACATCGGCCCTGGTCACGACGGGTGCCTTGCCGGCGCCGAAGGCGGCGAGAGGCTGGAACTGCTCCGGCGGGATGGCGGTCCGGGCGTCGCCCAGACCTGTCTTCCAGCGGAGGACGTTGAGGATGCGGTTCTCCTCGACCCGGAGCCGGTACCCGATCACCCCGTGCGTCGCCGGCGGCGCGCCGATGGTGATGGAGGTGAGCGCGGCGGCCGTGGTGGACGGGGCGACGGTGGTGATCGGCCCGCCCGCCATGGCGTTCATGGTCGGGGCCACGCCGGGCCGGTCCTTGAGCTGGGCCCAGCCGAGGCCGTCGAGCACCAGCAGGACGACCTGCCCCGCCCCGACCGCCGGCTCGGGGAGCCAGGAGGGCGGCGGCGCCGGCGCGCCGTAGGGACCGCTGGCCGTCGCCGCGGCGACCACCTGGTCGATGCACGCGCCGCCGTACTCGGGCAGCGTCGGCTGGTCGCTCTCCCCCATCGACCGCTCAACCTAGACCTGCTCCACCCACACGGCGCGACGCCGCCGTAGGATGGATGACGTGAAGGTGTCAACGAGGGGTGACTACGCCAGCCGTGCGCTCCTCTCCCTGGCCCTGCACGCCGACGGCGCCAAGCCCACGTCGGTGCGCGACATCGCCGAGCGCACGGGGCTTCCGCAGCCCTACCTGGAGCAGATCCTGCTGGCCCTCAAGGGCGCGGGACTGGTGCGCTCGAAGCGGGGCGTGGGCGGGGGCTACGTGCTGGCCCGGCCGCCGGCGGAGCTGACCTTGAGCCAGATCGTGAGCGCGGTCGACGGGCCGATCGTGGCCGGCGACTTCGGCGAGCCCCACCAGAACGGGGCCTGCAGCCACGAGGGCCAGTGCGTGCTGCTGTCGGTGTGGGCCGACGTGGGTGAGCACATGCGCCAGCACCTCGACTCCTTCACCCTCGCCGACATGGTGTCCAGGTCCCGGGGGCAGGGCGCGCCTGCGGCCGACGACGTGGCCGACGACGGGGCCGAGGACCGCCTGGACCAGCCCGTTTCCAGCTGACCGCCCCCAATCCGGGTCATCCGGCATCGCCCCGGCGACGTGGGACGACCCCGGTTGGAAATCTTCACGTCACAAACGGTCTCCGGGGGGTACGGTGCGCGACGTGGGGATCGCGATGGAGTTGGTACCGTCGGCGCTCGCGGTCGACCCGGGGCGCCTGTGCAGCATGAAGGTCCACCTGACCAACGACGGGCCCGACGCCCGCGACGTGGCCGTGGAGCTCCCGTCCGAGGACCGGGACTGGTCGTGGGTGCATCCCGAGTTCTGCTCGGTCACCCCCGGTGAGGAGGCGGTGGTCGACGTGTTCTTCAAGCCGCGCTGCGGGCCCCATCCGACGGCCGGCACCCACACGGTCGACATCGTGGCCCGGGCCGCGGGCGACGCCACGGTTGCGGCCCAGGGCCGGGGCACCGTCGACGTGGGGACGTACGTGGACGCAGCCGGGCACCTCGACCCCATGGTGGCCTACGACCACATGGCGTCGTCGTACCGGTTCCACCTGGAGAACCGGGGCAACATCCCGGTGACGGCCGAACTGTGCACCGAGGACCCCTCCGGGGCCCTGCACGTGGCCGTGGAGCCGGCCCGTCTCAGCGCCGGGCCCGGGGAGACGGCCACCGCCACCGTGAGCGTCCAGGCCCGCAAGAAGCTCAAGCGGGGCGAGCACACCTACCGGGTCTGCGTGCTGGCCCAGGTGGAGGGCGGGTCCGACCTGCGCATCGAGGGCGCGTTCCGCCAGCAGGGAGCCAAGCCGGCCAAGGTCAGGTAACCCCAGGTCAGGCCGGTCGCATCGCCGGCTCGCCGGCCTTGGTCACCTCCTCGGGCCGCAGCCCGCGGTAGACCGTCTGGGGCGGTGGGGCGGCAGTGTCGGCGACGTCGACCAGCCGGACCTCGGCCTTGGCCCCCAGCGCCTGGAGGGCGGCGGCCGGGCCTCGGACCACGACGCCGAACACCATCGTCGAGGTGGGGGCGAAGTTCTTCAGGGACTTGTCGAGCCGGGCGACCTCCTGGTTGTAGAAGGTCTTGAACGCCGGATCGGTCACCGTCGGAATCAGCTTCTTGATCTCGTCGCGCTCGGCCGTGTTGGCCGCCGTCTGGCCCTTCACCCACTCGGCCAGGTCACCGGTGACGACCGCCGGGGCGGTGCCTGGAGGGGCGACGAGCAGGGAGACGATGGGCGTGGTGCCGACCAGGGTCTTGACCTGGGCCTGGGTGGAGTACTTGGCCAGGGAGACCACCGCCACCCGCTCGTCCCGCACCGCGGCCAGGGCCGCCTTGCGGCTGGTGACATAGGGAGCCAGGTCCGTGCCCGGCGGGGGGCCGAACTCCGGGGGCGGTGCCAGGGTGGTGACCGTCTCGACCGGGCCGGAGGCAACGGCGCGATCGGGCGCCGAGTCGCTGTCGGCGAGCGCCCACAGGCTCACGAAGACGGTGACGGCCAGCACGGCGACGAACACGGCCACCGCCAGCAGCCGGACGGTCCGGCGGGCGGCCCGGTCGTCGCCGTCGTCGTACACGGGAAGGGTGTCGGTGCGGGTGTCACCGTAGGGGTACAAGCACGGCCTCCAGATCGGCGGGGAGGGGGGATTCGAAGTGGCAGCGCTCGCCCGTGGTGGGGTGGTCGAACGCCAGCTGCGCGGCGTGAAGGAAGGGACGGGCCACGGGCACTGCCTGACGGGCGCCGCCGTAGCGGGCGTCGCCCACTACAGGATGGCCGATGGCGGCCAGGTGGACGCGCACCTGGTGGGTCCGGCCCGTCTCCAGCTTGCACTCGACGAGCGTGGCCTCGGTCGGCTCGGTGTAGCGGGTCAGCACCCGGTAGTGGGTCCGGGCCGGCCGTCCGCCTGCGACCACGGCCATCCGGGTGCGGTCGGTGGACCGCCGGCCCACGGGCGCGTCGATCACGCCGGCGTCGGTCTCGATGGTGCCCACGGCCAGGGCCAGGTACCGGCGGTCGACGGTGCGGGCCGACAGCTGGGCCACGAGCGACTCGTAGGCAGCCGGTGACCGGGCCACCACCAGCAGGCCGGAGGTGCCCTTGTCGAGGCGGTGGACGATGCCCGGGCGCTCCGGGCTGCCGGTGCCGGCCAGGTCGGGGAAGCGGCCCAGGAGAGCCTGCACCAGGGTGCCGGTGGACCGCCCGGCGCCGGGGTGCACGACCAGGCCGGCGGGCTTGTCGACGACGACGACGTCGTCGTCGACGTGCACAAGCGGGAGGTCGTCGCCCCCCGGCTCGCCGGCCAGCGCGTCGAGGACGTTGGCCTCCCGCAGCACGACCTCGAGCTCCTGACCGGCGACGACCCGCTTGGCCCGGGTGACGACGGGCCGCCCGGCCAGGCGCACCGCCCCCGAGGCGATGAGCTCGGTGGCCTCAGAGCGAGGCAGATCCCAGATGAGGCACAGGACGCGGTCCAGCCGCTCACCGTCGAGCGTGGGTGGGATGGGAAGGCGTTCGGCGCCGGCCACCACCCCGCTCAGGGGGCCGCTCGGGCCCACCGTGGTCATTCCTTGCCCCAGCTGGCGAAGAGCAGCAGGAGGCAGCCGCAGGTGATCGTCGAGTCGGCGAGGTTGAACACCGGCCAGAAGCCCACGTCGACGAAATCCACCACCGCGCCCCGCAGGAGCCCGGGGGCCCGGAAGATCCGGTCGCCCACGTTGCCGAACGCCCCGCCCAGCACCAGGCCGAGGGCGACGGCCGTCGGCCCCTTGGCGCTGGCCGAGCCGACCGTCACCATGGCCACCACCAGGACGAGGGCGGCCACGGCCAGGAAGGGGACGAACGCCCCGCCCAGCCCGAAGGCGCCTGCCTTGTTGTGGATCAGGGCGAACCGCACCGGCCCGAACAGGTGGATGGGCCCGTCGGCCAGCGCGGTGACCGCCCACTGCTTGGTCAGCGCGTCGAGGACGAGCACCACCGCGGCCACGCCGGCCACCAGTGCGGTGCGGCGCCTCGGCTCAGGTCGCGGCGGATCGAGGGGGGCCGGTCCGCTGTGGTCGAGCGGCCGGCCGCTTCTGTCAGCGACGCGCCAGCCCCCCGCTCTTACAGGCCACGCAGAGGGCCGCGTAGGGGAGGGCCTTGAGTCGGGCCTTGGGGATCGGGTTGCCGCAGCGCTCGCAGACGCCGTAGGTGCCGGCGTCGATCTTGGCCAGGGCCCGGTCGATCTCCTCGACGGCCGCCCGGGCCAGGGCGCTGAGCTGCAGGTCGCGCTCGCGCTCGACGCCCAGGGTGTCGCCCTCGCCCGACTCCTCGTCGAACTGGATGTCGCCCGGCTCCATGTCCTCGGCCAGCATCTCGGCCTCCTGGAGCAACGACTCGGCCTGGGCGACGTAGCTGGCCCGCTCGGCGACGAGCTCGGCCCGCTGCTCTTTGAGGAACTTGTCGCCGGGCGGCGGGTCGCCGGTCTTCTTGGCCGGGCGCGGAGCCCGGGTCGACTGCTCAGCGGGTGCTGCTTTCGTGGTTTTCGGCATCACAAGACGCTCCTGGAGCGCGATGGGATGCGAGCCTACCAGCCGCTCGATTCGTGCGACCGGTCGAATTCGGCCCTTACGGTCGGGGCTGGCGGGCCTCCGGACCGGTGTTGGCGCTGGCGCCGGGCCGGACGCCTCCCGCCGCCTCGCGTTCGAGCCGGGCACGGAACGCGTCGAGGTCGACGCCGGTGAGCTTGAACTGCTTGGCCCGGCTGCTCGGCCCACTCACCAGCTCCACCTGGGCCCGCTTCAGCCCGAACGTCTCGGCCAGCAGCTCGGCACACGCCTCGTTGGCCCGGCCGCCCTCGGGCACCGCCGCCACCCGGACCTTGAGCGCCGTGCCGTGCCGGCCGACCACCGCGGAGCGCCCCGCCGCCGGCTGCACGTGGACGTGCAGCACCACGGTGTCGTCGCCTTCGGTGCGGTAGAGCTCGCCGGCGTGGGCCGTGGGCATGGATCCGACCCTAGTGCGCGGCCGGACGGCCGCCCCCTGGCCACGGGCGCTCCGGGGCGCGAGACTTGGGCATGGCGGCTGTCGCCCCCTTCGAGCTCCCCACCCGCACCCGGCACCTGGCCGTCGACGAGCGGGGCATCGGCCTGCGGGCCACCATGAGGCTCGAGCGGGGCTTCGTGAACCTGAGCCTGTGGAACAAGGATGTCTGCGCCCAGACCTTCCACCTGACCCCGGCGGAGGCCAGCCGGCTCGTCGGGTTCCTCGTCGAAGGCCTGGCCCGGGCCGTGCCCGAGCCGGAACCGGAGCCGCTCACCGTCGCGGTCCAGCGTGCCGGCACGCCGGCCGGCTACCGGCAGCGCCTGGCCGACGTGCTCGAGCAGGCGGCCGCCCAGCTCAGGCGCTGAGCCTCAGCCCCCCACGATCTGCTGCACGGACCAGCCGTTGCCGTCGGGGTCGGAGAAGAAGACGAACCGGCCCCACGGGAAGTCCTGCACCTCGGTGACCTCAACCCCCCGCTCCACCAGGTGGGCGTGGGCGGCGGTGATGTCGGCCACCACCAGCTGCAGGCCCCTCACGCTGCCCGGCCGGGCGTCTGAGATCCCCGTCCCCAGGGCGATCGAGCAGGCCGAGCCCGGAGGAGTCAGCTGGACGAAGCGGATCTCCTCACTGACCCGATGGTCGTGGTCGACGACGAACCCGACCTTGTCGGCATAGAAGGTCTTCGCCGCGTCGACATCCGACACGGGAACCGCCACCAGCTCGAGCTTCCATTCCATGGGGCGCCTCTCTCTCGTTCAGCGGCAGACCCAATAGGGTCGACGTCGCCGCGATCGGCCTGGCTTACTGTTGTCCATGGCCTTCGGACCCGTCGACTCCCAACTGGACCTGGTGGCCCTGGAGCACAGGGTCCTGGCCCGGTGGCGGGAGAGCTCGCTGTCCGACCAGGTGAAGGAGCTGCGCAAGGGGGCGCCGCCCTGGATCTTCTACGAGGGCCCCCCCACGGCCAACGGCAAGCCCGGCCTCCACCACGTCTGGGCCCGGGCGTTCAAGGATCTGTTCCCCCGCTTCCAGACCATGCGGGGCCACGACGTCCCCCGCAAGGGCGGCTGGGACTGCCACGGCCTGCCGGTGGAGATCGAGGTCGAGAAGGAGCTCGGCCTCACCAACAAGCACCAGATCGAGGCGTTCGGGATCGCCGAGTTCAACGAGCGGTGCCGGGAGTCGGTGAAGCGCTACGTGCAGGACTGGGAGGTCCTCACCGAGCGGGCCGGCGTGTGGATCGACACCGACGACGCCTACCGCACGTTCGACAACACCTACATCGAGTCGGTGTGGTGGCTGGTGCGCCAGCTCTGGGACAAGGGCCTCCTGTACGAGGGCCACCGGGTCAGCCCGTACTGCCCCCGCTGTGGCACCGCCCTGTCGTCGCACGAGCTCGGCCAGCCGGGCGTGTACCGCGACGTGGTCGACCCTGCCGCCTACGTCCGCTTCCCCGTGGTCGGTGGCGAGGTCGACCTGCTGGTCTGGACCACCACCCCGTGGACGCTGATCTCCAACGTGGCCGCCGCCGTCGGCCCCGACATCGAGTACGTCCGGGTCCGGGCGCCCGAGGGCGGGCGCGACATGGTCATGGCCGCCACCCGGGTCGCCGAGGGCGCCAACATCATCGAGCGCTTCTTCGGCCGGGACCTCGTCGGCGTCCGCTACCGGCGCCCGTACGACTTCCTGCCGCTGGACACTGACTCTCCTGATGGCGGCGCCCTGCGGGTCGTCGCCGCCGACTTCGTGACCACCGAGGAGGGCTCGGGCATCGTCCACCTGGCCCCCGCGTTCGGCAACGACGACATGGACGTGGCCAAGGCCGAGGGCCTGCCGGTCCTCAACCCGGTCGGCCCCGACGGCACCTTCGACGAGCGCATCACCCCATGGGCCGGCCGTGCGGTCAAGGAGGCCGACCGGGAGATCATCGCCGACCTGCTGCAACGCGGGCTCCTGGTGATGGCGCAGGACTACACCCACTCCTACCCCCACTGCTGGCGGTGCGGCACGCCGCTCATCTACTGGGCCAAGACGTCGTGGTTCGTGCGCACGTCCGACCGCCAGGCCGACCTCCTGCGCGAGAACGAGAAGATCAACTGGCACCCCGAGCACATCAAGCACGGCCGCTTCGGCGACTGGCTGCTCAACAACGTCGACTGGGCCCTGTCCCGCGACCGCTATTGGGGCACTCCCCTGCCGATCTGGCGCTGCGGCGAGGGCCACATCACCTGCATCGGCTCGGTCGAGGAGCTCTCGGAGCGGTCCGGCCTCGACCTGGGCCGGCTCGACCTGCACCGCCCCGCGGTCGACGAGATCCCCCTGCCCTGCTCGGCCGAGGGCTGCCAGGAGACGGCCCTCCGCGTCACGCCCGTCCTCGACGCCTGGTTCGACTCGGGCGCCATGCCGTCGGCGCAGCACCACTTCCCGTTCGGGGACCAGACCCGCTTCACGTCGAGCTTCCCGGCCGACTTCATCTGCGAGGCCATCGACCAGACGCGCGGCTGGTTCTACTCGCTGCTGGCCATCAACACCCTGGTCTTCGACAGCACGCCGTACCGCAGCGTGGTGTGCCTGGCCCACATCGTCGACCAGGACGGGCTCAAGATGTCCAAGTCCAAGGGCAACGTCATCGACCCGTGGGACATCTTCGAGAACTTCGGCGCCGACGCGCTGCGGTGGTACTTCTTCTCGGCCGGTTCGCCGTGGACCAGCCGCCGGGTCTACGAGGACGGCATCCGGGAGTCCACCCGCAAGACGCTGCTCACGCTGTGGAACGTCTTCTCCTTCTTCTCCACCTACGCCGACCTCGACGGGTGGCAGCCGGGCGACTGGACCACCAACCACGTCATGGACCGGTGGGTGCTCTCCCAGCTGCGGGCCACCATCACCCAGGTCACCGACAGCCTCGAGGGCCTCGACGCCCTGGGGGCGGCCACGGCCATCGCCACCTTCGTCGACGACCTGTCGAACTGGTACGTGCGCCGGTCGCGCGCCCGCTTCTGGGGCGGCCCCGGCCAGCCGTCCGACGGTGGCGCCCACGCCGTGCTCTACCGGTGCCTGGTCGTCACCTCCCAGCTGCTGGCCCCGCTGTGCCCCTTCCTCGCGGATGAGATGCACCGCATCCTCACCGGCTCGGCGTCGGTGCACCTGACCGACTGGCCGAAGGCCGTGGGCCCGCCCGACACCGGCCTGTCGGCCGAGATGGAGGCGGCGCGGCGCATCGTGGGCCTGGGCCGGGCGGCCCGCACCGACGCGGGCGTGCGCACCCGTCAGCCGCTGCGCCGCGCCCTCCTGCTGCACCCCGGCGCCGGCCTGTCCGACGAGGTAAAGGAGGAGGTCAAGGCCGAGCTCAACGTGCGCGAGCTGGAAGACGTCGAGACCCTCTCCGACCTGATGACGTGGACGGTGGTCCCCAACTTCAAGGTCCTGGGCCCCCGTCTCGGCACGCGGGTCAACGAGGTAAAGGCGGCCCTGGCCGCGGCCGACGGCTCCGAGGTGCGCCGGGCCCTCGAGCGTGACGGCGCGGTGGAGATCGCCGGCGAACGGCTCGGCCCCGACGACCTCGACGTGCGGGCCACCCGCCACGAGGACTTCGCCCTGGCCCAGGAGGGGGGCTGGGCCGTGGCCCTCGACCTCGAGCTCGACGACGACCTGCGCACCGAGGGCGTGGCCCGGGAGATCGCCCGCAGCGTCAACGACCTGCGCAAGCTGCGCGACCTCGCCCTCTCCGACCGCATCGCCCTGACCCTGGAAGCGGGCCCTCGGGTGGCGGCCGCCGTCGCCGGCCACCGCCGGTGGATCTCGGCCCAGGTCCTGGCCACCGAGCTGGTGATCGGCACCGCCGGCCCGGACGCGGCCGAGCTCGACGTCGACGGCGAGCAGCTCCGGGTCGACCTGCGGGTGGCCGGCTAGCTCCCGGCCGGCCCGGCGCTACAGGCGCTTCGTGGCCTTCTTGGCCCGCGCCTTCTTGACCGCGGCGGCGGTGGGCGCAGACGTCTCCTCGGGGGCGACGACCGGAGCGGCGGCCTTGCGGCGGCCCGGGCTCTTGGCCGGCGCGGGAGATGGCGTGACGACGACGGCCTTCTTCGCCCCCCGCTTCGCCGGCGCAGGGGCCGGGGGCGAGACCACGATCGGGGGCGCCGCCTTGCGGCGGCCCGGGCTCTTGGCCGGCGCGGGCGCCGGTGCCTTCGCCGCAGCCGCCGACTTGCGGGTCGACGCCTTCCTGACCGCGGCGGTGGTGCTGGTGGCGGGGGGCACCGGGATGGCCTCCGCCGACTTGCGGGCCTTCCGGGAGGCGGGCGCCTTGCGGGCCGGGGCGGCGGCGGGCATGGCCGTGGGGCCCGACCTGGCGGCAAGACGCTCGATGCGATCGAGGATGGTTCCCCGGCCCCGTCCCGCCTGCTCGCGGGCGCGGACCTGGGCCAGCTCTTCGGGGCTCAGGTCGCTCAGGCGGGGCAGGATCTGCCCGACGGTGAGCGAGTCGTAGCCGGGGATCGGGCCGTCGGCCGGCGAGACCAGCTCGTCGACCTCGTCGACGTCGACCTCGTCGGCCTCGTCGAGATCGACTGCTTCCGCCTCGTCGTCCTCGATCTCGCCGCTGGTGAGGTCGTCGTCATCCCATTCGTCGACGTCATCGGCGATGGGCCCGACCGCGATCACGGCGGCGCCCGCGTCGACCTCGGCCTGCGCGTCGGCCTCCCACTCGTCCTCGTCGAGCTCCCACGCCGGCTCCGCCTGGGCGGCCAGCAGGGTGTCGACCCGGCTCAGGATGGTGAAGCGGTTCTTGCCCGCGATCTCACGGTCACGCACGGCCTCGAGCTGGTTGCGGTCCAGCGAGCCGAGCTGGCGCAGCAGTTCGGTGGCCCGCAGCTGGTCGTAGTTGGCGATGGGGAAGCCGTCGTCGGCCTCGGCCGTGTAGGCAGGCATCTCGGTGGTGACCGGCTCCGAGGTGGCGACCTCGGGCTCGGGCATCGGCACCGGGGTCGGTGCCGCGTCGGCCGGCGGCTCCTCGGCCCGCCGGCCGCGGAGGCGGCCGAGGAGGGCGGTGCCGGCCGCCTTGGTGGCCGCGTCGTCGCCCGCAGCCCGGGCCGCAGGGGCTGGGGTCGACGGCGGCGGAGGCGGAGGCGGGGTGAAGCTGGTGGTGGCTGCGGAGCTGGAGGCGGGAGCGCCCACCGACGCGGGGACGGGCGGCTCCGGCTCGCGGGCGGGCGGCGCCGACGCGGGCGGCGTGTACGGCCTGCCGATCGGGGCCGCAGCCTTCGGCTCGGGTCGGCCGCGGAGCACGGCGACGGCGAGCACCACGCCGGCCAGCACGCTGCACGCGATCGACAGGTAGATGAGGGTCAATCCCGACTGCAACAGACCGACGACAAGCGTCACCGCGGCCGCCAGGACGAGCACGAAGCTCACCAGAACCAACACGTCACCATCCCAATCTCTCTAGGTGAAAACCCCGCGCATCCTAAGCGCTCCGCCCTGTGCGCCGACTTACACGCTACTAACAGATGGCGCCGCGGAGGATCGAGATGCCGAAGAACACCACGAGAGGCGAGAGGTCGAGGCCCATGCCGCCCATTCCCAGGGGCGGGATGACCCGCCGGATGGGGCCGAGCACGGGCTCGGTGATGGCATAGAGGAATCCGTACACCGAAGCCAGGCCGGAGCCCGGCTCCACCGGAAACCACGACAGGATGATGCGGGCGAACATGACGATGAGGTAGGCGTCGAGGAGCCTACAGATCAGAGTTTGGATCACGTCAGGAGCGGTACAAGCCGCGCTCTTGCAGGCGACGCTTCTCTTCCGGGGAGACCTCGACGTTCGAGGGCGTGAGCAGGAAGACCTGGTCGGCCACGCGCTCCATGGCGCCGCCGAGGCCATAGGTGAGGCCGGACGAGAAGTCGATGAGCCGCCGGGACAGGTCGCGATCGATCCCCTGCAGATTCACGATCACCGGCTGGTTCGACTTCAGCTTGTCTCCGATCTCCTGGGCGTCGTTGAACCCTACCGGCACCGTCACGTGCACCTTGGCCGCCTGGGGCTGGGTGAAGGGACGGACCACCGAAGGGCGCGGCTGCACGGTGACGGCTCCGCTGCTGCCCATGGCGCTGCTGCCCATCCCGGCGCCGCCCGCCATGCCCGCGCCCATGCCTGCGCTGCCCATGCCGCTGCCTCCGATGCTCCTGGTGTCGCCGCGCGGTTCTGCGCCGCGCACGTCACCCCGAGGGTCGCCGCCTCTCGAGTCGAAGCCCCGCGGCTCCGGGCCGGGCGCGTCGTCGCGCGGCAGCGTGCGGACGCCGGTGGGCTCGGGCTCGTACATGTTGTCGACCGGCTCCGGCATGGCCCGTGCGCCGCGACGAAGAGGCGCCGGTTGGGGCTGAGTCTGACCCTGCGGGTCGTCGTAGGGCTCGTACTCGTCGTACTCGTCGTCGTCGACCAAGCCCAGATAGACCATGGTCCGTCGCCAGATTGATGCCATACCGCGTCGCCTCCTTGGCTTCCGAAGCCTATCGCCGCATTGATGGCGCGACCGGCCGCGCCCCGAACAGGCCGCGCCCGACGCGCACCATTGTGGAACCCTCCTCGACCGCCACCCCGAAGTCGTCGGTCATGCCCATCGAACGCACTGCGAGCCCCAGCCGGTCGGCCAGCGCGCTCACTGTTCTGAACCCCGGCCGGGCCAGCTCGGGCTCTCCCGGCGGCCCCACCGCCATGAGGCCGCGCACGTCGAGCCCGAGGCCGTCGAGCCGCTCGACGAGCTCAGGCACGCCGTCGGGCGCACAGCCGTTGCGACCCGCCGGCGCGCCGTCGCCGTCGATGTTCACCTGTACGAGCACCCGCGCGCCGGGCGCCCGCCGGGCGATCTCCTCGCCGGCCGCCACGCGGTCCACGCCCTGCCACAGGTGCACTGCCCCGGCGATGGTCCTGACCTTGTTGCGCTGGACCCGGCCGAGGAAGTGCCACCGTCGACCGTCGCCGGGGACCGCCTTCCACTTCGCGTCGAGCTCCTGCGCGTAGTTCTCGCCGACGTCGTCGAGCCCGATGGCCGCCGCCGCCTCGACTGCGTCGGCGCCGAATCCCTTGGTGACCGCCACCACCACGATGTCGTCGGGCGCCCGCCCCGTTGCCGCGATGCGGGCCCGCACCGCATCCAGCCGCTCGGCCACCGCAGGGGTGTCGATCGTCATCTCGCTCATCGGATCCTGGTCGCTGCGCTCGTGGAGCCCTGACGGACCCCCGGCAGGGGCCTCCGCGGCGCGGCGGCATGGCCGATGGCCCGGCTCCACGTGCTCGCTCACCGCCATATGACCGCGGCCTGGCGCTGCAGCTCGCCGCGGGCGCGCCACGAGAAGTAGTGCGGGGAGCAGGCGGTGCAGACGCCGATGTCGGCTGTCGCGCTCGGGTCGACACCTGCGGCCACCAGGGCGGTGTGCACCGCGGCCGGAAGGTCGAGCGCCGGGTCGCCTGCGCTCGTCGTGGCCCGGACGCCGTCGCCCAGCACTGCCGCGACCTGCTCGAGGTCGTCCGAGCCGAACGCGTAGCACTCGGGGCGGATGCAAGGGCCGATGAGCGCCTCGATCTCGGTGGCGCCCAGCGCCCGCATCTCCTGCACCGTCGCGTCGATGACCCCCGCCACCACCCCGCGCCAACCGGCGTGGGCCACGCCGATGACGCCCTCGGCGCTGGCCAGGGCCACCGGCGCGCAGTCGGCGGTGAGCACCGCTATCGCACATCCGGCCTCGGCCGTGACCACCGCGTCGGCCTGCGCCCCTGCCGCGTCTCCAGGACCGTCGACCCGGACGACCTCGGCCCCGTGGACCTGGCGCAGCCACGTCCACGGCAGGTCCACGACGGCGCGCCGGCGGGCGGCCACGTCGGGCCGCACGTCTCTGACCGGGCCACCTCCGTGGCCCATGTCGCCCTCGGCCCGCCCCGTGAACGCGACGTGGGCCGAGGACAGCGACAGCGGGTGCAGGAGGGCGGCGCCTCCAGACGTCATCGTGAAATCAGCGTCACTTCAGGAACGAGGGAACGTCGAAGTCGTCGTCGTCGGACCCCAGCTCCAGGTCGTCGTCGCCCGTACCGAAGATGTCCTCGCGCGGGCGCTCGGGCTCGCGCTCGCGACGACCTCCGAGGCCGAGGACCGGGCCCCGGCCGGCGCCGGCGGCCGGCTTGGCTGGTGTGGGCTCGGCCCGCTCGCGGTCGCGGCCCTCGTCCCAGCGGTCGAAGCCGGCGGCGATGACGGTGACCCGCACCTCGTCGCCCATGGCGTCGTCGATGACCATGCCGGCGATGATGTTGGCGTCGGGGTGGGCCACCTCGTGGATGATCTCGGCCGCCTCGTTGACCTCGAACAGGCCGAGGTCGCTGCCGCCGGAGATGTTGAGGAGGATGCCGCGGGCGCCTTCGATCGACGCCTCCAGCAGCGGGCTGGCGATGGCGGCCCGCGCCGCGTTGAGCGCCCGCCCGTCGCCCGACGCGTACCCGATGCCCATGAGGGCCGAGCCGGCGTTGGTCATGATCATCTTCACATCGGCGAAGTCGGTGTTGATCAGGCCGGGCGTGTTGATGAGGTCGGTGATCCCCTGGACGCCCTGCAGGAGGACCTCGTCGGCCATCTTGAAGGCGTTGAGCGCCGACGTCTTGTCGTTGGACACCGAGAGCAGCCGGTCGTTGGGGATGACGATGAGGGTGTCGACCTTCTCCTTCAGCTTGGCGATGCCGGTCTCGGCCTGCACCGAGCGCCGCCGGCCCTCGAAGGCGAAGGGCCGGGTGACCACGCCGACGGTGAGGGCGCCGAGCTGCTTGGCGATCTCGGCCACGACGGGCGCGCCGCCCGTGCCCGTGCCGCCGCCCTTGCCCGCGGTGATGAAGACCATGTCGGCGCCCTTGAGCACCTCCTCGATCTCGTCACGGTGGGCCTCGGCCGCCTGGGCGCCGACCTCGGGGTCGCTGCCCGCCCCGAGACCACGGGTCAGCTCCCGGCCGATGTCGAGCTTCACGTCGGCGTCGCTCATGAGCAACGCCTGGGCGTCGGTGTTGACGGCGATGAACTCCACGCCGCGCAATCCGGCGTCGATCATCCGGTTGACGGCGTTCACGCCGCCGCCCCCGATTCCGACCACCTTGATGACAGCCAGATAGTTCTGTGGTGCGCCGATCATCGGCCCTCCTGACGGTTTGACGTTCTTGGGACGAGCCTTCGAGGCTGCGCCAACGCTTCTGACCGCCGGTCGTCCTGCGGTCATCTCTGTTGCCCTGACAGCCACGGTTTCCCACCCACCTCTACGTCGACTTGAGGTTGATAGTTATGTCAACCTACCCTTGGGGTCGACACATTAACGGGGGTCTCCCGGCGGGTCAACACGGGACTGTCCGGCCGGCGGACGTCGAGGACCGCCACGTTGCGCAGGTCGACCTGGGCCAGCACGGCGCGGATGGCGTCGAACTTGCGGTGGAGGTCGTCCGGAGGGCCCAACCTGACCATGCCTTCAGGGTGCAGGCGGATGTCGACCTCTCCCCTGCCGCCCTCCGCCGGGGCCACGCCGACGGTCCGGGCCCGCAGCTCGGCGGGCAGGGCCACGGCCACCGCCAGGGCGGCCACGCCGTCGGGCCCCAGGGTCGTCCCGGGCGGGCCGGCGGGCGACAGACCGGCAAGCACGGCGAGCCCGGCCGGCGGGGCGTCGGTCCATTCCAGGACCCGTCCCGAGCCGTCTACCAGGGCAGATCCGCCGCCCGCCGAGGGAGCCACGGCCACCGGTTCCCGCTCGACCACCCGGATCCGGACGGTGCCCGGCCACCGGCGCGACACCGTGGCGTCCTGCACCCAGGGCAGCGCTTCCACGCCCCGGACCGCCCCTTCCTGGTCGACAGCCGAGAGCGGCTCTCCTCGCCGGAGGCCGGACGCGAAGCGGGCCTCGTCGGTCCCGGTGCGGAGGGCGCCCACGACCACGATCCGGTCGACGTCGAGCAGCGAGGAGTCGTTCGCCACCCATCCTCCGACACCGAGGGCGGCCACCGCCGTCACCCCGATCAGCACCCGGAAGCGGCGCTTTCCCTCTTCCCGGCGCACCTCCACCCGCCGTTCACGGATGCGGGGATCCATCCTCACCACGGCCTCAACCTCCACTCAAGGGTGAGAGATCGAAGCCCACGAGGCGGTTCTCGAGCTGCAGGACGATCCCGAACCGGTGTTCCACGGTTGTCCGCACCTCCTCCATCAGGGCCCGGACGTCGTCGGCCGAGCCCCCCTCGTCCACCTGTACGAAGTTGGCATGCTTCGGGGACACGAACGCGGATCCCCGCCGGTGGCCCTTCAGGCCGGCGGCGTCGATGAGCCGGCCGGCGGAGTCGCCCTCCGGGTTGGCGAACACCGATCCGGCGTTCGACCCGCCCGGCTGGTGCTCCCGCCGCCACCGCACCACCGCGCTGATCTCGGCCTCGGCCTCGGCCCGGTCGCCGGGACGGAGGGCGAACTCCGCCGCCACCACCACCTGGAGTGGGGTGATCGCTGAGTGCCGGTAGGCGAGGCCCAGGTCGGCGGCCTCCACCTCCGCCGCTCCCTCGTCGCCCGTCGCGCCCAGGTCCCAGAGCCAGGCCCGGGTCAAGGTGGCCCGGACGTCGGACCCGTGTCCCCCGGCATTCATCCGCACCGCGCCACCGACCGAGCCGGGCACCCCCACCCCCCACTCCAGTCCCCGCAGCCCGAGGGCGGCCGTCCGCCGGGCCAGCACCGGCAGGCTCACGCCGCCCCCGGCGCGCACCCCGTCTCGATCGGGGTGGATGGCGGCGAAGAACTCGCCGAGGGTCAGGGCCAGGCCGGCGAAGCCCCGGTCCGACACCAGCAGGTTGGACCCGCGGCCCACGACGAGCACCGGCACCCCGCTGGCGGCCACGGCCCGGCCGGCGAGCGCCAGCTCCTCCGGCCCGCAGCCCTCCAGCAGGAGCGCAGCCGGTCCTCCCACCCCGTAGGTGGTGAACGGCCCCAGGGGGACGTCACGGCGGGCCCGGTCACCGAGCACCGCAGCCGCGGCCGCCACCGCGTCCCCGTCGGAGCGGCCCCTCACGAGAGCAGCTCGTCGGGCAGCGTGGTCAGGTCGCCGGCGCCGAGGGTGAGGCACAGGTCGCCGGGGCGCAGCTCGCCGCGCAGAAAAGCGACCACGTCGGCCCGCTCCGGGATCCACTCCACCCGGGCCGAGGGGTGGCCGTCGCGCACGGCATCGGCCACCAACCGGCCGGAGACGCCGGGCCGGGGAGCCTCGCCGGCCGAGTAGATCTCGGTGACCACCACCACGTCGGCGTCACCGAACGCGTCGGCGAAGTCGGCCCACAGCGCCTCGGTGCGGCTGTAGCGGTGGGGCTGGAAGACGCAGACCACCCGGGCCCAGCCGCCCTCGCGGGCCGCGGCCAGCGTGGGGGCGACCTCACCGGGGAGGTGGGCGTAGTCGTCGACGAACGTGACCCCGGCCCGCTCACCGCGGACCTGCGACCTGCGGCCCACGCCGGCGAATTCAGCGACGCCCGCGGCGGCGTCTGCGAACGAGGCTCCGGCCAGCAGTGCCGCTCCGATGGCGGCGGTGGCGTTGCGGGCGTTGTGGCGGCCCGGCAGCGGCACCTGCACCCGGCCCAGCTCGGCGCCGTCCTGGATCAGGGTGAACGCGGTTGCGCCCCGGCTCACCTCGTAGTCGGCGATCCGCAGGCCGGCCCCCGGCTCGAACCCGTAGCTGGCGGCGGTCTCGGCGGCGCCCAGGCGGGCGGCCATCGGGTCGTCGGCGCAGACCAGCCGTCCTCCGCCGGCGCCGGACAGGAAGAGGGCGAAGGCGTCGACCAGGGCGCCGAAGCCCCCGTAGTGCTCGAGGTGGTCGGGCTCGACACTGGTCACCACCGCCACCTCGGTGTCGAGGTCGAGGAAGGTGCCGTCGCTCTCGTCGGCCTCGACCGCCAGCCAGTCACCGCTCCCCCACCGGGCCCCGGTGCCGAAGGCGGCGATCTCGCCGCCGACGACGAACGACGGCTCGATCCCGGCCGCGGTGAGGGCGGTCGACAGCAGCGCGGAGGTGGTGGTCTTGCCATGGGTGCCGGCGACCGCGATGGTGCGGCGGAGGCGGGTGAGGGCGGCCAGCACGTCGGCCCGCCGCAGCACGGGGATGCCTCGCTCCCATGCCGCCTGCACCTCGGGGTTCTCCGGGGCGATGGCGGTGGAGATGGCCACCGCGTCGACCTCCGGACCGACGTGGGCGCCGTCGTGGCCGACCGAGGCGGCCACTCCCAGGTGCCGCAACCGATCGAGCACCGCGGACGGGCGCAGGTCGCTCCCCGAGACCCGGTGGCCCATGGCCACGAGGACCTCGGCGATGGCGCTCATACCGGCCCCGCCCAGGCCGACGACGTGGATGGACTGGGGCCGGGAGAGGTCGACGGGCTCAGCCACACCGCCCTCCGGGCTCACGCACGTCGCGCATGGGCCTCCACCAGCGCGGCCACGGCGTCGGCCGCGTCCCGACGGGCCGCCCGGGAGGCGGCCGCCTCCATGGCCTGCAGCCGGGCCGGGTCGCCCAGCAGCCCGTCGACCTCTTCCATCAGCCGGGAGGCCGACATCTCCGCGTCTGCCACCAGCACGGCGGCGGCGGCGTCGGACAGCTGGCGGGCGTTGGCGGTCTGGTGGTCGCCGGGGGCGCCAGGCAGGGGCACCAGCACCGAGGGCAGGCCCACTGCCGCCAGCTCGGCCACGGTGTTGCCGCCGGCCCGGGAGACGGCGAGGTCGGCTGCCGCCAGCGACAGCTCACGCTGATCGTCGTACCGAACCGGCTGGTAGAAGAGCCCGCCCGCCGCCGCCGGCCGCTCGGCCACCTGGCCCGTCACCAGCGACCAGTCCCGCTCGCCGACCACGTGGCGCACGGCGAGGTCGCCCCGGCCGGCCCACGCCTCGAGCGCGCCGAGCACCGCAGTGTTCAGGCGGAGGGCGCCGAGCGAGCCGCCGAAGACGGCCAGCACCCGCCGGCCCTCGGGCAGCCCCAAGGCGGCCCGGGCCGCAGCCCGTCCGGCCGGGCTCCGGTCGACGGCGAGGATCTCCTGGCGCACCGGATTGCCGGTGACGACCGCCCGGGGAAGCGGCGTCCCGGCGAACGGGACGGATGCGGCCTTGGCGAAGCGCCCGACCAGCCGGTTGGCCGCCCCGGGCACCGCGTTCTGCTCGGCCACCACCACGGGCACGCCCAGGGTGACACCGGCCATGGCGCACGAGACGCTGGCCCATCCGCCCATGGCGAGGACCACCGCGGGCCGGCGGGACCGGACCAGGGACAGCGCCTCCCCCCCGGCCCGGGCCAGGCCCCACGCCGCGCCCAGATTCTCGGCGGTGAGCCGGCGCTGGATGCCCCGTCCGGGGAGCAGGGTCACCTCGAACCCGGCGGCGGTCACCATGGCGCCCTCGGTCCCGCGCTGGCCGCCGACCCAGTGGATCGTCTCCGGGGGATGGCCACGCGCGACCAGGGCCCGGGCGACGGCCAGGCCGGGGACCACGTGCCCCGCAGTACCGCCTCCGGCGATCACCACCCACGTCTCGGTCACGCAGTCGCGGGGACGCGTCTGGCCTGGCGGGCGACGTTGAGGAGGATGCCGGTGGCCGCCATGGTGACCACCAGCGAGGAGCCGCCGAACGAGACGAACGGCAGCGGGACGCCCGTGACCGGCAGGAGGCTGGTGACCGCGCCCATGTTGACCACCGCCTGCCCGCACACCCAGGCGGTGACCCCGGCGGCGAGGAGGGCGCCCAGGCGGTCGGGCGCCCGCAGCGCGGTACGGATGCCGACCACGGCGAAGGCCACGAAGAGGGCCACGACCCCGAACGTCCCGATGAGGCCCAGCTCCTCGCCGACGATGGCGAAGATGAAGTCGGTGTGGGCGTTGGGCAGGAAGCCCCACTTGGCCCGGCTGGCCCCGAGGCCCACTCCGCTGACGTTGCCGGTGCCCAGGGCCACGAGCGACTGGGCGACCTGGTAACCGGTGTTCTCGAAGTCGCCGAAGGGGTCGCGGAACGACGACACCCGCTCCCACCGGTAGCCCTCGACCTTGGCCAGGATCACGGAGACGACGAAGCCGACCGCACCCAGGGTGGCCATGGGCAGGAGGCGGACACCGCCCACGAACATGAGCACGAAGACGATGAAGAACATGAGGAGCGTCGTCCCCATGTCGGGCTGGACGAGCACCAGGCCGGCGATCAGGCCGGTGGTCACCAGCAACGGGCGCATCACGCTGCGCCAGTCGGAGACCAGGTCGACCCGGCGGGCCAGGAGGTCGGCGCCGAACAGCAGCACCGCCAGCTTGGCCAGCTCCGACGGCTGGATGCGGAAGGAGTCGGTGCCCAGCCAGCGCGACGACCCGCCGGCGGTGATGCCCACGCCCGGCACGAGCACGAGCACGAGCAGGACGAACGACCCGCCGAGCAGAAGGGGCACGACCCGGCGCCAGTGGTGGTAGTCCACCAGGGCGGCGCCGGTCAGCACCGCCGCGCCGATGGCCACCCACATGATCTGCCGGGTGAAGAACACCCATGCGCCGCCGTAGCTGCGCAGCGCCTCCACCGAGGAGGCCGACAGGACCATCATCAGCCCGATGGTGCAGAGCATGGCGACGATCGCCGCCAGCAGCACCCACCCCGTGTCGTCGGCCACCGGGTCGACGGTGGGCGGCCGCTTCGCCACCGGCTTGCGGGCGGACTTCTCCGGAGGTGGGCGCCGGGCCTTGCGGGTGAGGGTCGAGGTGTCAGGCGCCATGGTGTGCCTCCAGCAGGGCGTGTACAGCGGCGGCGAAGTCGTCGCCTCTCTCGGCGTAGGACCGGTACCAGTCGAACGACGCGCAACCCGGCGACAGGAGCACGACGTCACCCGGGCGGGCGGCAGCGGCCGCCGCGGCCACGGCCTCGGGCATCGATGCCGCCGGGTGGACGGGAACTCGACCGTCGAAGGCGGCAGCCACCTCGGCCGCGGCCTCGCCTATGGCGACGACGGCGCGGAGGCGGGGGGCGACGTGGGACAGCGCGGACAGGTCGAGGCCCTTGTTGCGCCCACCGGCCAGCAGGACAACCGACTCGAAGCCCCGCACCGCCGCCGCCGCGGCATGGGGGTTGGTGGCCTTGGAGTCGTCGTACCACCGCACGCCGTTGGAGTACGCCACCAGCGTCAGCCGGTGCGGCAGCGGTGCGAACGCGGAAAGGGCGGTGCGTACGCCGTCGACCGTGGCCCCGGCAGCCAGCGCGGCGGCCGAGGCGGCCAGGGCATTGGCCACGTCGTGGGGCAGGGACCGCGACAGGGCGGCCACCTCGATCAGGGGGCCCTGGGGGCTGCGCAGCCACCCGTCGACAACGGTGAAGTCGGCCCGCGCCGGCCCGAGGCCGAAGGTGACCACCCGCGAGGGAGCGCTGGTGGCCTGGGCCATCACCTCGGGGTCGTCCGCGTTCACGACGGCCACGTCGTTCGGGCCCTGCCGGGCCCAGATGCGGGCCTTGGCCGCCACATAGGCGGTGACGTCGCCGTGCCAGTCCAGGTGGTCGGGGGCCAGGTTGAGCCACACCGCCACCACCGGCCGGAACGACTCGACGAAGGCCAGCTGGAAGGAGGAGACCTCGGCCACCACCACCTTGAGGTCCTCGTTGGCGACCGCGTCGCTGAGGGGCAGCCCGATGTTGCCGGCCGCGACCGAGGGGATGCCCGAGGCGTTGAGCATGTCGGCCACCAGGCTGGTCACCGTGGTCTTGCCGTTCGTGCCGGTCACGGCCACGAGCGGGCAGATCGACCACCGCGATGCCAGCTCGACCTCGCCCCGCACCGGCACGCCGGCCGCCCGGGCCAGCCCGTAGACCGGGTGGGACGCAGGGACGCCCGGGCTGGGGACGACCAGGTCGGCCCGGACGACCAGGTTGGCCAGGGCGTCGAGGGTGGGGCGCTCGACCAGCAGGATGCCCAGGGCCGACGCCGCGGCCCGGGCGTCGTCGCCGGGGGCGTCGTCGACCGCGGCCACGCTCGAGCCCCGCACCAGCAGGTGGCGGGCCACGGCCTGGCCGCTGCGACCGAGCCCCACGACCAGCGCCCGCTCGACCCCGGGCCGGGTGCCCGCCATGGAAAGCACGGGCGGGGCAGCCGAGGCCGCCATCACCGGCGGCTCGGCGGGCACCGACACGGCGTGGACGATGTCCGGCTCGGCCGGCTCTGCCGGCTCGGCCGGCTCGGGCGCAGGAGAGGGCGGCAGCGGTGCCGCCGGCGGGACCGGTGCCGCCACCTCGTGGGCCGGTACCTCCTCGTGGCCCGCCAGTGTCACGGCCGCCGGCATCGTCTGCCCGGCCGGTGCCGCCTCGTCCGGTGGCAGGATCCTCACCGACTCTTCGACCGGCAGAACCGGCCCGTCAGCCCCGCTCGGCCCGTGCTGCCCGCGGTCGTCGTTCTGGTCAACCAAGGCTGGCCCCCCGGCATCCGCTCTGAAGGAAGTCTGCGTAGAAGAGGCCGATGGCGACGGCCGTGCACAGCGACGCCAGGATCCAGAAGCGCACGATCACCGTCGTCTCCGGCCAGCCGACCAGCTCGAAGTGGTGGTGGATCGGCGCCATGCGGAAGACCCGGCGGTGGAACACCTGGAACACGGCGACCTGGATGACCACCGACATGGTGATCATCACGAACAGCCCGCCCACCACCGGCAGGAGCAGGTGGGTGTTGGTGCCGAGGGCGAGCGCCCCGAGGCCGGTGCCCAGGGCCAGCGAGCCGGTGTCGCCCATGAAGATCTTTGCCGGGGCCGCGTTCCACCAGAGGAAGCCGGCGCAACTGCCCGCAAGGGCGGCGGCGATGAGCGACAGGTCCAGGGCGGGGCCGACGCCGTAGCACTCAGGGTGGCGGAACTGCCAGAACCCGATGAACACGAAGGCGCCGAAGCCGTACATCGCCGACCCGGCGGCCAGGCCGTCGAGGCCGTCGGACAGGTTCACCGCGTTGGAGATGGCCAGCAGGATCAGCAGGGCCCAGATGATGTAGACGGGGTTGGCCAGGTCGATGTCGATCGACCGGGCGAAGGAGAGGTCGGTGTTGACCTTGGCCCGGTAGACGGAGAGCACGGCGAAGACCAGGAACACCAGTACCAGCGAACCCGCCTTCGCCGACTTGTTGAGGCCCAGGCTGCGGTTCCGGGAGATCTTGATCCAGTCGTCGAGCAGGCCCACCGCGGCCGCGCCCAGGGTGACCAGCACGACGAGAGCTCCGGCCGCGGTGAACACTGCGCCGGTGTAGAGGTGACTTGCCACATACCCGATGGCCGCCGCCCCGACCATGGTGATGCCACCCATGGTGGGCGTGCCGGCCTTGGAGAAGTGCCCCTGGGGGCCGTCGTCGCGGATCTGCTGGCCGATGCCGCGTGACTGCAGCGCGCGGATCAGGATGGGCGTGCCCAGGATGGCGAACATGAGCGACGTGGCCCCGGCGATCAGGAGGGCGACCATGCGGCCCCCATTGTTCCCAGGATCTCGGCGGCCACGGCGCGGTCGTCGAACGGGAGGACCCGGTCGCCGACGACCTGGGTGGTCTCGTGGCCCTTGCCGGCCAGGACGACGATGTCGCCCGGGCGAGCGGCGTGCAGGGCGAGGGTGATGGCGGCCCGGCGGTCGGGCTCCACGGTGAGCACCTCCGTCCGGCGCACGCCGGAGAGGACCTCGTCGATGATCGCGGCCGGGTCCTCGCTACGGGGGTTGTCCGACGTCAGCACGGCCACGTCGGAAAGGCGGGTCGCCACCTCGCCCATCAGCGGCCGCTTGGTCCGGTCACGTTCGCCACCGCAGCCGAACAGCACCAGCACCCGCCCGCCGGCGGCCATCTGGCGGGCGCCGGACAGGGTCTGCTCCAGGGCGTCGGGCGTGTGGGCGTAGTCCACCAGCACCGAGAAGGGCTGGCCCCGCTCGACGGGCTCGTTGCGGCCCGGCACCGCGGCCAGGTTCGACAGCCCCTCGGCGACGGCCGGCGCCCCGACGCCCAGCTCCCGCGCCGTCGCGGCTGCCGCCAGGGCGTTGGCCACGTTGACCGTCCCGGCCAGGCGCAGGCGGACCGGCTCGCCCTCCCAGCGGAAGCTGCTCCCCGACCGGTCGACCCGCAGGTCGACTGCCTCGGCCAGGGAGAACGGCCGGGTGGGGAGCTGCGCCGACTCCAACAGCCGCCGCCCCCAGCGGTCGTCGGCGTTGATAACGCCCACCGCGGCGCGCTCCGGATGGAACAGCGACGCCTTGGCCGCGAAGTACTCCTCCTCGGTGCCGTGGAAGTCGAGGTGGTCCTGGCTGAGGTTGGTGAAGACGGCAGCGGCGAACCGGACG
>CADCTB010000061.1 GCA_902805665.1 uncultured Acidimicrobiales bacterium
CTGGCCGACATTTTCCAATCGCCCACCGGTCGAGGGTAGGCACGCTGGTCGGCATGCCCGCCGCGACCTTGAAAATACTCACCCTCCACAGCTCGAACGCTCGCCGCGACGCGACGTTCTGGTCGGCCGTGCTCGGGTTGGGACGTGGCCCACGAGTAGGACGAGTACGCCATGCTCACCGGCCCCGGCGGCGTCGCCCTCGGGTTCGGGACGGTCGACGACTACGAGGCGCCGGCCTGGCGGAACCCCAGGGCAGCAAGCAGTTCCACCTCGACCTGGCCGTCGAGGAAATCGACGCCGGCGTCACCCGGTGCGTCGAGCTCGGCGCTTCGTTGGCGGAGCCGGAGCCCGGCGAGACGTGGCGGGTCCTCCGCGACCGGAGCGGCCACCCTTCTGCCTCACGCTCGCCGCCAACTGGGGCTGACGGTCAGGCCGCCAGCCGGAACGGCGGGTACGTGTCCGTGACCAGGGCGAAGGCGTAGCCGGCAACCCGGTTGTGCCAGCGCATGACGCCGACGGTGAAGTCGAACAGGCCCCGCGGGTGGCGGCCGGTGAACAGGATGGCGAACCAGGCGGCGATGGTGGCCAGCACGACACCGATGCCGAGGACGAACAGCACGACGTAGTGCGGGATGGCGAGGAACCACTTCACCAGCGGCAGCCAGCGGTTGAGGTCGGTGGCCACGTCGGGGTACGGCAGCTCCAGGTGCACGGCCTGCTCCTCATCGGTCGACGGGTACTCGTCGCGGAGCAGCAGGGCGTAGGCGAACACCCGGGCGTCGAACCGCAGGTAGCCGACGTTGAAGTCGAACCACCAGCGCGGGTACTTCTGCCGGAAGACGATCAGCAGCAGCGGCGGGAGGAACAGCACGCCGGCGGCGGCGCCGACGAGCTCGGTGCCGTCGTCGGCGAAGCCGGTGGCCCCGACCGCGGCCAGGACGACCAGGATCGGGATGACGAGGAGCAGGCGGAAGACCGCGGTAGCTCGGTTGCGGGGGACGTCGGGGTAGTCGACGTCGAACTGGATCGGGTGCATGGCTCAGCTCCTGGTGGTGGTGACGATGGTCTTGCCGCGGGTGTGGTCACCCTCGACGTGGCGGATGGCGTCGACGACCTCCCGAGGGCGAAGGTCCGGTCGAGCACGGAGCGACCTGGCCGCGCTCGACGAGGTCGGCGAGGAGGGCGAGGTCCCGCTGGTTCGGCTGCACCGTGAAGCTCGTCAACCTCTGGCTGACGAACGGGGAGAGCGCAGCGGCGGCGACCATCCGGCCGATGGGACCGATCCAGCGGTTGCTGGAGTCGCCGCTGATCTGCACGAGTGCCCCCGGGACGAGCGCCCGACGGCATGCTCCCGGCGAGTGGGGGCCGGCGGCCTGGAGGATCACGTCGAAGCGCGAGCCCCGGCCGTGAAGTCGGTGGTCGTGTAGTCGACGGCGTGGGCGGCGCCGAGGTCGCGGGCCAGCTCCAGGTTCCGGGCGCTGCAGACGGCGGTGACCTCGGCGCCGAAGACTCTGCAGGAACGACGTGCCGAACACGGCGTCGCCCACCTGGAAGGTGGTCACGTTGCGACCGACGGCTGGGACCGTCCCGGCCAGGTCGGAGCCGGGGTTGCCGAAGCTGGGCCGGCACAGCCCGAACTTCAGACGGGCGATGGACGGGCCGCCCCGGACGAGCTGCCAGTCGGCCGCGTTCATCGAAGCCGCGTGCACGTCGACGAGCACGTCGTCAGCGCCCGGCACCGGCTCGTCGACCTTCTCCAGCTGGAGGACGCCGTAGGTGCGGCAGTGATCGCCTTCATGCCGCCACCAGCTCGGGCACCGGCTGCGGCTCGGTGCGCTCGATCTCGACGTGGGGCAGGAGCCGGTCGAGCCAGCTCGGGATCCACCAGTTGCGCTCGCCGAGCAGCTCCATGGTGGCCGGCACGACCACCATGCGGACGAGGGTGGCGTCGAGCAGGACGGCGACGGCGAGCCCGAGGCCGAACAGCTTGATCTCCCGGATGTCCTCGAGCAGGAACGAGGCGAAGACCACGACCATGATGGCGGCGGCGGCCGTGATGACCTTGGCCGTGGACGCCAGGCCATCGGCCACCGACGTGGTGGCGTCACCAGTGCGGACGTACACCTCCCGGATGCGGGAGAGCATGAAGACCTCGTAGTCCATGGAGAGGCCGAACACGACGGCGAAGAGCATCATCGGGATGAACGGGTTGATCGGCCCGCCCTCGATGCCGAGCACCGAGCCGGCCCACCCCCACTGGAAGACGGCGACGACGATGCCGTAGGCGGCGCCGATCGACAGCACGTTCATGACCACGGCCTTGAGCGGCACCAGCAGCGACCGGAACACCAGCAGCAGCAGCACGAACGAGAGGGCCAGCACCGCCCCGAAGAAGACGACGGTGCGCTCGGCCAGGTAGTCGGTGATGTCGATGCTGGTGGCGGCGGCACCGGTGACCTGCACGTCGAGCCCGGCGCCGGCCGCAGGGATGACGTCGTCGCGCAGGTGACGGACGAGATCGCTGGTCGCCTCGTCCTGCGGTGCGGTGGTGGCCACGAGCCGCATGAGGAACGCCGACGGGTGGGTGGGGTCGTCGGCGACGGGCGGGCTGACGGCGGCGACACCCGGTGTCTGGGCCAGAGCCCGCTGCAGCCGGAGGACGGCCGGCGCGTCGTCGGACACGACGGTGAGCAGGAACGGCCCGTTGAACCCGGCGCCGAAGCCCTCGGCCAGGAGGTCGTAGGCCTGCCGGGTCGGCGTGCCCTCGGGGAAGTTGCCCTCGTCGGCCCAGCCCAGGCGGATGCTCGTGACCGGCGCGGCCAGGAGCACCAGCACGGTGGTGGCGCCGAGCAGCCATCGCCACGGGTGGCGCTGGATGGTGCGGCTCCAGCGGTAGGCGTAGGTCGAGCGCACCGGCGTGGCCGCCCGCCGGGGGACGGGGCGGCGCAGGGGCCGGACGGCGACGCTGGCGACGAGGGTGAGCACGGCGAGCACGCCGCCGATCGCCGCCAGCGGGGCGAGCCCGAGGCCGAGCCCGAGGAGGGCGACGGCGACGAAGCCGACGGCGACCAGGCCCCGCCAGCGGGTGAGCTCGACCCGCTCCCGGGCGAAGCCGAGCAGCGCCGGGAGGAGCGTCGTCGACGTGAGCATGGTGGCCAACACCGTCGCCGACACGCCGATGCCCATGCCGCCGATCCAGCCGATGCCGACGAGGAGGAGGCCGAGCATCGAGATCATCACGGTCGTGCCGGCGAACACCACGGCCCGGCCCGACGAGGCCATGGCGGCGACGGTGGCGTCCCGGGGCGAGCGGCCCTCGTGCAGGCCCTCCCGGTAGCGGGAGACGATGAAGAGGGCATAGTCGATCCCGACGCCGAGGCCGATCATGATCCCGAGCATGGTCGCGTCGTCGGGGATCGTGAACACGTTGCTCAGCAGCAGGGTCGTCCCGATGCCGGCACCGACACCGCCGAGGGCGATGGCGATGGGCAGCCCCATGGCCAGCACCGAGCCGAAGGCGACGATCAGCACGAGCATGGCGAAGGCCAGTCCGATCAGCTCGGACTCGGGCGGCGCGACCACGGCGAGGTACTGACCGCCGGGGAAGACCTCGAGGCCCTCGATGGCAGGGGCGTGGTCGCTGATCGCCTGCCCGAGGAGCCCCGATGCGGTGTCGTCGACCTCGGCTGCCAGGTTCACCTGGGCGTAGGCAACCGTGCCCTCGCGGGCGATCTGGTCCGGCGCCGACCAGGGCGAGACGACGGTGCCGCCCGGGTGCTGCGCCACGCCGTCGACGTCGGGGAACCCGGCGTCGACGAGCTCGAACAGCGCCGCCATGGCGGCCCGCACCTCGGGGTCCTCGACCCCCTGTTCGGCCCGGAACACGATGGTCCCGGACTGCCCACCCGTGCCCAGCTCGGGGAAGTGCTCCTCGAGCACGGCGAACCCAGCGGCGCTGCCGGAGCCGGGGACGGCGGACGTGGCGCTGAAGCGCGAGCCGACGGTGCCCGCCGCGGCGAAGATCGTGACGAGGGCGACCAGCCAGAGGCCGACCGCCTTGGCCCGGCGGTCGAAGCACCAGCCGGCGACCCGGCCGAGGAACGTGGGTGATGTCTGCATGGACCCATCGTCCGGATCCGGGCCGGCCGCCACATCGGGCGTCCGGTCATTCGCGGGCCGTACTTTCGGCCGATCCGCCGGGCGCCCCCGTTCCTTAGGGTGGGGCCGTGCTCCGAGACGCTGCTCGTTCGTTGTGGGCCGAGCCCCGCGCCCCGGACCCGCCGGAGCTCGTGTGGCGGGACTGGGCGCTCGTCGCCGGGCTGGTGCCGGCGATCGTGCTCGAAGGCGTGCTCGCCGACGAGCTGGTCTGGCGGGCGGCCTCGGTCGTGATCGCGCTGGCGCTGGTGCCGACGCTGCTGTGGCGGCGCACGCACCCGCTCGCCGTCGTAGTGGCCGCCTTCGGCACGTTCGCCGTCGTCGACATCGTCTCGCTGGCGGCCGGCGTCGACTGGCGGGGCCTGAACACCAGCGTGTTCTCGGTCCTGCTCGTCTACGCGCTGTACCGATGGGGTTCGGGCCGGGAGGCCACGCTCGGGGCCCTCGTCCTGCTGGTCCCGCTACTCCTCAGCGCCACCGACCCGCAGCCGATCAGCGACCTGTTCCTGGGCGGCGTGTTCCTGCTGCTTGTGGCCGCCATCGGCGTGGCCGTCCGATACCGGGACAAGGAACACCGCCGGGGGATGGACCAGGTCAAGCTGTTCGAGCGGGAGCAGCTGGCCCGGGAGCTCCACGACACCGTCGCCCACCACGTGTCGGCCATCGCCATCCGGGCCCAGGCCGGCCGCGTGGTCGCCGCGTCCGACCCGGCCGCCGCCCTCGACGCCCTCGCCGTCATCGAGGAGGAGGCGTCGCGGACGCTGGCCGAGATGCGGGCCATGGTCGGTGCCCTGCGCCAGGGCGAGGAGCCCGACCTCGCGCCGCAGCGCGGCGTCGCCGACATCGAGCGCCTCGCCACCGGCGGCGCGGGGCCCCGCGTCGACGTGGAGCTCTCGGGCGACCTCGATGGCCTGCGGCCCTCGGTCGACGCCACCCTCTACCGGTTGGCCCAGGAGTCGATCACCAACGCCCGGCGCCACGCCCGCCACGCCACCCGCATCGAGGTCACCGTGCACGGTGACGAGGACTGCGTGCGGCTCACGGTGGGCGACGACGGTGACGCCGGCGCGTTCGACCCTCGCTCGTCGTCGGGGTTCGGGCTGCTCGGCATGGCCGAGCGGGCCAAGCTGCTGGGCGGGACCCTCGAGGCCGGCCCCAGCCGCAACCGGGGGTGGACGGTGCAGGCCGTGCTGCCCCGGGGCCGGGGCGGGTCGTGATCCGCGTCCTCCTCGCCGACGACCAGGAGATCATCCGCACCGGGCTGCGGATGATCCTCGACGCCCACCCCGACATCGAGGTCGTCGGCGCCGCCGCCGACGGGCGCGAGGCGGTGATCCTGGCCCGCCGGCTGCGACCTGACGTGTGCCTGTTCGACATCCGCATGCCCGACGTCGATGGCATCGAGGCCACCCGCCAGCTGGCCGGACCCGACGTCGAGGACCCGCTGGCGGTCGTGGTCATCACCACGTTCGACGTCGACGAGTACGTGCACGGCGCCCTCAAGGCTGGCGCCCGCGGGTTCCTGCTCAAGGACGCCGGGCCCGAGCTGCTGGTGCAGGCCGTCGAGGCTGCCGCCCGCGGCGACGCCCTCATCGCCCCGAGCGTGACGGCCCGGTTGCTGGCCGCATTCTCGACCCCGCGGGCGGCGACGCCGGCCCAGCCCATCGAGCCGCTCACGGCCCGGGAGGAGGAGGTCGTCCTCACCGTGGCCCGGGGCCGCACCAACGCCGAGATCGCCGACGAGCTCTACATCAGCCTCAGCACGGTTAAGACCCACCTGGCCAGCCTCATGAACAAGCTCGGCGCCCGGAACCGCGTCGAGATCGCCATGTGGGCCTACGAGACGGGTCGCATGGAGCGCTGACCGACCACGACTCTAGCCGGCTCGGTCGAAGGTTGCTTCCACGTGATATCGGGCGCTACCCGATGCCGAACCGGCGACGAATGGTCAACAGAATCAGTTTCGACGCAACCCGCGTCGAGATCGACTCGGGGCTCGGCGCCGTCAAGAAGCGGGCCGCTCCCCTGTAACGGATCGACGGCTCGGTCATCGCCAAAGTGTCCCAGAACGACCGCCCCAATATGTCTGCGCCCAGCCCTCGCCGCTTCGCCCGCATGTACCGGTCATGGCGTAGGCGGGCTTACGGCGCGCTCGCCGCTCTCCGTATGTTGTTCGTGGCTCGACCGCCCCATCTCGCGCGCTGCGTGTGCACGTCGCAGTGGCGCGAACGTGCCGTTTTCCAGGTTGTCGCAACCGACGACCCCTCGACCCCTGTCGCCGGGACCCGCCCCAGAATCGCGGGCGGCCCCCGGCCGGCTTCGGAGCTCTCCCCCTGATCGCCGGGTGAGCGGCGACTGTGGCCGGATAGAGGGCTGCAAGTGGTCCTTCGGGCTCCAGGTCTGCCGCCCACGCCCGGCGGCCCGCTCAAGGATGCTCGACCGTCGACGGGGGTGCGCCGTTCGAGCTGACCTCGACCTGTTGTGAACCGGCGGCGACGAGGACTGCGGCGAGGGGCTCAAGGTCCTCTACGAGGTTGGCCAGTTCGTCCGACTCGAGAATGTCGTAGGCCGGGGCCGCGAGCTCGTCGGTGAGCGATTCGACCC
>CADCTB010000062.1 GCA_902805665.1 uncultured Acidimicrobiales bacterium
ACTCGAATCGCTCGTCACCCGACGCAGCCGTGGTGAGCCGTTGGCGTGGGTGGTCGGGTCGATGGCGTTCTGCGGCATCAGGCTCACGGTCCACACCGGTGTGTACGTGCCCCGCCCGCAGACGGAAGCACTGGCCCGGCGGGCGGCGGCGCTCCTCCCGGAGGAAGGCATCGCGGTCGACCTCTGCACGGGGGCGGGAGCCATCGCCCGTGTTCTTCAGGTCGAGTCGCCGTCCGCCGTCGTCCTGGCCACCGATGCGGACCCTGCCGCTGTGGCCTGCGCCCGCGAGAACGGGGTGGACGCCCTTCTCGGCCATCTCGACGAACCGCTCCCGCCGACGCTCCTGGGCGCAGTCGACGTCATCACTGCGGTCGTGCCCTATGTGCCCACCGACCAGCTGCCGTTCCTGCCGCGCGACGTGACCGCGTTCGAGCCCCGTGTGGCCCTGGACGGCGGCGAGGGAGGGCTGAGCCTGCTGACGTCGGTCGTGGCCCGCAGTGTCCGGTGGTTGCGACCCGGCGGCTGGCTGCTGCTCGAGCTCGGTGGCGACCAGGCTGTGCACGTTACCCGGAAGATGGCCGCGGCCGGATTCGTGGACACAGCCGTCCTGCAGGACGAGGAGGGCGACGATCGCGCCATCGAGGGTCGCCGGCCCGGAGGACGAGAGTGACGGGCGACACCTCCCACGCCCACGCCAGGGCCGTGCGCGTCGGCGCGTTCCTGGGGCTCCTCGGGGCCGCCCAGGCCGCCGTCCTGGTCGCGGGGCCGCCCAGCGAGGACAGTGCCATCGCTGCGGCAGTCGCCGCCTTCGTGCTGCGGCTGGTGGCTGGCGACCTGTCCCCTCGCCGGCTGGTGTTCGACGTCCTCACAACGCTTGTCTTGGCCTGCTTCGTGGTCAGGGGGCTGCTCCGGATGCCCAGGATCCTGCACGCCGAGGACCGCACCCTGACGCTCCACGCTCTCGGGTAGTCAGGACGACGGAGGCGTGCCGGACGATGACTTGAGCCCGTCCGAAGGCGTGAGCCCCTTGTTCGAAGCCTGAGCGATCGGGGTAGGGCGCGCGGACACTTGTCCACGGAGGTTCTCGACATGGCTCAGCGCAACACCATCGCCCGCTCTCTTTCGGAGGTTGGCCTGGCGGCATGGTTCGGCGGTTCCCTCATGGGCGCCATCGGCGTGAACGGGGCCGCAGCGGAGGTCGACCCTCCCGGGCAGCGCGCCCGCGTGGCCAACGCGGGCTGGAACCGGTGGACGCCGGTCAACGCCGCGGCCATCGGCGCCCACCTCCTTGGCTCCGTCGTGCTGACCGGTGGCAACAAGGGACGCATCGCCGGTCAGAAGGGCGTGGCCACCACCTCCATCGCCAAGACGGCAGTGACCGCCAGCGCGCTGGCCGCCACGGCCTACGCCCGGGCCCTGGGCCAGAAGGTGATCGATGCGGGCGACGTTCCCGTCGAGGGTGGTACCGACCCCTCCGCGGAGACGCCGCCCGAGGTGGCCGGCGCCCAGCGCAAGCTGAACGCCCTGCAGTGGGCCATCCCCGCCCTCACGGGGACGCTTCTGGTCATGGACGCCCTCATGGGTGAGCAGCAGCGGGCCAGCCAGGTCACGCAGGGCTTCGTCCAGCGTCTCCTGCCGGACGCCGCCTGACATTCGCGCTTCACGAACAGAGGGGCGGCGCCGCTCGGCGCCGCCCCTCGTCGCGTGCCGCTACTCGCGTTTCTGGGACTGGGCCTGCCGAGGCGTAACCGCCACCGGGGGCGCCTGAGCCTTCGTCGACCGGCTCTTTCGGGCGGCCCGGTCGAGAAGGACGATGCCGGCCGCGGCCAGGACGGCGCTCACCGCGATCAACGCCCATGGGACGTTGCCCGGGGTCGTGCTCTCGGCCACCACCAGCTGGTCGACCTGGTCGGAGATGCCCAGTGCGTTGATCTGCTCCTCGGCCACACCGGTGTCTGCTCCCGGTGTCGGCAGGAGGAACCCGCCCAGGCGGGCGACGGCGGCGGCGGCGACTGCGGCGTCGACCGGGCGGTCCTCGTCGACCACATAGGCCAGGTTGACCGGCAGCGCCCGGCCCCTGAGCTCGTTGATCACCGCAGCCGAGGTGGCCGCGGTGTCCGCGCCGCCGAGTCGCTTCGCGCCCGGGAGGCGGCTCATGGCGCTGTCGGCGACGGACGCCGGCCCCCCCACCACCCAGGTGTTCTGGATGGCCATGGCGGTCATGGCGTCGGAGGTGGGGGCTGGGACGCCATCGCGGTCGACGAAGAGGATCGGGTAGCGCTGGCTGGCCGCGAAGGCGATGCCTGCAGCCGACTCCCGGCTCTCCGGGTTGACGGCGACCGCCGCGCCGAACGCCGGCGCCGACCGGCCTCGCTCCTCGGGCGTGCGTACGTCGAGCGCCCCGGCCACGGCTCGGCCGAGGTCGGCCGGCGTGGCGCCCGTGAGTCGGATGACGTCGGCCCTGTTCGCCGTGGGGGTGGGCGCAAGGGTGGTGGCGGTGGTGGCCATGGGCGGCGCAGTGGTC
The DNA here is from genome assembly GCA_902805665.1 of uncultured Acidimicrobiales bacterium. Classification (GTDB taxonomy): domain Bacteria; phylum Actinomycetota; class Acidimicrobiia; order Acidimicrobiales; family AC-14; genus CADCTB01. The sequence continues at coordinate 2,525 of CADCTB010000062.1, forward strand.
GTGCTGGCCGGGACGGTGGTCGGCGGCAGCGGTGCCAGCTGGGTGATGACCCCGGACCTGGTGATCTCGTCGACCAGCTTCTGGGGGATCGCCCGGTCGTCGCCGACGACGAACATGCCGGTGGGGCTCAGTCGCCTGATCTCGTCCTTCTGCTCCTTGGTCAGCGCCTTGCCGTCGACCACGAGGAGGGGTGAGGCATGGGCCCGGGCCAGCACCGCGCCGGCCAACGCGCCGGCGACGTCGTCCTTGTGGACCACCACCAGCTTGGAGCTGAAGGCCGATCCGATGCGCTCGGAGCCGCCCGGATAGGCCAGCTGGGAGGCGGCCACCGACAGGTTGGCCGGGCTGGCCTTGGGCAGCTCGGTGATGGCCGCCGGGCCGGAGTCGCCGAGCTGCATGGTGGCCAGCACGACGTCGTTGGTGCCGGTGTCGACGTTGCCGTAGCGGGCGTCGCCCCAGGCGAACAGGACGGCGTCGTTGCCGAGCGGCACCGAGTCCGGCCCCCACCAGGTGTACGTGCCGTTGCGCCCCAGCGTCCCGTCGTCGAGGTTGATCGAGCGGTCGGAGATGCGCCGGTTGTTCGAGAACGTCACCCCGCCGTCGGTGGACGACGCGTAGTAGATGTCGCCCTGACCGCCCGGCCGGGGGACGATCGGGCTGGGAAGCGTGGTCCGGGTGTCGAACCAGACCACGTCGACCCGGCCATTCGGCGCGACGGAGATGTCGGGCGTGAGCTGCCGGACGCCGTTCCCCCGCGGGTCGTCGTTCACCCGGAGCGGCGGCGAAAAGGTGACACCACCGTCTATCGAACGCTGGATCAGCACGTCGAGGTCCCCGAAGTTGAAGCCGAGGTAGGTCACGTAGACGGTGCCGAATGGCCCCGTATTCGGGTCGTAGGCCATCTTCGGGAAGCCGGCGTTGCCGGTCGGCGCCGGGATCCCGGTGGGCGCCGGCGTGGCGTCGACGATCGGGGTACGGGTCCAGGTGACGCCGCCGTCGCTGGACTTGGCCACCACGATCGGGTGGGGCGCGTTGGCCGGGTCGTCGCGGTTGCGCCAGGCGATGTAGACGGAGCCGTCACGCCCGATGACCGGCGGGGTGATCTCGCGCACCTTCTCGTCGGGTGCCTCGGCGAAGACGGGGGCAGACCAGGTCCTCCCGCCGTCCTCCGAGCTGGCGACGACGGTCCGGCGTTCTCCCTGCCCGCCCTGGGCGCCCATGTTCAGCGGGTTGACCACGTGCCAGCCGACCACGTAGAGCTTGTCGCCCTCCGGCCGGGGCTGGACGGCGATCCCCGGGCGGATGACGAACGGCCTGGACTCCCTGGCGCCCGGGATGGCGACGACGGCCCGCTCGAACGTGCGGCCGCCGTCGGTGGAACGGTTGACGAGGACCGAGTCGCCCTCGCCTTGGGCGGTGCCGGTTTCCGGCCGCTGCTTCGGGCCGCGATGGGACGCGAACGTGGTGTAGACGTTCTGGCCGGTGCCCCACACCACGCTCTTGTTGAAGTGGGCGTAGCCGCCCGAGTCGTACGTGACGCAAGGGGGGTCGGCGAAGTCGGTCGGCACCGTGAGGTGGCCCTCGTTGGGCCACGTGCGGCCGCCGTCGAAGCTGGTGTGGAAGTCACACTGACCGGTGATGAACTCCTCGGTGATCATCACGACGTGACGCGGGTCGGCCGGATTGACCGCAAAGCCCGGGATGTCTCTTCCCCGGACAGGGTCCTTGTTGTCGGCCTGGAACCTCGTGTTCTCGCTCACCCGGCCCGGCGGCGCCGCGCCCTGAGCGGGCGGCCCGCCCACAGCGAGCAAAAGGCTCAGCCCCAGGCCGATGGCCGCCGGTCGTACAAGCCTCGTCGTCCGCACGTCGTACCCCCACGCTCGGTTAGGGCACCATGCCTAGCGCGACCCGCCTCGGGTTTCACTAAGTGTCGTCAGAACCTAGTGGTGCCGCCGACCTCCTGTAACTGCACCGCGTGGACGAAGCTCGGATGGACCCCGCTCAGGGTCACCCAACGGCGGGAGGCATCGAGGCTGATGCCGATGTTCTGCTGCGTGACCTTGAAGTGCAGGACGAGGGCGGCGACGAGGCAGGCGGCGCCCGACACCAGCCAGAGGGCGGGGAACATGCCTTGGAAGATGATCCCGTAGAGCACGAGGGCGAGACCCATGCCGAACACCGCGATGCGGGACCGCTCGAGCCTCTTCTCCCGGTTGTACGAGGCATCCGTCTCGGGGATGCGCACGGTCAGGTACTCCTGTCCCGGCGCAAGGATGGCCACGAGGAAGAACGCCGCCCAGCCCGGCGGCCCGAGGAAAAGGAGCAGCCAGGCCATGCTGGCGGCACCACCACCGACCGGGTGCCGGACGCGGACGACCAGGTCGGCCGGTTCGCCGGTCTTGGCGCAGACCAGGGGAAGCCGTCCCCGGATCGCATCGTCCACGAACACGCTCACTGCCGCCATGGGCGGCAGGCTACTTGGCCAGGTGCGCCCACGCCTCGATCTCGACGAGCGCGTTCATCGGCAGCCCAGCGACGCCAACTGCGGCCCGCGCCGGGCGCGTCTCACCGAAGGCGTCGACGTAGGCATCGTTCATGGCCGCGTAGTCCGACATGTGCCGGAGGTAGACGGTGGTCTTGACCACCGATGCCAGGCCGGCGCCCTCGGCCTCGAGCAGCGCGGCCACGTTGGCGAGCGCCTGACGGGTCTCGTCGGCCACGCCGCCGTTCACGAGCACGCCGTCGTGCAGGCCGAGCTGCCCGGAGACGACCAACCAGTCGCCGGCCCGGACGACCGGCGTGTACGGCCCGAGGGGCTTGGTCAGCGGGTTCGGGGTTAGGAGAAGCTCGAGCCGCAGCCGCAGCTACGGGTGGCGTTGGGGTTGTTGATGGCGAACCCGGCGCCCTGGAGGCCGTCCTTGTAGTCGAGCGAGGCGCCCTTGAGCAGCGGTGCGCTTGCCGCGTCGACCACGACCTTGACCCCACCGTCCTCTTGCACGGTGTCGTCGGGGGTGAAGTCCTTGTCGAAGTACATCTCGTAGCTGTAGCCCGAGCAGCCGCCCGGCCGTACGGCGACACGGAGGGCGAGGGCCTCGTCGCCCTCGGCCTGGATGAGCTCCTTGACCTTGAGGGATGCAGCGCCCGACAGAGTGAGCATGTTTTCGTCCTCCTACAGACTTCTACTGGTATCCAGACTACCTGATCGACAACTCAACCTGGCATGGATCGCGGTCGGCGAGCGTCCGGAATGCTTCAACGCCTGCGCCGCCGATCGATTCCACGAATCCTTGGATCAGTCCCCGGTGCAGGTGGCAGACCACCTCGGGATGGGTCGCGGCCAGCGCCGCGTACGGGCAGTGGGTGAAGGCGATGGTGGCCAGACCGTCGTCGTGGACGACCGCCGGGTCGAAGCCGAGCTCGGACAGCATGGCGGTGACCGCGTCGAGGCAGGAAGCTCGGGGCCGGCGGCCGTCCGTCCCGCTCTCGGCCGCCCGGGCCGCGTGGGCCTCGGCCAGCTCACGGCCCTGCTCGGCGCCGGCCTCGGCGCTCAGGTGGGCGGCGGCGCCGGCGGCCGCAGCCACGTCGGTGAGCATCCGGGCCAGCACGGGGAATGCCGGCGGCTCGAGCCCGAGCGACGGTGCGTCGGGGGCCAGGGCGTAGCGGTTCTGGGGTCGCCCGACCGAGCCCCGGTTGTCCGGGTGGACGGCGAGCAGGCCGACCTCGCGCATGCGCTCGAGGTGGGGACGAACGGTGTTGGCGTGCAGGCCGAGCGTCTCGGCCACCTCGGCGGTGGAACGGGGGGCCGACGCCCGGGCCAGCTCCAGGTAGATCGCGTAGCGGGTGTTGTCGCCGAGCGCCTTGAGCACGTCCAGCCGACCCATCTCCTCCACGGGTTCGATATTACCGGTGAAGACCGGTAAAATCCAGGACGTGCCCGTTCTTCCGACCGACGACGATGTCCTGAGCACGCTGCGCGGGGTGGTCGACCCCGAGCTGGGCGCCGACATCGTCGAGCTCGGCATGGTCAACGGGGTCGACGTCAACGACGACGGCTGGGTCGAGGTCACCGTCGCCCTCACCATCTCCGGCTGCCCTCTGCGGGTGCAGATCCGCGACGACGTGGTGTCCAAGGTGTCCGGGCTGTCCGGCGTGACCGGCGTCAAGGTCCACTTCGGCGAGATGAACCAGGAGCAGCGCAGCCAGGTCATGCAGCGGGCCCGCAAGTCGGCCGCCAACCGGGCGCCCGCCACCGAGGTGCCGCTCACCGCCCGCATCCTGGCCGTGGCCAGTGGCAAGGGGGGCGTGGGCAAGAGCAGCGTCACGGTCAACCTGGCCTCCGCCCTGGCCGCCCGGGGGTTCAGCGTGGGCGTCCTCGACGCCGACATCTGGGGGTTCAGCGTCCCCCGCATGCTCGGCATCAGCGTCCGCCTGGGCGCCGGCGACAAGGGGCTCATCCGCCCCCACGAGATCGAGGTCGGCGCCGGCCGGCTGAAGGTGGTCAGCATGGGGCTCGTCGTCGACGACGAGGACAAGGCCATCATGTGGCGGGGCCTGATGCTGGCCAAGGCCCTCGAGGAGTTCCTCACCAAGGTGGCCTGGGGCGACCTCGACTACCTCCTGCTCGACATGCCTCCCGGCACCGGCGACGTCCAGATGGCCCTGGGCCGCATCCTGCCCCGGGCCGAGGTGCTCGTCGTCACCACCCCCGCCCTCGCCGCCCAGAAGGTGGCCGTCCGGGTGGCCGACATGGCCCGCCGCTCGTACCTCAAGGTGCTGGGCGTCATCGAGAACATGAGCACGTTCACCTGTGGACACGGCGAGGTCTACGCCCTGTTCGGCTCGGGCGGCGGCCAGGCTCTCGCCGAAGACCTGGGCGTGCCCCTGCTGGCCCAGGTGCCGCTCGAGCCGGAGGTCAGCGCGGCTAACGACGCCGGCACGCCGCTCTCGGTGGCCGCCCCCACCAGCGCCGCCGGGGCCGCCTTCGCCGCCGCCGCCGACCGCATCGCGGACGACCTGCTGCCGCCCGTCGACATGGCCGGCTGCACGGCCCGCATGCTGGCCACCGTCGAAGCGGCCCTCGGCCCGGTCACCACCTGACCCTCTTTGTCCGCTCGGCTACCGCTGCGGTAGCCCAGGGGACAAAGACGGTGGCGTCAGGCGGCCCGGAGGTGCCAGGCGCCGTCTGCGCCGGTGGCCCGACCCTCGGCCGCCAGCTTGAGCAGGTGGGCGTGCACGGTCTGGCCGGCCGCCTCGCGCAGGGTGGGGTGCAGGTCGACGTAGACGGTGTCGACGAGCTGGTCGATGGTGGTGGCGCCGCCCTCGAGGGCGGCGACGATCGCCGCCTCGCGCTCGAGCCGGTGGGAGAGGTACCCGGCCAGGCGGGCGGCGGGGTCGTCGATGAGATGGCCGTGCCCGGGAGCGATGGTGCGGAGCCGCAAGCGCCGGCTGCTCAGGCGCTCCAGCGAGGCCAGGTAGGCGGCCATGTCGCCGCCGGGCGGGACGATGGCGACCGTCGACCCGTCGATCACCGTGTCGCCCGAGAAGAGCATCCGCTCCTCCTCCAGCAGGTAGCAGAGGTGGTCGGGGCTGTGCCCGGGCGTGTGCAGCGCCAGTACGCGGAACTCGGTGGCCTCCAGCTCGAAACCCTCGTCGATGGTGCCGAACGCCAGGAGCTCGGCGCCGGTGCGGGCGGCCAGGGCGCCGGCTGCGGCCGAGTGGTCCTCGTGGCCGTGGGTGACGGCGATCCAGCGGATGCGGTCGCCACCACATCCGACGATGGCGTCGACGTGGCTGGCGATGTCGGGCCCGGGGTCGATCACCACGATCTCGTCCACCCCGACCAGGTACGTGTTGGTGCCCGCGCCGGTCAGCGGCCCGGCGTTGGGCGCGACGATGCGACGGACGAGTGGGCTGATGGCCGACGCCACCCCCGGAGCCAGGTCAGCCACCGAAGCCGTCCACCCTGCCGCCATCGATCCTGAAGATCCCGGCCCGGCGCGCCGCCTTTCGCATCACCGCACCCCGCACGACCGCCCGTACGGGTGGGATGAGCAGGGAGATGCCGAGGAGATCCGTGAGGAAGCCGGGCGTCATGAGCAGCGCGCCGGCGAAGAGGATCATCACCCCGTCGGCGATCTCCTTGCCGGGGACTGAGCCCGACTCGACCTGGCGCTGGAACCGCCGCCACACGCTCATCCCCTCCCGCTTCACCAGCCAGGCGCCGACGGCGCTCACGATGATGAGGAGGGCGATGGTGTTGAGGGCCCCGAAGGCCTGACCGACCTGGATGATGACGAACAACTCAGCCAGCGGAACCAGCAGAAAGAGCACGACGAGCACGCCGACCATGGGTCCCATGGTACTGCCGGGTACTCTCGTGCGATCCCGATGTTTGATGGTTCTCGCTGGTTCCAGCAGTCCGGTCGCACCCCGACTCTCTCCGACCTCGACCACCAGCCGTTCTTTCGCCGCCACTTCTGGCCGCCGAGCGCGCTGGGCGTCATCGTCATCTCCCTCGTGATCTCGATGTTCGTGGGCTTCACGGGTGCGTTGATCTACACCTCGTCGGACAACGCCAAGATCGCGGCCGTCGACCCCGCCGACCAGACTCGGGCGGCTCCCACCATCCCCCCGGGCTCCGAGCCGCAGGGCCCGACGACGACCAAGCCCCCCGAGATCCTGACGCCCGACGGCATCGCCAAGAAGGCCGGTCCGTCGGTTTGGACGGTCAGCAGCCTCGACGAGGCCGGGCGCCCGGTGGAGGGATCGGGCTTCATCGCCGGGTCCTTCGGCGGGCAGACGTACCTGCTCACGTCGCTGTCCATCGTCAGGGCCGCCACCCGCATCCCCGGACCGGACATCGTCGTCCGCAACAGCGGCTCCGAGGTCAAGGCCACCCTGTGGACCTGGCAGGAGGACCGTGACCTCGCGCTCCTCGTCACCGGTCGGACGGCGCCCTCGCTCACATGGGCCGACGAGAACCCGCCGCCCAAGACCGGCGACAAGGTCTACGTGGTCGGCGGGGTGGGGGCCGGCCCGGTTGCCGGGGTGATCTCGAGCGTCTCGCCGGCCAGCATCCAGCACAACGTGTTCATCGACCCCGGCCGCCAAGGCGCCCCGCTGCTCAACGAGAGAGGTCAGGTGCTCGGCATGGCGTCGCTGGCGCTGAACCCCGGCGCCCTGCCCGGCGACTCCAACTTCTTCGCCGTCCCCATGTCGGCAACCTGCGAACGGGTCCTCAGCTGCGGGAGCGGCAACTCGGTGCCGACCACCGTCGCCCCGACGGGCATCAACGCGACGACGACCACCCGTCCCTAGGCCGCCCCTAGGGGAAGCGGCGGGTCGTCGGTGGGGTGGCCGGCACCGTCGTGGTGGGCCTCGGCCGGGTGGTGGTGGTGAGTAACCCGATCAGTGGCGGGACCGTGGTGACCGGCGGGCGCACGATCGTGGTGGTGGGCTCCGGGATCAGCGTGACCGGCGGGTCGACGTAGATGGGCTCGACGTTCTGGGGACGCAGGTCCTCCGGGGCCCGACGGGCGCCGGCGCCGAGGTCGCCGGAGAGGGCGGCGGGCTTGGGGAAGTCGGCGGCCGGGGCGTTCTTCAGCGCCTGGCCCATGTAGTCCTTCCATGTCGACGCCGGGATGGTGCCGCCGTAGACGATCGACGTCCCCTTGATGTTGCGCAAGGACTTGGTGTTGCTGTCGCTGTAGCCCATCCAGACGGCGGTGGACAGGGCGGGCGTGAAGCCCACGAACCAGGCGTCGGCGTTGTTCTCGGTGGACCCGGTCTTGCCGGCGGTGCCCTCGGGGCGGCCGATGTCGGCGCGCGTGCCGGTGCCGCCGTTGACGACTCCCTTGAGCGCGTCGGTGACGTTGTCGGCCACGGCCTCGGTGAGCACCCGCTTCCCCGGGCGCTTGGTGTTGTCCTCCAGGACCTTGCCGTTGGCGTCGGTGACCTTCACGATCGGCGTGGCCGGGTGCTGGACGCCCCGGGTGGCGAAGACGCTGTAGGCGGCGGCCATGTCGAGCGGGGAGACCTCGGCGGCCCCGAGGGTGAGGCTGGGGCCGTAGGGCTCACCGTCGTTGGGCTGGTTGCCCTCGGCGTCGACCATGGTGATCCCGAGCCGGTGCGCCATCTCGGCCGTGTCCTTGACGCCCACGTCGAGCACCAGCTGGGCGTAGACGGTGTTCACGGAGAACGCGGTGGCCTGCTTCAGCGATATGGACCCGTAGGACCCGCTCTCCACGTTCCCGACCGTGCAGCCGGTTCCGCGGCAGTTCGGATAGGTGTACTGCCCGGGACCGGAGTAGATCCGGCCCGGGCCGATCCCCTCCTCGTAGGCCTTGGCCAGGGTGATGGGCTTGAACGCGGATCCGGGTTGGCGGCCGGTGCCCCCGCCGCTGAGGCACGGCGGGCTGCCGTCGTTGGGGGTGACGTAGCCCTCGGGGCAGTTGCCCAGGGCCAGGTTGACCTGCGACTTGGCGAAGTCCCGCCCGCCCACCATGGCCCGCACGTACCCGGTGTTGGGCTCGACCGTGACGAGCGCCATCTCGAGCGGCGGCGAGGTCCCGCCCAGCGCCTTCTTCACCGACTCCTCCGCAAGCGTCTGCAGCTTGGGGTCGAGCGCGGTCTCCACCCGGAGCCCGCCCCGGTAGACGATGTCGGGCCCGTACTTGGCCGAGAGGTACCGCCGCACGTAGTCGACGTAATACGGCTGGGACGCCGACTGCAGTTCCAGGGGGTGGACGATCGTGGCCGGACCGCTCGGCGTCGGCTCCTCGGCCGTCGGGAAGAACAGCTTCTGGCCCACGGCCTCGGCGTGGCGGACGGGGTCGAGGCGGTTCTGGGCCAGCATCTCGTCGAGCACGAAGACCCGGTTGATCTCGGCCTGGTTCGGGTTCGACCGGGGCTCGAAGTCGGAGGGAGCGGAGATGAGCCCGGCGAGCATCGCCGACTCCGACGCGTTCAGGTTGTTGACCGGTTTCTTGAAGTACGACTCTGCGGCGGCGCCGATGCCGTAGGCGCCGCCCCCCAGATAGATGTTCGACAGGTAGCGGTAGAGGATCTCGTCCTTGGTGACCTTGCGGTCGAGCTGGCTGGCCAGGACCGCCTCACGGATCTTCCGGGCCAGGGTGCGCTCGCCCGAGGTGTAGACGTTCTTGACGTACTGCTGGGTGATCGTCGACCCGCCCTGCACGACCGCCCGGCCCCGGACGTCGGCCCACAGGGCCCGCAGAGCGCCCATGGGGTCGATCCCGCCGTGGGAGTAGAAGCGCTTGTCCTCCACCGCCACCACCGCCTGCTTGAGGACGTCGGGAATGTCCTTGGCCTCCACCGGGATGCTGGTGTCGAACTTGCGCAGCAGCCCGATCTCCTTGCCGGCGACGTCGTAGATGCGGGTGATGCGCGACTCGATGCCCGGCTTCGGCGTGGGCAGGGGAGGGGCGGGAAGGGGCAGGTAGACGATCGAGGCCAGTGCGGTGCCGGCGGTCACCAGGGGGATGAGGATGGCGACGACGAGAAAGGTGGCGACGGCCTTGGCGACCCGGATCGGGTCGAGGTTCCAGTCCACGGGGGCCTAGCTTCGCGCGCTGCGGGCCGAATGGTCCTGTCGCGGCCCTATCGTCTGAGGCGATGCCCGCAGATCGGCCGCCCTCGGTAGACGCCCTGGCCCGTGACCTGCGCGACATCGGCCTCCCTCATCCGCTGCTGGTCGACGCCGCCCGGGCCGCCATCGCCGCCGGTGATCCGTCGTCCGCCCGCAGCCGGGCCGAGGCCGTGGCCGCCGCCCTGCTGGGGCCGGTGATCAACGCCACGGGCGTGATCCTGCACACCAACCTGGGCCGGGCCCCGCTGCCGGTGCTCCCGTCGGGCGGCGCCCGCCGTTACTCCAACCTGGAGTTCGACCTGGTCAGCGGCAAGCGGGCCTCGCGCAGCGACCACGCCGCCCGTCTCCTCGCCCTGGCGGTGGGCGCCGAGGCCGCGCTGGTGGTCAACAACGGCGCCGCGGCCCTCATGCTGGTGCTGGCCGCCCTGGCCCGCGGCCGCGCCGTGGTGGTGTCCCGGGGTGAGCTGGTGGAGATCGGCGGGGGCTTCCGGGTGCCGGAAGTGATGGCTCAGTCCGGGTGCGAGCTGGTGGAGGTGGGCACCACCAACCGCACCCGCCTCGCCGACTACCGCGACGCGGTCAGAGAGGAGGTCGCCCTGCTGCTCAAGGTCCACCAGTCGAACTACCGGATGGTCGGCTTCACCGAGGAGGTGGGTGTGGCCGCACTGTCGACGCTCGGGCCCCCGGTCGTCGCCGACATCGGCTCCGGCCTCCTCGACGCCGCCACCCCGTGGCTGTCCGGCCCCCCGCCGGCGTGGCTGGCCGGCGAGCCCGCCGCCCGCCAGACGCTGGCCGCAGGCGCCGGCCTGGTCACCTTCTCGGGCGACAAGCTGATGGGCGGGCCCCAGGCCGGGATCATCGCCGGCCGCAAAGACCTCGTGGGCGTCTGCGCCCGCCACCCCCTCAACCGGGCCCTGCGCCCGGGCGGGCTGGTGCTCGCCGCCCTCCAGGAGACGGCGCTCGCCTACCTGCGCCGGGACGGCGACGCCATCCCGTTCTGGCGCATGGCCGCCGCACCGGTCGAGGCCCTGCGGGGCCGGGCGGAGGCGCTCGGCGTGGGCAAGGTGGTCGACACGGTGGCCGTGGCCGGTGGAGGCTCCGTGCCGGGGCAGGAGCTGCCGTCCGCAGGCGTGGCGATCGACGGGGACCACGCCGCCCCCCTGCGCGCCGGCAGCCCGCCGATCGTCGCCCGCGTCCACGAGGGCTGGACGATCTGCGACCTGCGCACGGTCGACCCGGCCGACGACGCGGTCCTCGCCGAGGCGCTCGCCGCATGCACGTCGTAGCCACTGCGGGGCACGTCGACCACGGCAAGTCCACCCTGGTCCTGGCCCTCACCGGCATGGACCCGGACCGCTTCGCCGAGGAGAAGGCCCGGGGGCTCACCATCGACCTGGGCTTCGCCTGGGCCACCCTCGGCTCGGGCCGGGAGCTGGCGTTCATCGACGTCCCCGGGCACGTCCGCTTCCTCAAGAACATGCTCGCGGGTGTCGGTGCGGTCGACGCCTGCCTCTTCGTGGTGGCCGCAACCGAGGGCTGGAAGCCCCAGTCCGAGGAGCACCTCCGGATCCTCCAGTTGCTGGGAGTCGCCCACGGCATCATCGCCCTGACCAAGGTCGGCCTGGTCGACGACGACACCCGGGAGCTGACCCGGATGGAGATCGAGGACGAGGTGGCGGGCACGTTCCTCGAGGGGGCCCCGGTCGTCGAGGTCGACGTGCCGGCCGGCCGGGGCGTCGACGACCTGCGGGCCGCCCTCGACGCGCTGCTGGCCACCACCCCCGGGTCCGTCGACCGGAACCGGCCCCGCCTCTGGGTGGACCGGGTGTTCGCGGCCAAGGGCTCGGGCACGGTGGTCACCGGCACCCTGGCCGGCGGAGGCCTGGCCATCGACGACGAGCTCGTCGTCCTGCCCTCGATGCAGAAGGTCAGAGTCAGGGGGCTCCAGAGCCTGCAGCGCCAGCGGAACAGCGTCGAGCCGGGCAGCCGGGTGGCTATCAACCTGTCCGGGGTGTCCCACGACGAGCTGTCGAGGGGCCACGCGCTGGTCAGGCCGGGCCAGTGGCGCCCGACCCGCACGTTCGACGCCTCCTTGCAGGTGCTCGAGGGCCTCGACCACCCGGTGAGCCGGCGGGGCGCCTATCAGGCGTACCTGGGGTCGGGCGAGCACTCGGTGCGCCTGCGGGTGCTGGGCGAGGAGGCCATCGCTCCCGGCAAGGTCGGCGGCGTCCGGCTGCACCTGCCCGTGCCGGTCCCCCTGCTGCCAGGGGACCGCTTCATCGTGCGGGAGAGCGGGCGGGACGAGACGGTGGGAGGCGGCGAGGTGCTCGACGTGGCGCCTGTCCTTCCCGCGTCCAAGGCCCGGCCCTCACGGTCGGTCGACCGGGTCGTGACCGAGCGGGGGTGGATCTCGGCCGACGACCTCGAGCGCATGACCGGCGAGCGCCGCGAGCCCAACGTCGGCCGGTGGGTCGTCGCCCCCGAGGCCCGGGAGGCGGCCCTGGCCGAGCTCCGGGACGCGATCGAGCGCGCGGGACCGCTGGGGGTCGACCGCGCCGGGCTCACCGACCGCCAGCGGGCCGTGCTGCCCCTGCTGGAGGGGGTGGTCGTGGAGGGTGGCCGGGTGCGGCCTGCAGCGGTCGGCGACCCGCTGGCCGACCATCCGTACGTCGCCGCCTTGGAGTCGTCGCCCTTCGCGCCCCCCGAACCGTCGGGCGTGGACCGGGCCGAGCTGGCCGAGCTGGTGCGGCGCGGGCTGGTGGTGGCCCGGGAAGGCGTCTACTTCGCCCCTTCGGCCCTCGACGCCGCCGCCCGCCGGGTGGCGGAGCTGCTGGCCCAGAACCCCGATGGCGTCACCGTCGCCCAGGTGCGCGACGGCCTGGGCACCACGCGCAAGCACGCCCTCCCGCTCCTGGCCCACCTCGACGCCACGGGCGTGACCCGCCGCCGTGGGGACCTGCGCATCGGCGGCCCCCGCCTGCCCGCCGTCTAAAAAGAGATTTAGACGGCGCGGGCGATCAGCTGCTTGCGCTCGAGCTCGTTGAGGCCGCCCCAGATGCCGTGGGGCTCACGGATGGACAGCGCGTACTCCAGGCACGGCCGCCGGACCGGGCACATGGCACAGATCTCCTTGGCCCGGTTCTCCCGTGCCTCGCGCTCATCCTTCCGCTCCACCTGGGACGGCGGAAAAAAGACTGCTGACTGGGGGCCCTTGCAGGCCGCACGCTGCTGCCACAGCTCTTCGACGCGTTGGCTACTCAACGGCGTCCCCCTTTCCTCCGGCGGACCACCGTACGCCCCCACCAAGCGCCGGACAAGAGGTCGATTTACACATAGTGGCTGGTCGCACGCACCGGTCACCCTGCGCGTTCACCGAAGTCGAGGCCGATAGAGATCCTCGGTACCGGGGAAAGAACGCCCACCGATGGCCAAAATCATCTTCTATTCGACCGTCAGTCCGGACCGCGACGACGAGGCCTGGGGGGCGTTCAGCCTGGCCCGACGGGCGGTGCAGGCCGGGCTGGAGACGGAGATCTTCCTGGCCGGACCGGCGACGGGACTGCTGCGCAAGCAGGTGCGGGACCGCATCGACGGCCGGGCCCGCGACAACCTCCAAGCCGTGATCGACGGCAAGGTGCCCATCTCGGTGGCGCCCGGCTGAGCGAACTTCCGCGGCGTGTCCAGTTCGGACATGGAGGACATGAGGGCCGAGCCCCGGGACATCACCGACATGCTGCGGGAGGTGGCGGCGGGCGCTCAGCTCGTCCCGTTCATCGCCTAGCGCGACAGTGTTTCGACAGGTTCGGAGGTGGGAAGTGCGGGATGAGCACTTTCGGATTCGCGCGACCGGAGCCCTGGGGAGGTTTCAGTTGTCCCATCTGCGCAAGATCGGCTTTGTTCTCGTCTTCAGCCTGGTGGCTGCCGCCTGCGGTGGCGGCGACGACGGCGGAGGGGGCACCGACCAGGCGGCTCAGCCGGCTGTCAACCAGGTGCTCACCGTCGGCGCGGGCGAGGACCAGTTCGTGCGGGAGGGCACGTCGGCCAACCTCGGCGTCCAGCCGGTGAACGCCAACATCGCCGAGACCCTCACCTACCTCACTCCCAACTACGAGGTGCGGCCCATGCTGGCCGAGCGCTGGGAGTTCCGGGCGCCGAACACCTGGCGGTTCTTCCTGCGCCCCAACGTGAGGTTCCACGACGGCTCACCGCTGAACGCCCAGGCGGTGAAGACCACACTGTTCGACCGGGTGGCCCAGCAGCGGGGCGGCGGCACCATCAAGGCGGGCCCGAACTCCGCCGTCGTCGTCAACGACCTCACGATCGACTTCACCCCCACCGCGCCCAACTACCGGGTGCCCGAGCAGGTCGTCCACCCCAGCAATGTCGTCTATGCCCCGGGCACCGACACCGGCAACAAGCCGGTCGGCACCGGACCCTTCAAGTTCGTCGAGTACGCGCCCAAGGAGCGGCTCGTCGTGGAGCGGAACTCCGACTACTGGGGCGAGGAGGCCAAGCTGAGCCGGATCACGTACCGCTTCTTCCCGGACGCCAACGCCCGCCGTCTGGCGCTGGAAGCGGGCGACGTCGACGTGGTCCTGGGTGTGTCCGGCCCCGACGTGAAGGGTCTGAAGTCCCGAGGCTTCGAGGTCATGAACAGCCCGGTGGGCTCCTACCAGGCCATCTACGCCAACATCCTGGGCGGCCCGCCGCACGACCTGCTCAAGGAAGTCGCCGTCCGCGACGCCATCAACCTGGCCATCGACCGCAGGCAGCTGGTCGAAGGGGTGCTCGAGGGCCAGGCCACCGCGGACCAGACGATGATCCCGCCGCAGGCGCTGGGCCGGTACCGGAACAAGATCACCGGCACGCCCTTCGATCAGAACAGGGCCCGCTCCGTCCTCGACGCCGCCGGCTGGCGGCCCGGCGCAGACGGGATCCGGGAGAAGAACGGTCGCAAGCTGACCCTCCAGCTCATCTCCGGGTTCGGGGGCGCCGAGGTCCACAAGCCGGTCCCGACGTACCTCCAATCCGAGCTGCGGAAGGTCGGCATCGGGATCGACATCGTCGAGCGTCCGGACAGTGCGTCGTACCAGTCACTCATCGACAGCGGCTCCGGCGACCTGTTCCTCGAGCGGGGCAGCCAGAACGACGCCAACGTCGGCTTCCTGCCCACCCTGCTCTTCTACACGGGCGGTTCCGGCGCCTCGGCCCAGTACACCAAGCTGTTCGCGCCCGGCCCGAGGTTCGACGAGATCCTCACGCCTGCGGTGACGGAGCCGGATGCGGACAAGACGCAGTCGATCGTCGCCGACGCCATGCACCAGCTGATCGACGTCGACAAGGTCGTCATCCCCCTCGCCGGGCTCTTCCAGATGTACGGCATGAAGAAGACGGTGCAGGGCTTCACGCCCCACCCGTCGACCATCAGCCTGCGCTGGGACACGGTGAGCGTGGGCACGGGCCGGTAAGCGCCGTCGACCGGTGAGGGCGTACGTCGCCCGCCGGCTGCTCCTCCTGATCCCGACCCTGATCGGGATGTCGATCCTCACCTTCGGCGTCTCCAACCTGACCCCGGGCGACCCGGCGTTCGCCTTCGCCTCCCGGCTGGCCAGCCGGCCGGCCACCCCCGACGAGGTGGCCGAGGCCCGCAAGGACCTCGGCCTGGAAGGCGGCCTCGTCCCCCGGTACTTCCGGTGGGCCGGCCGGGCATTGCAGGGCGACCTCGGCATCTCCTTCTCGACCCGGCTCCCCGTCAGGCCCGAACTGGTCGAGCGGGCCCGTTTCACGCTGCAGCTGGCCGTCCCCGCCGCCCTGCTGTCCCTGCTCATCGCCATCCCGGTCGGCATCGTTTCCGCCGTCCGCCGGAACCGCCTCACCGATCAGGTGTTGCGCGTGGTCACCCTGGCGGGCGCGTCCGTGCCCAGCTTCTGGCTCGCGCTCCTGCTGATCGTCGTGCTCGCCGTGAAGTGGGGGCTCGTCCCGTCCGCCGGGCGGGGCGGCGCCGAGAGCTACCTCCTGCCCGTGTTGACGCTGGCCATGGCGCCCGCCGCGGTCCTCGCCCGCTTCACCCGGTCGGCGGTCCTCGAGACATTGAGTAGTGACTACGTGGTCACGGCCCGGGCCAAGGGGGCGCGGGAAGCGGTGGTCGTCGGGCGCCATGCGCTCCGCAACGCCCTCGTCCCCCTGGTGACGGCGATGGGAACGAGCCTCGGGGCGCTCATCGGCGGCGCCGCCGTGGTGGAGACGGTGTTCGTCTGGCCCGGCATCGGGCGACTGCTCGTGGAGGCCATCCTCCAGCGTGACTACCCGGTCATCGCGGGGATCGTCCTCTACTCCGGCGCCGTCTTCGCCGTCATCAGCCTCGTCGTCGACCTGCTGTACGCGGTCATCGATCCCCGGATCCGGCTGGTGGCCGAACGATGACGGTGACGATGACGGGCACCCAGGCCGCCCCCGAGGGCGGCGACGAGGGGCTTCCTCCCGAGCTCGGACGGGCGAGCCACATCTGGCGGGTGCTGCGCCGGGACCGCACGGCGATGCTGGGCGTGGTGCTGGTCGTGTCCCTCGTGGTCGCCGCCTTGTTGGCGCCGCTGATCGCCCCTCACGACCCGAACGGGGTCGACGTGGCCAAGAAGTACCGGCCGCCCTCGGGCGAGTTCCTGCTGGGAAGCGACAACCTGGGCCGCGACATCCTCTCCCGCTTGCTCATGGGCGCCCGGCTGTCGATCGGGACGGCGGTGGTCGCCGGGCTGGCCATCGGCCTGCTCGGGCTCGTCATGGGGATGCTGGCCGGCTGGTTCGGGGGCGCCGTGGACGCGGTGATCAGCCGGGTGGTCGACATCCTTCTCGCGTTCCCGCTGTTCCTGCTGGCTCTGGGGATCACCGGCCTCATCGGTCCCGGCCTGCGCAACCTCACGATCGCCCTGGTGTCGGTGGCCTGGGCCGGCTACGCCCGCATCGTCCGGTCTGCGGTGCTGGCCGAACGGAGCAAGCTCTACGTCGAGGCGGCCCGGGCGGCGGGGGCGAGCGAGCTGCGGGTGCTCGTCAAGCACGTGCTCCCCAACGTGGTGGCGCCCGTGCTGGTCCTCACCACCCTCGACATGGGCGTGGTCCTCCTCGCCGTCTCCGGGCTCTCCTTCCTCGGCCTCGGCGTCAAGCCACCCACCCCCGAGTGGGGCTCCATGCTGGCCGAGGGCCGCAACTACCTCGACCAGGGCCCGCAGATGACCATCTTCCCGGGCGCCGCCATCTTCCTCATGGTCCTGGGCTTCAACCTGCTGGGCGACGGCCTCCGCGACGCCCTCGACCCCCACTCCACCCGGGCGCTGACAAGGGGCTAGACCGGCGGCCGCACCGGTCCGGCTCGCCGGCGGGGCAGGGCCCCCGCCGGCACGCGACGGGCGCGGTCCCTGCGTCGCCTCCGCTTCGCTTCGACTCCTCGGGACTCCGTGCGGAGCACCCGGATGCCCGTCGCCGGAAACTCAGTGGCCGGCGTCCTTGGCCCCGCCGGCCTCGGGCTCGACCTCGAGGAGCAGACCGTCGATGGCCACCACCCGCACCCGCTCGCCGGCCGGGATCGGGGTCGCCCGGTTGGTGCGGGCCCGCCACTTGCCGCCCCGGAGGTCCACCATGCCCTCGGGGTCGATGCCGGTGGTGGCTTCGCCCATCTGGCCGATCATCGACTCCCGGCCGATGGTGGGGGTGGAGAACCGGGCCCTCAGCATGGCCGTCATCCCCGAGAGCATGAACAGGGCGACGGCGGCCGACATCATCACGATCACGAGCCAGGGGACGGCGAGGTCGCCCGGGAAGAGCCGCCACGAGCCGATGAGGAGGCTGACTGCGCCGATGCCGGTCCAGGCCCGCGGCGCCCCGGCCTGCACGTCGACGCAGTACCCGAACACGCCGAGGACGACCAGAGCCAGACCGAGGCCGTTGGTGGGCAGGACGGCCAGGCCGTATGCCGAGAGGATGAGCGACACCGCCCCGGTGATTCCGGCCACGCCGACCCCCGCGGTGAAGAACTCGAAGACGATGAGCACCAGGCCGATCATCAGCAGCAGGTAGGCCACCGAAGGATCGGCGGTGAGGTGGAGCAGCCGCTCGGTGAGGCCCAGCTTGGCGAAGCGCACCGCGCCTGCCTGTTGGCGGCGCAGCAGCTCGCCCTCGGGAACAACGCGGGCGGTCCTCAGCACCTTGCCGCCCACGTCGCGCCCGTCGAGGCCGACCACGAACTCGCCCAGGGTGGGGTCGGTGGTGGCCACCAGCCCCCGGGACAACGCCTCCTCGGGCCCCAGGCCGCCCACCTTCGTCCCGGGCGCCATCCCGGCGATGCCGGCGCCGGCGAGCATGGCCGCCGTGGCCCCCGAGGCCGAGGCGCCGGTCGGACCCACCCAGATGGCCACCGGCACGGCCGACACCCGGATCCGCTCCACGAGCGTGGCGAACTCGTCGCGGCCGATCAGCACGCCGGACGTGTCCAGCTGGATGACCAGCACCTCGCTGTTGGCCTCGGCCGCGCTGTCGATGGCCCGGCGGAGGAAGTCACTGACCACCGGGTCGATCCGGCCGTTGACCTCGACCACGTCGATGATGGCGCTCGGCGGCGCCGGCTCCTCCTGTGCCGGAGCCGCGGGGGCGCAAAGCATGACGGCGGCCAGGGCCAGCACGGAGAGCAGCAGTTTGCGGATGGACCACGGTAATCGGAGCGCGACGGGGCTCCCCGGGCGGGGTAAGGACGGATTCGTGGACACGGACAGCGACGAGGAGCTCGGGCGGGCGGTAGGGGAGCTGGCCGGCGGCCGCACCGACAAGAGCACGCTGGCCCAGGTCGCCCGGCTGGCCCGGGACTCCATGAGGGCGGCAGGCGCCCGGTCGCTGGCCACGGGGCAGTGGCTGGCCGAGACCGCGCTGGAGACCGTCCCCCACATCCCGGTCCGCGACGCCGGCACCCTCAGCGCCCAGCACGGGGGCCTCACGGGCGAGCGCCTGGCCGAAGAGGTGGTGCGGTCGGCCAGCCGGACCACAGCCAGCCTGGGGGCGGTGGCCGGTGCGCTCGCGGGTGCCCATGAGCTGGTTCCGCCCACGTGGGCGGCAATCCCGGCCGAGCTGCTGGTGGAGACGCTGGCCGTGGTCGCCGTCGAGATGAAGCTGGTGGCCGAGCTGCAGGAGATTTATGGGATGCCCGTGGAGGGCACGCCGACCGAGCGCAGCGTGGCCATCGTCCGGGCCTGGGCCGAGAGCCGGGGCGTGACGGCCCGGGCCCTCGTCCAGCCGGGCGGGCTGGCCCAGGTGCTGGGCCGCGGGTCCCGCCGGGAGCTCGTCCACATGCTGCAGCGACGCCTGGCGCTGCGGGCGATGCGCAACATGTCGGCCCTGGTGCCGCTCATGGCCGGCGCGGTGGCCGGCGCCGAGCTGAACCGGCGGGCCACCCGGTCGTTGGGCGAAAAAGTGGTCCAGGACCTGTCGTCACGCCACCGGAGGGGCGTAGCGTGAGCGGGTACGACGGGAGGCACGGCGATGGCGATGTATCCGCGTATGAAGGTCCTGCAGCCCCAGCCGTTCGACATCGTGGATCAGGGCGTCCAGATCGCCGGCGTGGGCTCCGGCTTCGAGGCCACGATCGGGCTGCGGGTGCGGGACGGCAACTCCCAGCAGCTGGTGCGCGACTTCGTGAACACCGGTGGCACGGGCGTGCTGGGGAACTTCCAGGCCGCGCCGGAGCTGCCCGGTGTGCCGGACACGCCTGACGGCTTCGTCGAGGTCTTCGATGCCGGGGGCGCCGACGTGCCGGCCAACATGGTGGTCGTCCCGGTGGTCTTCGGCGAGCACCTGGTGCCCGGGTACTTCGGCTTCGCGCTGCGCACGGTGGTCCAGGGCGACACGCTGTCGGGCATCTCCCAGGAGGCGTACGGCGACGCCAGCCTCTACCTGCGCATCTTCCACGCCAACCGCAATCAGATCAGCGACCCGAACCTCATCTTCCCCGGGCAGCAGCTCCGGGTGCCCATGGGCAACCAGATCTGATCTCCGGCATCGCCCCGTAGGCTCGACTCTGTGGACCCCCGGACGTTCTGCGCCCAGTCGCGCCTGGTGGTCGTGGCCGGCAAGGGCGGCGTCGGCAAGACCACGGTCACCGCGGCCATGGCCCGCATGGCGGCCGACCTCGGGCTGTCTGTGCTCATCGTCGAGGTCGAGGGCAAGACCGGCCTGGCCGCGGCTTTCGGCGCCGAGGACCTCGAGTACGACGAGCGTGAGCTGGCGCCGGGCATCCGGGCCCGGTCGCTCACGCCCGACATCGCCCTGGTCGAGTATCTCGAGGAGCACGGCCTCCGCCGCATCTCCAAGCGGCTGGTCAAGGCCGGGCTGGTCGAGGTGGTGTCCACTGCCGCGCCCGGCATCAAGGACATCCTCATCCTCGGCAAGGTCAAGCAGCTGGAGCGGGGGGGCGTGGCCGACCTGATCCTCCTCGACGCCCCCGCCGCCGGCCACGCGGTCAGCTTCCTCATGAGCGCCAGGGGCTTGAAGGACATCGTCCGGGGCGGGCCGCTCCACGGTCAGGCCGACGACGTGCTGCAGATGCTCAATGACCCGTCCCGCTGTCGGGTGGTCCTGGTCACCCTGGCCGAGGAGACCCCCGTGAACGAGGTGGTCGAGACCGCCTTCGCCCTCGAGGACAGGGTGGGAGTCGACCTCGGCCCTGTGGTGGTCAACGGCCTCTATCCCGTGCTGGAGGGGCTCGACGCTGACCCGGCCGCGGCAGGCGCCGGCGCCTCGACCCTTGCCGAGGCCGCCGACTTCCGGGCCCGCCGTCAGGAGCTGCAGCAGGCCCAGGTCGCCCGGCTGGCCGCCGCCCTTCCCCTGCCCCAGCTGCACCTGCCGTCGCTCTTCACCGTCGACCTGACGCCGTCCCACATCGACGTCCTGGCCGCCGCGCTGGCCACCGCCATCGAGGGCCTGCCGGCCCCGGCCGGGGTGCGCTAGGTGGCCCCGCCCTTCACGAATCTGGTGGTTCAGAGCGACATCCTCGTCTGCTGCGGCCCGGGTGGGGTGGGCAAGACCACGGTGGCCGCCGCCCTGGCCGTCGAGGGGGCCCGCCGGGGCCGGCGGACGGTCGTCGTCACCATCGACCCGGCCAAGCGGCTGGCCGACGCCCTCGGCCTCGACGACCTGACCGATACGCCCCGCCGCATCGACGGCGACTGGCCCGGGGAGCTGTGGGCGCTCATGCTCGACCCCCGCAGCACGTTCGACGGCCTGGTCACCAGGTACGCGCCCGAGCCCGGCCAGGCCGAGACGATCCTGGCCAACCGCTTCTACCGCAACATCGCCGGCGCCCTGTCGGGCACCCAGGAGTACATGGCCATGGAGAAGCTGTTCGAGCTGCACAACGACGAGCGCTTCGACCTGGTGGTGGTCGACACCCCGCCCACCCGCAACGCCCTGGAGTTCGTCGACGCCCCCCGCCGGCTCACCCGGCTCCTCGACAACCGCCTGTTCCGCCTGCTCATGATGCCGGCCCGGACCGGCTTCCGGGCCGTGAACCTGGCCACCCAGGCGTTCCTGCGCACGATCGGCAAGGTCGTCGGATCCGAGGTGGTGTCCGACGCGGTCACGTTCTTCCAGGCCTTCGAGGGCATGGAGGACGGCTTCCGCCAGCGGGCCCAGGGGGTCCAGGACCTGCTGAAAAGCCCCTGCACCGCGTTCGTCCTCGTCACCTCACCCCGGCGCGACGCGGCCCGGGAGACCGAGTTCTTCGCCGAGAAGCTGGGCGAGGCCGGCATCGACGTCGAGGCGTTGATCGTCAACCGGATGCACCCGCGCTTCGCCGCGGTCGAGGTTGTCTCCGATCCGACACTCGCCCCGCTGTACCGGAACCTGTCCGATCTGGGCCGGCTGTCCGACGGCGAAGAGGCCCATGTGGCCGCGCTGGCCCAGCGGGTGGGCGCGCCCGCGGTACGGGTGCCGGAGCTGGAGACCGATGTGCACGACCTCCCGGGCCTGGCCCGGGTGGCGGCCCATGTGTTCGGCTAGCTAGCCGACCTGGCGACCCTCGGCTGAGGCGCCGTCACCGCTGGTCAGCGACTCGGCGGCCTCGGCCACGGTGTCGGTGACCGTGACGATCCGGTCGAAGCCGGTGGTGTGGAGGAGTCGGACCAGGGTCGGGCGGTTGCAGCAGACAGCCACGTCGCCCCCGGCCTCGCGGGCCCGCCGGATGCCACCGATGAGCGCGCCCAGGCCGGCCGAGTCCACGAACGGGACCTCCGACATGTCGATGAGGAGCTTGGGCTCAGACGCCAACTCGCCGAGGGACTCACGGAACTGGCCCACGGTGTAAGCGTCCAGCTCCCCAACGGGACGGCAAATAGTGTAGTCCTCACGCTTTTCAAGCTCGATGTGAAGCACGGCAGGATGCTACCCATGGGCGGGGGGCACTACCCTCCGAACATGCCGGAGCTCCTCGTGGTCAGCGACTCCTCCAACGTGCGTGAGGCGGTCATCGCCGCCATTCCCGACACCGGGATCACCGTGCGGGAGCTCAACCACGGGGCCGACGTGATGCCGGCCGTGAAGGCCAAGAAGCCGGACCTGATCGTCCTCGACCAGCAGATCGGGCGCATGGGGGCCATGGCCGTGTCGCTCGACCTCCACCTCGAGCACGGCGCCGGGCGCCTGCCCTACGTCCCGGTCCTCATGCTCCTCGACCGCCGGGCCGACGTCTTTCTCGCCCGCCGCTCCGACGCCGAGGGGTGGGTGGTCAAGCCGCTCGACCCCATGCGCCTCGGCCGGGCCATCACCGCCCTGCTCGGCGGGGGCCGTTACGAGGACACCGCCTACCGCCCTGTCACCGTCCCGCTCCACTGAAGTAGGATCGGGGTTCCGGGAAGTGGCGCAGCTTGGTAGCGCGCAGCGTTCGGGACGCTGAGGCCGGGGGTTCAAGTCCCCCCTTCCCGACAAGAAAAAGAGCAGGTCGGATCTTCCCCCCTCGGGTCGTCATCGTCGGCCGCCGCCCCGGGTGGCCAGAGCTTCCAGGCGACCGCCGCCACCACGACAGCGAGCACTCCACCGACGAACACATCGCTGGGGTAGTGGCCTCGACTCCGGATCAACGACCAGTGCGCAGCAGTGGTCGCCGGCGCCAGCACGAGGAACAGCAGCGGGATCTCCTGGGCGGCAGCCAGCGTGAAGGCGAGGTCGGTCGCCGCATGGCCGGAGGGGAACGACGACGTCACCGGGCCCGTTCGGTTCTCTCCGGCACCGGGTGGACGACTTCGCCGCACCACCGGCTTGATGACCAGATTCGCGAGGATCCCGGTCAGGCCGTAGCAGACGGTCCCCCGCCACGCCGCTCGCCGGGCGCGATCGCCGCCCCCCAGCGCCAGGGCTCCCGCGACGGCGGCCCAGAAGGGCGGCTGCTGGACGATGTCACCGAGTCTTCCGAACCACGTCGACCCATGACGGGCCCCCCTCGGCAGGAGCGATACGGCTGCATCTTCCGCGAGCTGCCAGCGGCGCACGTGGATCTCCGATCCCAACAGCGGGAACTACACGGTTCGACCGGCTTCCGGGCCCTGCTGCGACGGAGCTGCGACCGGTGAGGACCTCCCCGAGACCATAACGATGCTCCTAGGGTTGTCAAGCAGCCTCTAGCGGGACCAGGTAATAGAAGACTTCCCGGGCGACGTAGCGCTTGAGACACCGCATCGCCTCGGACTTGGTGAGGCCCTCCTTGCACCGCCGCTCGACGTAGCGCTGCGTTCTCGGGTCCGACGCCATCCGGGTGAACACGATGCGCCAAAGCGCGGCGTTGGCCTGGCGGTCCCCGCCGCGGTTGAGTCGGTGTCGCAGCTGCTTGCCCGACGACGCGTCGAGCGGTGACACCCCGCAGAGGTGGGCGAAGGTGGCCTCGTTGCGGAGGCGCTCGGGGTTGTCGCCGGCGGCGACGATGAGAGCTCCAGCGGTGTCGGTCCCGACACCGCTGAGTGTGATCAGGTCGGGTGCCGTGGCCGCCACCAGCGGAGCCAGCACGGCGTCGATCTCGGCCATCTCGGCGTCGATGGACCGCACCCGGCGGGCGAGGGAGCGCAGGGCCAGCTTGGTGGCGTTGACCACGTCGGTGCGGTCGTTCGGCCGCAGTCCGGCCGCCTTGTTCACGAGGCGGAAGATGCTCAGCCCCCGCAGCTCGGCGCGCAGCTCCTCGGGCGCGGTGGAGATCAGGCTGCGGAGCTGGTTGAGGGCCCGGACCCGGTCCTTGCGGGCGCTGGAGCGAGCCACCCGCAGCACCCGTATGGCTTCCACGCTGCCGTTTCGCGTCTTGGCCAGGCTCTTGGCCCGCCCCGACAGGGCGGCTCGAGCGGCCTCGACGGCGTCGAGGGGATCGGACTTGCCGGCCCGGCGGCGCTCCTGGCGGTTGGGGCGGTCGACCTCGACGACGCGCATGCCCTTGTCGTGGAGGTGGCGGGTCAGGCCCGCCCCGTAGCTGCCGGTGCCCTCGACGCCGACCAGGACGACGGTGCCGAAGCTCTCCAGCCAGGTCAGGAGCCGGCGGTAACCGGGCCCGTCGGCGGGGAAGGACTCGACGCCGAGCAGCCCGCCGATGGCATTGAGGGCGGCGGCAACGTGGACGTCGAGGTGGGTGTCGACCCCTCCGGTGATCTGGTCTGGCATGGTGGTCATGGTTCGTCCCTTCTCTTGCTGGGTGGGGGTGCACCAGCCGGCCGGGACGGCGGACAAGACAACGACGGGCCTTTGCGACAGGCTCCTAGTAGGTCACTTCCGCCCGACTGGTCGGTACCGAGTGGATGTCCGGGCCGGGCCGACGGATCGTTATCAAGACAACCCTCACATCGAGAGCGTCAGCCGGAATTCGTTGGGTCAGACCTGGCCCGGGCACCCACCCGGAACCCTGGTGTCCCTCACTGCCTGAGTGGTGGATACCGGGGCACCACGATCCTCGTTGCCGGGTCGGGGTGCACCCGGGGTGATGATGTCGACCCACCCCGGCCCGGCGCGTTCTGTGCATTCGGGGCGTCGAGCGACACGCACGCCGAGCCGTCGATCGGTCGCGCTGGTTCGGCTGCTCGAAAGCGCTACGGGACGGGCCACCAGGGGGTGGCGAGTACATCGACGAGCGTTGTGATCCGGTGTGCGGCTGCCGGGTAGATGCAGTCGGCGCTGACCCGGGAGGGGCAGGCCACCACTCGCATCCCCGCGGCTGTGGCCGCTTCGCAACCGGGCACGGAGTCTTCGAGAACGAGGCAGTCGGCAGGCTCAACCGCCAACCGGCGCGCTGTTTCGAGGAAGATGTCCGGAGCCGGCTTTCCTCGGGCCACTTCCTCGGCGGTGACGATGGCGTCAAAGCGTCGGTCCAGGCCGAGGCGCGCGAGGTGTTGGTGGAGGCGGTTCCGTTCTTGGCCGGTGGCGAGCCCGACCGGCAGGCCGAGCTCGACGGCAGCACCGAGAATCTCGGCCACGCCCGGCATGAGGGGAAGCGCGTCGATCCGCGCGGGGAGTGTCTCCATGAGTGCTCGGCCGACCCGGTCCACGGTGAAGGCGCCGGCTGTCCCCC